>JAJTBE010000136.1 GCA_021287065.1 Bacillota bacterium
CCTAACCCCTCCGGTCGGTCCCCAATTCAAAAGTTTTGGGAAGGAGGTCCGGAGGAAACTTTTTCCAAAAAAGTTTTCTCCGGGAGCTGGGCGTGCGGTTATAATTATTGTGAGTGATCAGATAAATCCATGCCTTAATTCATGGGCATTGCCCTATAGCTGGAGTTGTATTTCCATTTTGGAGATTGAGGATAGAAAACGAGATTGTTTAACCGGGGGACAGGCGGGACGCCTGCGATCTGGCAGTCGCCGGCGTTTTATTGCCGTTATGAAGTTTACTGATGATTTGAGTTTGTTTCCGGCGAACTTATTGGCTCACTTATTATGGTAATGAATTAAAACCTGTTAAATGGAAAAAAAGAATTAAATAGATTAATGGATTTATCTAATCGCTCACGAGAATTCTAACCGCTTGCCCTGCTCCCAGAGAAAACTTTTTGAAAAAAGTTTCCTCCGGACCTCCTTCCCAAAACTTTTGAATTGAGGGACCGACCGGGGGAATTGGGAGACCGACGGGGAGTTAGAACCCTCAGAGGGAACCACGCTTTTTGGAAAAGCGGGCTTCCCAAATAAAAGATTCATAACCATTCGCCCAACTCCCAGAGAAGACTTTTTGAAAAAAGTTTCCTCCGGACCTCCATCCCAAAACTTTTGAATTGAGGAACCGACCGGGGGAATTGGAAGACCGACCAGGGGAAATGGAGATCGACGGGGAGTTAGGACCATCAGAAGGAATCACGCTTTTTTGAAAAAGCGGGCTTCCCAAATAAAAGATTCATAGCCATTTGCCCAGCTCCCAGAGAAAACTTTTTGAAAAAAGTTTCCTCCGGACCTCCTTCCCAAAACTTTTGAATTGAGGGACCGACCGGGGGAATTGAGAGACCGACCAAAGGAAATGGGGACCGACGGGGAGTTAGGACCCTCAGTTGAAGTTTTGCGTTGCTGTTTTACTGATTTTTTCTATTTTTTCAGAACTTTATCGAGCCAGTTGAACATTATTGCGTTGGAGAATGATGCTGCTCCCATTTGGCAGTGAGCTTGTGAGGCGTTTTTGCCGGTGAACATGTAGAATTCTTTTGGGCATTTTAATGCATCATACAGAATTTTTGCCTGATTATGCATAAACTGGTCTGCTGAACTATCTATTACAAGCATGTTACATTTAATTTTATCTGCGTGTCCTTTCATTGTGTATTGAAATGTTTTCTTTACATATTCGGATGGTGAGGAGGCGCCGAGGACCCACATTCCGTGTTGTAATCCCCATTTGATTGTGGGATTTTTCTCACCGGCGTTTTGAACCAATGTATCAAAGAGTCTGGGGTTTGTATCCATAAGTTTAAGAAAGGATTCGGGAACTTTATCGGTAAAATTTGAAGCTACATCGTAAATGCCGCCGTTTGCAATGCAGGCTTTTATTCTATGTTCAACGGAAACAGCTCTTGGGGCGAGATACCCTCCGAAGCTTATTCCGATCAAAGCTATTTTGTCTTTGTCCACATCATGTCTTTTTACCGCCCAGTCAACTACTGGTGTTACTACATTTTCCCAGTCAGGTCTGAAAATCAGGTTTTGTTCCCTTAATGCCGACCCCTGCCCTGGTCCTTCAAATACGAGGCAATTGTAGCCTCTGGATCTTGCTGCGTCGGCAAACTGCATACAAATCTCTTCGCCAGTTCCATCGAAACCGGTATGGATTATAACAAGAGGTGATTTTCGGGAAGATTTATCAGAAGTAATAAAATATCCCGGTAGAGTGGTTTTTTCGTAGGGTATTCTTATGGGTTTTATGTATGGCATGTATTTTATAGCTTTAAGAAAGCAGTCTTTGCTTTTTTTTGCGGTTTGGAGTGATTTCTCCCTGACTTCCGGGGCATCCATATAGAATCCGGCGATTCTGTAATAGCTTGCAGCTTTATAATAGGCTTCCCTTGCTGATTCTGTATATCCCTGTTTTTCCCATTTTGCTGCATCTGATGCTACCTGATCCGCTAGTTTGTTCCATTCTTCATACCAGCTTTGAAAATCACATTCTTTTATTTTTTTTGCTGTAGTAATTACTTCTCCCACATCTGAACCCTGGGTGTAGGATGCTCCGAGAACTCTTATCAGTTCGAATGAAAAACCGGAATCTTTGAATATGAGGTTTGTAAACCAGTTTTCTCCATTGTTTTGTATATTATTTTCCGCATTTACAGTTATTGTGCAGAAGGTTAATGAAAAACATATAAGGATGAGAATAAGAATGTATTTACGCATTAGTAGTCCTTTCTGTTGGATATACGAAGAGGCTGTCCCGAAGGGCAGGTTTTCTTTTCCGAGCATGTCTGAAATGCGGGTTTTATTTCAGATTAAATTTCAGAATAGGTTAATCCTGACTTTGGGGACAGCCTCCCGTAAAAATCAATTAATTTGATTTGCTTTATTTGAATTCGACAAATCTTTCTTTTGCTGCCTGACAGACGGGGCATTTGTCGGGTGCTTCACCTTCGCAGGTGTATCCGCATTTATCACATATGTAAACAGCGCCGAGTTCGATATCTTTTCCGCCGTCAACAATGTTTTTGGCATCGAGATACATTTTTTCGTGGATTTTTTCAGCTTCGATTGCATAGTGAATGGAAAGTTTTGCTTCTTTTTCATTCTGAAGTTTTGCTACTTCGTTGTATGCGGGATACATTTCGTTAACTTCGAAGTTTTCTCCGCCGGCTGCTTCAAGAAGGTTTTCGGATGTTGTTTTCTTGTATCCGAGAACTCCCATGTGGTTTGAAGCATGGACGAACTCTGCATAGGCGATTGCTTTGAACATTCTGGCTACATTGGGGAAGCCTTCTTTTTCTGCAATGCGTGCAAAATTGTCATATTTGTTTCTTGCCATACTTTCGCCTGCAAAGGCGTCAAGCATGTTTTTCTTTGTCATTTCGTGCATGGTCTGACCTCCAAGATTATTTGCTTTGGATTCGGTTGAATATCCTGAATTAAAACTATTATCTATTTTACCAAAGACATGTTTTTCTATATTGATGAAAATCCTTCTGTTCAAAATATGTTAAAGAAGTTGAATCATATCGAAAATATATCTAAAGGATTTTGTTAATCTTTGAACAAGATTTGTATCTACGAATTCATTGGAGGTTTCTCATGGACAATGTTGTACAGTTAAAAAAGACTGCCTTATATGAAAGGCATGTTGAGGCAAATGCTAAAATGGCTGAATTTGCCGGATATATGATGCCTATTGAATATCCTTCCGGTATTATAAAAGAGCACGAACTTGTCAGAAGTTCTGCAGGGCTTTTTGACCTTTCACATATGGGGGAAATTGAGATACGGGGCGAATGGGCTGAAGAACTTGTTCAGTATATTATTGCCAATGATATTTCCGCGCTGCTTCCGGGCAGTGTGATTTATACACCTGTCTGCAACCATCAGGGCGGGGTAGTGGATGATGTTCTTGTTTATAAAATGGAAGATCGGATTATGCTTGTTGTTAATGCTTCCAACAAAGACAAGGTTCACAAATGGCTTATGGATCAGGAAAGATGGTTCTGCTCCCAGCCTGAGCGTTATTCGTGTCTTGTTGTGGACAGAAGCGAAAAGCTTTCGATTATTGCCATTCAGGGACCGAAAGCTGAGGAAATTCTTCAGAAGGTTACTCCTGTAAATCTTTCTGAGATTGGTTATTACACTTTTGTAAAGGGTGGTATTTGTAAGTCTGAAGGTATTATCTCCCGCACTGGTTATACTGGTGAAGACGGTTTTGAACTTTATGTGCCCAACGAAGATGCTGTTGCAATATGGGATACAGTTCTTGATGCCGGCAGGGAATATGGCCTTGCTCCTATTGGTCTGGGTGCAAGAGACACACTAAGGTTTGAAGCTAAGTATCCCCTTTACGGACATGAACTCAATGATGACCGCACTCCTTTTGAATCAGGAATAGGTTGGGCTGTGAAGCTTGAGAAAAATGACTTCATCGGCAAAGATCCACTGAAGAAATTTGAAACTGAAAAGCCTGCACGGAAAATGATAGGTTTTGAGATGAAAAAACCGGGTATTGCAAGAAAAGATCACAAGGTTTTCAATGCCGAAGGTAAAGAGATTGGGGTTGTCACTTCCGGTTCATTCTCTCCCAGTCTGAAGAAAAATCTTGGCCTTGCTGTTGTGGACAGAAAAGGTATTAAGATCGGAACTCAGATTAACATTGAGATTCGTGGCAGAATGGTACCTGCACAGGTAATAAAAACTCCTTTTTACAAAGGATCGGTAAAATCAGCAAAGAAAAATGCTGACTAAATGAAAATTCTTAATATGATGATATAATCATAAAATAATCAGGAGGACAAATGTCAACAGTACTTGATGGGCTTTATTACACAAAAGAGCACGAATGGGTAAAGGTTGAAGACGGCGTTGCCACAATCGGAATCACTGATCATGCACAGGGTCAGCTTGGAGACATTGTTTTTATCGAGCTGCCTTCACCCGGCGATGAAGTAACCCAGATGCTGGAGTGTGGTGTTGTTGAATCGGTGAAAACCGCATCAGACCTTTTCTCACCGGTTAGCGGCGAAGTTGTGGAAGCAAACAAAAATCTTCTTCAGGAAGTTGATGGAGAAGATAATGAGGATTTCCATCCTGAGTATGTAAATACTGATCCTTACGGACAGGGCTGGATGCTTAAAATAAAGCTTTCAAAACCTGAAGAAATTGAACAGCTTCTTTCTGCAGAAGACTATAAGAAGCTTATCTAAGCGATTATACAATCAGGTTGTATTGAGTAAGATTCTTACAACCTGATTTTTATTTTCCGTTCAGAAAATATTCCTCTTAAATTTATGCCAGGAGGAATATTCCATAAAAGGGTGTTTACATGAATCTTTTGATGAAGAATCTTTATTTTTTACGGTTCATGAGAGGATTTTTTCTTCTTTATATCTAATCTAAATTAAGGATAATGATTTCGGGAGATAAAAACTAAATCAAGAGGTGCGGATTATGCTATCCGAGGAAAAAAACACACAGACTACAGAAACACAGAATGAGCCCACACCTGAAACTTCCGGTAACGGTTCGAGCAACGCAGCTGAAGGTGTGCTTCAGGACAGAAGGCATTTCAGACGAAAAGCGTTAAAGCTTAATAAGATTTTTGTCGGTGAAGTAGGCGAAGGTCTGGATGTTGCTCCTATTTATCTTTATATAGTTGATATTTCAGAAGGCGGTTTACGAATCACCAGTGATATGAATCTGCCTATGGACTATGTTTTCCATCTGAGCTTAATTCTGGATATGCCAAAACCTCTTGATACGGATATTAAGATTATCTGGAGAAGGGAAATTTTCGGTGGAACCAACCTGTTCGGCGTCCAGTTTATGAATCCGTCGGATGAAGCGAAGCAGCTTATCAAAGACTTTATGGAACAACATTCTGCTGAAGGCAAACGCCGTGCATACAGGCTTGACAGAATACTTCCCGTTGAAATGGAAATCGAAGACCGGGCAGAAATTTTCAACACCCTTACTCTGGACCTCAGCACAGTGGGTATGAGAATTTCAAACCCGTTCCCCCTTCCTTACGACAAGAAAATCAGGATTAAACTTATGCTTGATTTTGAAGATACTCCTGTCCATCTCGATGCAAGGCTTGTTTGGCAGAAAGAGACCACTTACAACCAGTATGTTGCAGGTATTGAGTTTACTGATCTCAGAATGGATGATAAGGGAAGAATCAACCTTTATATTGACAGAGCCATTTCCGGCGAACTTGATAGAAAGATTATAAAGGAGCTTCCTGAGGAAGTTTTCGATTTCCCGCTTAAACGCTACAATGAAGAGAAGAAAAGGAACTATTAAGGGACTTTTCTGAAGAATAAATCGAAGAGGCTGTCTTATAACCCGGAAGTTAAAAAGAGCAATCAGGGTTATGAGACAGTCTCTTTTTGTTTGTGCGTGGATTGAAAATCCCGGTTTCCGGAGATTCTGTAAAATACTATTTTACAGGGGTGTTTTTCAGGGTAAAGAACAAGCTCCGGTATTTTTGTATGGGTGTTACTAATGCCATTGGATTAATGTACGGATTTATCTGCTTCTCAATTATTATTATGCTGGTTCACTGCGATAATCATGCCGGTTTGCCCAGCTCCCGGAAAAAACTTTTTGAAAAAAGTTTCCTCGCGCCCGCCCTGCGGGCAGGCACCCGCCATCCCAAAACTTTTGAATTGGGGGACCGACCGGGGACCGGGGGGATTTGGGACCCTCAGAGGAAACCACGCTTTTTTAAAAAAGCGGGGTTGCCCTCCGAACCTCCCTCCTTGAAAAACAGGAGTGTTGGGCTTGGGGATTGGAGTGGTTTTTACTAATTCAGCGGCATTGAGACCGATCAGAGACCGGGGGATTATAGAAACGGAGAACGGGGCAATGCCACTGAATTAAGGCAAGAATTTATCTGAATGCTCACGAGAATTATGTCCGTCCGCCAAGCTTCCAGAGAAAACTTTTTGAAAAAAGTTTCCTCGCGCCCGCCCTGCGGGCAGGCACCCTCCATCCCAAAACTTTTGAATTGGGAGACCGACCGGGGGGATTTGGGACCCTCAGAGGGAACCACGCTTTTTTGGAAAAGCGAGGTTGCCCTCCGAACCTCCCTCCTTGAAAAACAGGAGTGTTGAGCTTGGGGATTGGAGTTAGTTTTTCTATTTCATTAATATTGGAAACAAAATTATAGAGAGCAGAAAAATTATGCACCGAAAGCTTTTGCCGGAAGGGTTTGGGAAACGAACTTTTTTCAAAAAGCGGGTTTCCCAAAAAAAGATTAATAACCGTCCGCCCAGCTTCCAGAGAAAACTTTTTTGAAAAAAGTTTCCTCCGGACCTCCTTCCCAAAACTTTTGAATTGGGGGACCGACCGGGGGGATTTGGGACCCTCAGAGGGAACCACGCTTTTTTAAAAAAGCGAGGTTACCCTCCGAACCTCCCTCCTTGAAAAACAGGAGTGTTGGGCTTAGGGATTGGAGTGGTTTTTACTAATTCATTGATATTGAGGGACCGACCGGGGACTGTGGGGATTTGGGACCGTCAGAGGAAACTACACTTTTTTAAAAAAGCGGGGTTTCCTCCGAACCTCTTTCCTTGAAAAACAAGAGTATTTTACTGTAGTAAATATCCCCGAAAAACAAGAGCATCTTATTGAAGTAAATATAACGGTGGTTTTTTTCAATAGATGTCTTTAGTCTTGTTTTGTGTATCTATTAAACTTTTATCAGATTTTTTGCTATAAATGCGAGGATTCCGAGAAATGCGATTATATTGATAAAAGCTAATACTGACATAGGTTTTATCTTTTTTACCCTTTTATGGATTGCCTTGATTGGTTTGTGAAAAGCGCCGACTCTGTTGAACCAGAATCTCCATAGTGCATGAATAATAAAGATAACAATAAGAGCAACAAGAGTCCACGGGGGGACAAGGCTGCATGTTTTGCTGTCCCATCCGTTGTAAGCTGCCCATACCTGAAACAGGATGGCCGACGCAAATGACAGGGCTATTACCGTATCAATAAGGGGGAGCAGAATGCATTTGTAAATATAATTCAGAAAATCCCCGATTTTCTGCTTTTTACTTTCCTCATCATTTTTCTGTTTACGAAGTTTAATTTTTTCAAGACACTGATTTAATTCATCCCGTAATTCCCACATTGTGGAGTATCTTGAGAGTATGTTTTTCTGAATAGCTCTGTTGATGATGTATTTCAGTTCATATGAAATATCAGGTCTCACTGTTTCTATCGGTTCGGGGTCGTTTGCAGTTCTTCCCACATTGAATCCGGTGAGCATCTGATAGATAACTTTACCAAGTGCGTAAGTATCAACTGAGAAACTCACATGACCTTTTTTGTATGCTTCCGGTGGGGAATAACCTGTTGAATGGACAGGTACATCGCTGGTAAGTCTGCCTTTGAAGGGGAAATAAACACCGGAAAAGTCGATTAGTCTCATACGGTTTTCGTTCATAATGATGTTTGAGGGTTTAAGATCTCTATAGATCAGGGGAGGATTTGCACTGTGCAGATCTTCGATTATATCTGCCAGTCTTATTGCAATGCTGATAGCTTCCTCTTCACTTAACCTTCCCTTTTCCTCTATGTATTTTTCCAGAGTTTTTCCTTCGATATATTCGAGAACCATATAATATGTGTTTTTTTCGTTGAAGAGGTCGTAAATGCGAGGCAGGGCAGGGTGGCCAAGTTCTTTGAGTAAAATTGCTTCCTTGTGGAAAAACTCAACCTGAGTTAAACCTCTTCCGAAGCTTGTATTTTTTTTCATTACCTTTATAGCCACAGTTGAAGTAAGGCTGCTTGTGCTTTTCAGGTTTTTTGCCTTAAAAACACTGGACATTCCGCCGCTTCCCAGTCTTTCTGTAATTTCATACTGGGATTTTAGTATAAGATTTGATGATGCGCTGCTCATTGTATCTCATCTTTTCTATTTCGTCATATATCAGTTATTCCACATTTTGCTGAAAAACGCACTTAGCAAAAGCCTGAGATTATCAGAAATATGTTTTGTTCCCCTGCCGCTTTTCTCAATATGCTGAAAACTGAAGGCCTGATCTTTGCTGATTTTGATTGTGACATTTATCACATATTGATTTGCACAATTATAGCAAACAAAATGTAAAATTTTTAGGGGTAAAATATTTTTATAGTAAAAGACGGGTAAATTAGTGATTCAGTGGTTCGGATTTTGAACAGGTTAATAACGACAGAATCCAGCATTTATAATGGGTTGCCGGTATTAGAAGCTGCCCGGACCGCTTCACCAAAAGATTTTATTTTTTTTGCGGATAGAGTGCAGTCTTCATTTGCTGTTACTTCATGTTTTTTTCCGGGGTTGGCGGGGTTTGGGTCTTTTTGAACAACTTCAATGAAAGCTTTAAGTATTTTATCGTCAGCAGCTCCGATTTCAATGCGGTCAAAGTCTATAGGGAGCTTTTTCTTCAGCCAGTTTATTTTGATTGTATCATCTTCCTGAGCGATGAAATAATCGACATGAATATCGATTACAGCTTCTATTGTTACAGCGCCTTCGATGAATTTTTCTCCCCTGCATCTTCTGCAGGCGTAGTAAGTGACTGATTTGAATAATGACAGTGATTCTTTGAATTTCTCAAATCTTGCGAGGCATTTCGGGCAGAAAAGAGTTTGCCATTTGTCAGCGAGGGAGGCGTTCTTTTTCAGGATGGAATCAACGGTTTCGGTTATTAATTTTGACAGCTGCTGTTCGGCATTTTTGCTTAATCTCAGGAGTTCGGCAAGTTCAGCGGTAGTTGCTTTTGATGAAATTGCCTGAAGAGCTTTCAGGCGGGTTTCTGCCGGTGCTGATGAATCAAGGATGCCCATCAGGGTTTCCATTCCTTTTTTACCTGAAAATTCGCCTATGGATTTTATAATTTCCCCTGAAACATCAGAATCGTTATTCTGTTTCAGAAGTTCTATGAGAAAATCCCTGGATTGGGATGAGCCTGTTTTTCCGAGGAGTCTGATTGCAGGGATTTTAACTTCTGCAGTACCGTGTTTGATTGCAGCAAGAATTGCCAGACTTGTGCGGGGATCCTTTCTTGCAAGGATTTTATCCTCAGCTCCGGGGATTCCGGAAAACAACATCTGAAGTTCCCTGCCCACAGGTTCTTCCATTTTTTCAAGAGCCTGGGCTATTAATTCTCTTTGCTCCCCATCGGATTTTCCCATTTTATTGATGAGATATTCTGGTGAATTAGGAATATTCTGGTAAGAAAGAGCCGATTGTTCCCTGATTCTCGGATTTTTATGGAATATAAAGGGGTAAATTGCCGGTATGGATTCGGACATTTTTAGTCTTCCGAGGGCTGATATACAGGAAATCAAAAGCCTTTCATCAGCGGAGGCGAGTGCATCCGTAAGGGGCTTCAGAGCCAGTTCTCCGCCTATCTTATCAATCATGTCTGCTATTATATATTTGTCATCGTAGTGTTCTGATTTGAGAATGTCGGCAAGAGTTTCGAAAGCTAATGGATTTCTCAGTTTAGCGACGGCGTCGATTGCTGCTCGTCTTACGGAGGAATCATGATCAAGCAATACTTCGAGTAGAGGCTCAAGTGCTCTGGGATCATGTGAATTGCCGAGGAGAGTGGCGGCGTTCCATCTTACTATCGGGTTTTCCGATTTGAGGCATTTTATTGCCGGTTCTATGGCAGCGCTTCCTGTTCTTGTAAGGCAGGCTGCTGCTTCCCGGCGGACCCGCATATCTTCATCTGCAAGCATTTCCGCAAGTTTGTGTGGCGTGCGGAGATCCTGGATTCCTGCGATTGCAGTAACTGCAGCTTTCCTCACTGAGGGGTCGGGATCTGTCAATGTATCGCATAAGCAGGAAAAAGCTCTTGAATCTTTGAGATTAGCCAGAGCCAGGGCGCATTCTTTTCTAACTGATGGAAATTCATCGGTATTCAATAGTTCAAGAAGGGGCTTCACAGCCTGTGAAAAGCCTGTGGAGCCGAGTTGGGAGGCTGCCTTTGCTCTGATAGCATGATCAGGGCTTTTAAGGTCTTCTGTGAGTTTATCAAGACTATTCAGTTTTTCCGGTGATTTCGTTTGTAAAGGTATGTCCATTATTTTTAACCGTATGGCAGGGTGCTCAGGGGATTAGTACATATCCTGAAGCTCTGATATGCCGTTTATTATTTCGTTGATGAGCTGAATAGGAGCCTGCTGGAGTATTTTTTTGTTTTTGACTCTCCATGGCGCCCATTGCTGGGTGTTGAGTTCAAAATCATTGGGTCCGTAAACCGCTATAACGGGAACTTTCTGTGAAGCTGCCACATGTATGGCTCCGGTGTCGGGGGTGATTACATAGGAGCATTTTTTCATCATGGCGGCCCACTGTTTGATAGAAAGGTCGCTGACACATTTTACATCGGTGGTTTTTTCGTATGTAGCCTGAATCTCACGTCCTATGTCGAGTTCGTATGAACCATAGGTGAAAAGGATGAACGGGTTTCCGAATTTCTTTTTGATGTCGTTGACCAGTCTGTGGAAGTGGTTATGCTGCCAGCCGATGTTGAGCCATTTTTCCGAAAGATGAATGCAGAAAATCTTATTGGTTGTCCAGAACCATTTTTTGATAAGTTCATCTACATGTTTTTTGTCTGCAGGGTCCGGTTCGAGGAAGAGATCCCTTGATTTTGGTTTCAATCCGAGTTTATCTGCGATCATCAATCCCTGTTCCACTTCGTGGGGGATTTTTTCGCCTCTTGCCAGCATTCCCCTGAGATCGAGATGAATGGGGTCTGTCAGCGCCATATTAACCAGTTTTGCCACCAGAGGTCTTTCTTCATAAACATAGCCTACTCTGTGGGGTGCGCCTGTGTAGTTGGCTATAAAGTAGCTCAGGCTGCTGGGGGAATGGGCGATTACCAGATCGTAGTTCTCTTTTTTGAGTTGGTTGAAAAAATTGAGTCTTTCGAGGAGGCCCCATTTTTCGCTGAATATCTTGATCTCCGAAACAAAGGGGCAGTTTTCGAGAACTTCTCTGGTGTAAGGAGTAATCAGGCAGTGAACTTCCTTATCTTTCCAGTTGTCGTAAATAGCCCGCAGAAGCGGGGTTGAGAGAATCAGATCCCCAAGGCGGTCTATTCTGATATGGAGAATTTTTTTGACTGTCTGATATTTTATCGCCTCGTTCATAAAGTTTTCATTCCTTCCTTTATGCCGCTAACCCAGTAATATTGATATGCAGCTTCTTTACAGAAGTTGCTTGTTTTGCTGTTATTTTTAAACCATCTGACAACAGTTCCGTCTTTTTTCAGGAGGGACTGCCAGAGCATGTTAAAGGGATTCCAGCCGAGATTCATTTTTATCTGAGGATCTTTGTGTTTGTTGTAGAATCGGACTGTTGAAATGCCTGCGAGGAATCTTCTTTCGCATTCTTCCTCAAATTCCACAGGATGCCAGTGATAGTTCACAGCATCTTTGTTGTAGTAAATAGGAATTCCGGCTTTCTGGATTCTGTAGCCCAGTTCGAGGTCTTCGTGGCCGTAACCGGTGAAGGATTCATCAAAGAGGCCTGCTTTTATGAGCTCTTCCCTTCTGATGGATGCATTTCCGGTAAGGAAATAGAGCCAGGTGAGTCTTTTCTTTGTGGGGGGGTGAAGGGTTCGCAGATTTTCTGTTTGTCCTTTAACCCTTTCGTACTCCTCAATGGTATCCACCCTCACTTCACATCCGATAACTGCGCAGTTTCCATATTTTTCATGATACTTTGCATGCTGGGAAAGAAGGTTGGGAGTGGCGATGATGTCCGCATCGGTGAAGAGAATTATTTCGCCTTTTGCTTCAACTACTCCGCGGTTTCTGGCTCCGGATCTGCCTCTGTTTTCTCCGGTGATTACCCTTAAATTGGGTATGCCGGAAGTCTGCTCCATATCAAGAGTGCCATCCGTCGAGCCTGAGTCGGACAGTAAGATTTCAAAATCATCCACAGGGTAGTCCTGTTTTGCGATGGAGGGTAAAACCTGTTCCAGTGTATCCCTGCGGTTGTATGTTGGTATTACAATGCTGAATTTCACGATAAATTATTATACGCAACAAACAAGGAATCCTTGTTGTTTGCTTTTCCTAACATTTGATTGGTTTGATTACATCCTGAGAAACTGAAGAACCACGCTGCCTGCTCCCATGTATATTTTGTCTCCTTCGTAAAGGGGGTAGGCGGCAGTGCTGTTTACTCTTTCTGCATTCACTTTCATTGCTGCGTCGGATTCGTTGATGAGATAGTAGGTATCGTCATCTTTTTTATAAAGGATGAGAGCCTGTTCTCTTGATACCTGTTTCTCATAGGAGCTTAACTCTATGTCGTTAAGTCTTCCGTCTCTTGATCTTCTGCCCATAGTGGAAACATATTTGCCGATTTTGAATACCTCGCCCTTGTTTGCGCCTTCAATGCTCTTTATATAAAAATCGCTTGTAAGCGCGCCTTCTCTTGCAATCTGTTTCTGATCGATAAGAGTAAGGGGGACCGGTATTCTCTTTCCGGTTTTCTTGGGCTTGCGCTGCTCGGGGCTTTTAGCTTCTTCTTTTGCTGTTTCCTTTGCCTTTTCAGCTTCTTTTTGTTTTTCCTTTTCCTGACGGGCTTGTCTTGGGTATTCCTTCTGGTCGATAATATCACCGTCTTTTTCGCCCATGCTGCCTGTTATATAGGTGAAAGCAAAAATCAGAACTATGATTATTATGGGAGCTGCAATCAGCAAGCCTATCTGCCAGCCTGCAAGCTGGGAGAAAAAGTTTGTTTCTTTTGCCACTGTGGTATTTTTCTCAACAGGTGCAGGTGATGCACCAGGTGCTGATGAAACCGCTGGCTGGGGTGAAGCTGGGGATTCCTGGGCAAATGCGGGTATTACAACTGCTGAAATAAAAAGAACCGCCATCAGGCAGTATATGCAAAGAATTGTTAACCTGTTTCTGTTTTTATTCATGGAACGGAATCCTCAGATTCTAAAAATAATTCATAAGTTCAACGCCTTTGTTGTAGGCGTCTTTGAGGGCATGGAGATTCTTTTTGACTTCGCCTTTTTCCTGAACATTGCGGACTGTTATGGCTCCCTGATACAGAATATCAATACAGTCAAAAAGGTATCTGATGGTAAGTTCGCCGCCATAGAAAAGGTTGGGGTTGTCAGTGCCTGCAGCGGTGATAAAGAAACCCTGGCGAACCATTTCATCATCTTCAGACCAGGGGAGATTAAGTTTGTATTTTCTTGCCCAGAAAACATGGCAGCGATCCACAAGGAGCTTGCACTGTGCGCTGATGCCATAAAAATAAACAGGAGAAGAAACCACGATAATCTGTGATTTGTCCAGAAGAGGGTAAATCTTTTTCATATCGTCTTCGATATTGCATTCTCCGGATGTCTCGCAAAAGGCGCAGCCTGTACAGGGTTTGATATTGTAATCCGAAACATAAATACGGGTGATATCAACCCCGCCATCTCTGGAAATACCGCTGAGCAGTTCTTCCATAAGAGTGTCTGTGTTACCGCCTCGCCGGGGACTTCCGAATATTGCAAGTACTTGTGTGTTCATCGAATCCCGCCTGCTGAAGTGTTTTGTTTTTATTTTCTACTGCTGCCGCCAAAACCCTTTCTCTGATGTGCCCATGAATGTTATTCCTGTCTGAGAGCTTCGATAGGATCGAGCTTTGAAGCCCTCCACGCAGGGTATAAGCCGAAGAATAAGCCGATGGCAAATGAGAAAGAAATGGAAAGAATAATGGAGTTCATAGAAACAAGTGTTTTCCATTTGGCAAGGGCGCTGATGAACCATGCAATGAGATAGCCGAGGCCCACGCCCATCAGACCGCCGATTATGGAAAGAACAACAGCTTCGGTAATGAACTGAAGGAGAATATCTTTCCGTTTGGCGCCTACCGCCATACGGATTCCTATTTCCCTGATTCTTTCCGTTACAGAAACGAGCATAATATTCATAATGCCTATTCCGCCCACAAGAAGTGATACGGAAGCAATAGAGCCGAGAAGGAGGGAGAGGAATTTCGAGGTTTCCTCTGCCATTTTAAGCATATCTTCCTGAGTTCTTATATCAAAATCGTCTTCTCCGCCTTTGGGGATTCTGTGTCTCTGACGGAGGAGGTTGGAAATTTCGTCTTTTGCACTGTTGACTGTTTCTTTATCTGTTGCGGAGCACATCATCATACGGATATATGATTTTTTATAAAATCTCTGCATTACGGTGGTGTAGGGGATAACCACTATATCATCCATATTGCCGCCGAAACCTGATTGTCCCTTGGTTTCGAGAACGCCAATGACTTTGAATGGGATTTTGTTTACCCTTATTGTTTCGCCGATGGGATTAGCATTTCCAAAAAGGTTTTCCACAACAACGGAGCCTATGACGCATACCTTTGCTGCGGAAGTTACTTCGTTTTTTGTAAAAGTTCTGCCTGAAACCGTTTTCCAGCTTCGTATATCAAAATAGTCTTCGTTTCCACCAAGTATGGCGGTGCTCCAGTTCTGGGTTTTGTAGATTGTCCGGGCTACCTGTCTTATCTGGGGTGAAGCATAGCGGACGCTTTTACAGTTTTCCACAATAGCTTCGGCATCATCGGGTGTGAGGGTCTGAATGGATTCTGATCTGCCCATGTGCACGCCGCCTCTTTTCTGGCTTGAGGAGGCGAAAATCATAAGGACATTGGTTCCATTAGCCTGAATATTGGCATTCAGGCTTTCCTTGGCGCCGTTTGCTATGGCAATCATAGAAATAACCGACCCCACGCCGATGATAATGCCCAGCATTGTGAGGAAAGCTCTCATCTTGTTGCTGATGAGAGCTTTTATTGCGATTTTTACTGTTATCCAGATATCCATTGTATTTTTGTTAATCGTCGAGTTTTATATCTTCGATTTCAACATTGTCCTTTTCTTTTTTGGTTTTTTCCTTTTTGGAAGAATTAGAATTAATAGGTTCAATTCCTTTTATGGGTTCGATTTTCTTAATACCGGAATTGATCTTCTTAATTTTTCCGTCATCCTTTTCCTTTGGTGCTGAATCCTTAATCAGAGCTTCAATCTGCTGTTCCGCAAAGCTCTTTTTCCGGGGAGCCTTTGTTGTGGTTGCTACTGTGGTAATGGTTGCCACTCCTGTTGGAGGGTGCCAGTTTACTTCGCAGCCCATTGCTTCGCTGACAAAGCGGAGGGGGACATAAGCTCTGCCGTTATTTTCAAAGGGAGCTACCATAATATGGGATGTAAAACCGTTGACCTTTGCCTGACTGTTGCCTACAAAGAGCTGGACCGAGTTTTTGCCTCTATAAGCGGATATTTTACCGGTGCCTTTATCGAAGGAAACTTTTGCACCGAGATTTTCGAAGATTCCACGGAGTGGCACAAAAAGCATTCCGTTTCTTTCCACAGGCGGAGCATCGAGATTTATGGTTCTTCCGTTCACAATCACTCTCGGTGTCGGACCTGCAAATGCAGCGCCTGCTGTGAAAAGAACTACCGCTGACAGAACCAGCAGGCATATTATAATGTTTTTCTTCATGTTGAATCTCCTGTTATGGTTTAACTGCTACTCCGCAGGGTCTTGACTTGGGTTGGGCTTTGGTTCTTTTTATTTCGAATCCGGCTTTGGCGTCTATTATGGAAACTGTGCCATCGGCGGAGTTTGCTACATAGATTCTTGAGCCGTCGCCTGTGACTGCAATGCCGATAGGTTCTTTTCCCACATTTACCGTTCCGATATTGCTGCCGGAAGGTCCTGAGAGAATAGCTACCGTTCCCGTTCCCTTACAGCTTACATAAACCTTTGCTCCGTCAGGGGAAACTGCGAGCCTTGCAGGGCTAACTCCCACGCTTGTTCTTGTAAGCAGGCTGAGGGGATTGGCTGAAAGCACCGCCACATCAGCGGAGTTATGATCTGCCACATACAGTTTACTGCCATCGGGGGATATTGCTATTCCAGTGGGGCAGGAGCCTACCATTGCTCTTCCCACGGGCTGTTTTGTATATGCATCTATGGCAACCACTTCGCCCGAATCTGCAGTGGACAGTGCCACATAGATTTTCATACCATCAGGGCTGCAGGTCAGTGCCATTGGAAATCCGAACTGTCCATTTGACATCTGGGGCATTTCAATAGTGTTAACCGGCACATGATTTATTGTGTCAACCACGGTAACACCGTCGGCATTGGCTATGAAGAGCCATTTTCCGTCGGGGCTGAGGGTCATATCGGTAGCTGCGGAACCGAGTCTGATATTTCCGATGTTCATATTGTTGTGGAGAACATCATAAATCATAACCAGATTGGTGGTGTCCGCTACATACAGTTTTGTGCCTGCGATATTGAAACAAAGGAATGTGGGTGTTCCGTCAAGTTTGACATAGTTGAGTTTTGCCGGATCGCTGGGGTTTATTGTCATAAGGCTGTTGTCGTATGAAGTAATATTTGTGTCGTGTTCATAAGGGTTTGAGGGTGTGCTGTTGTCAAGGGGGGAGTTGCCTTCGAGGGAGTAGGGATCTGCTCCCATTTTAATAGCTCCTTTTTTCCATTGTGAGGTCATTGAGCTGTTTGCGTCGTCTTTGATTACGGCAAATGCAACATAGGCAGTATCGGGGGGGATAACTTCGCCGGGGGCTGAAATTCCGCCGCCGGGAATCAGTGAAATATGGTCCATATTGACTAAATCAGCTTTATTTACCTTTACCTGTTTGATAAAAGGACCATATCCGGGTTTGCTGATTGTAATGGTGTATTCACCTTCAGGGATCTGCATGAATTTGAAACCGCCCTGAGCGTCGGAAACTGTGTTGAATGTGCCATGCTGGCCCTTTGCTTCAACTGCAGCTCCTTCAACAGGTGAATATCTGGCTCCGGGAGTATTCAGGCCTGACGGTCCGATAACTATTCCGAAAAGAGAACCTCCGCTGGGCTGTTTTTGTCCTCCTCCGAAGGGCCATATCTGGGCGTAAGCCGGTGTAAGCATACCGGCAATGAGGATAACCAGGGTAATTACCTTCAGAAAATTATTTTTACTCAAGACACTCACTCCTTGATTTGGTTTTTGCCTTTATACTATAAGTATAATACAAATCAGGGTTTGATTGCAATTCCATAGGGTCTTGAAAGGGGATGTGGTGCAATCCGCCTGATTTCCGAACATGTTTTAACATCTATAATAGATACTGTGCCATCTGCACTGTTTGCAGTATATACTGTTGAACCGTCTTCAGAAACGGCTACTCCGAGGGGTTCCCTGCCGACTTTTACTGTTTCCATATTATCAAACATTGCCCCTGACAGTATGGAAAGGCTGTCGTTATTGCGGTTTGTAACAAAAACTTTTTTTCCGTTGGGAGCAACAGCAATTTTAACAGGTCCGGTTCCCACAACAACCGAGCATATCAGGCTGAGGGGTCTTGCCTGAAGAACCGATACGGTGGATGAACCGTTGTTAGCGGTGAAAATTTTACTGCCGTCCGGTGAAAGGGCTATGCCTGACGGGTCTGCTCCCACTTTGATTCTGGCGGTTACTTTTTTTGAAGCAGTATGGAGGACGAGGACTTCACCTGATGTTTCGTATGACACTGCAATATAAAGCATGCTGCCGTCCTCACTGCATACAAGAGCCTTTGGTATGCCCCGGCTTCCGTCAGACATCGGCGGAAGTTCGATGTTGTCGTCGGGGGTGTCCCCGGTGGAGTCGATTACTGTTATACCTTCTGCATTTGCAACATAAATCCGGTTTTCTTCAGGTGATGCAGTAATATCTGTTGCAGGTGAGCTTATGGGTATGTTTGCAGTCTTTACATAATTCTGTTTTGCGCTGTAAACGGATATATGATTTTTTCTGTCCGCTACATATACTTTCGAACCGTCTTTACTGAAGCAGAGCCATGTTGGGTTCCCCGCCATTCTTATGTAGTCGATCTGGTTTGTATTCTGGGGGTTGATAGCCATAAGGCTGTTTTCAAAAGCCATACCTCCGGGTCCGGGTGCCGCGGGAGCCGCCGAATCACCCGATGCAGGGGTTAAGCCCTGGTTTCCGTCTTTTCCGTCATTTTTGAATACTTCACCTGATTCCATAATTTTGCTTCTTATGGGGGCGGAAGCTTCGGTATCTGCAGATTTAACCCTGATACCGGCAAAAGTGACGAAAATGGATTTTGCTGCGATGAGATCGAACTGTTTCGGGGTTTTTCCATCGGGAAGAAGTGAAATATAATCCAGATTGAGCATACCCATAGGTTCTATAACCGCCTGTCTGGTATAAGTTTCGTATCCCTCTTTCATGATGGTGATGGTGTATTCACCGGATGGAATGCTTAAAAAACTGAAATTGCCATGGGGTCCGGTCATTGTTTTATAAGGACCTTTTGGTCCCAGGGCTTCAACTGCTGCGCCTTCGATGGGCAGGTGTCTGACTTTTGTAGTATTGCCTTTGGTGGGACCTATAACCATACCGAAAATCGAACCACTCTGCTGGTCATACCCGTTTCCATAATTAAACTGGGCAAAGGCAGTATTAACAACAATCAGAAGCGCTATCACAAGCGCTGATGAGAAGGTCAGTATTCTGTTTTTCAAAGCTCTCACTCCGGGTTTGGATCAGCTTCGTGTTATTGACGAAACTGTCGTATAATAATTTTTTTTATTCCGAATTTTCCGAATTAAGGAAATCTTCTGCTAAAATAACTGCGGCAAAATCGTCATAGGGTTCGTCAGGAACCTGAAGGGTTACAGGCAACAGCTTCCACAAGCCTTTTGGAGGATTTGCCTTGTAGTATCTGAGTTTTGCCCGTTCTGTGGAGTGTTTTTCATCAACTGTCTGAAAGGGTATGCTTCCGGAAAGTTCAAGGGCTGCAGGTTTGAGTCTCTTTGACCATGTAGCGTTGCCCATGATCATAACTGTGGGGTTGAAGGTTTGAATGCAGGTTTTCAGTTCTTCTTCAAAGCTTCTTGTGGGGATGATCTTTTTCATCAGGATATTTTTGTTATGATCAAGAATTGCAATGCCGCATTTTTCTTTTCCCGGGTCTATGGACATTACAATATGCTTTTCGCTTTTTTTACCGGAAGGAGCTATAACAGTTCACTCCTTTTCTGGGGTAATGGAAACTTCGAGATCCAGAGGACCAAGGAGATATGTGTCGTTTTTGGCAAGAAACTGCAGATTGACTAATTTGTGGTTCTTTTTGATTCTGCTGACCACTTCTGAAATATAGTAGGGATCAATTTCACCGACGGTATTGGTTTCCGGATTGGGAAGAATACCTTTCATAAGTGCTTTTGGAGTAATATCCCTTACAATTATCTGATATATCTGGTTCCAGAGTACATTTCCGGGTTCGTTGCTGTCAACGGTCATCTCTGATATAAGTTCGCCTTTTTTGAAAACCAGTCTGTTGGGTATGGGGTTGGCTACCTGAACTACAATTAAATCACCGAGAAGAACATTGGAGTTTGCTCTTACGAAAATGATCTGTTCGCCGGTTGATCTTCTGAGCAGGTCTGCTACTTCATCAAGGTTCTCGGAAATATAGGCAACCTGTCTTCCGCCTTTGGGGGCTTCATAGTTTATGCCTCTTTTTTTAGCCAGCTCCTCACATTTAGCCATTGCCACCTGGTTGGTTTTGGATACAATGGATTTGAGGGCGTCGAGCATTTCCTGCTTGCTGGGTTTTGGCTTAACCACTACGGAAATTATCATGTCCTGATAGCGGTAAACTATGTCTTTTTTAGCGTAGTCTTCCTGAAGTTTTTTATATTCTGTGCGAAGCTGGGTTATGTCGTTCTGGAGTTTATGGTATTCAACCAGGCCTTTTCTGACATTTTCCGAAATGAGAATAGATGCTCCCAGTGTAACGGCAGCAATCATCATACCGGTGATGACGGTAATGAGGATTGATGTATATCGGGGTCTGAGTTTGAAAACGGACAGTTTTTTTCTGCCTATATAACGGCCCAGCTGGTTTCCCAGATAGGCGATGGCTCCGCCTATCAGACCTGCTACGGCAACTATTATGACTAATTTTAATGTATCATTCATGTTTTTAAGCCGATGGTTTAATCAATTCGAAGTGGTTTATACTATCGATTGCATAAGCCTGGTTCCTTTCAGTGAGGATGTTTTCGAATTCCCTCTTCTGGTATCTGGATGAAATCATCAGTATGGTCTGGTGTCTCCGACTCATCTCAAGGAGGATTTCGAATACTTTCATCCGTCTTTCCTCATCAAACTGCATAAAGGGATCATCCAGAATGATAGGAATAAACCGGGACTGCATGGACATAAGTCTGATAATACCGATTCTGAGTGCAAAATATACCTGTTCCCTTGCTGATCTGCTAAGGCTTCCTATTTTTGCCAGTTTATCAGAGTTTGAAGGTTTTACCATAATTTCCATATCTTTGCCGATATGAACCTGATCGTATTTGCCTGTTATTTTCTTCAGGATATCTGCCATAAAACCTTCAAGAGCAGGGAAAAGGATCTGTTCGCCGTACTGACTGCAGATGTGTTCTATTTCTTTTCTCGCCGCTTCTATTGCCTGTTTCTGGTTTTCATTGTAATTGCCTTTTTTATCGGAAAGAGTAAACTGAGCTGAACCGCCTGATGTCGAAGGCAGGCTTCTGACTCTTTCGATTTCGGTTTCGAGGCCTGAAAGCTGCATCTGGATGTTATTGGAATTCTGCCTTGTTTCATCAAGTTTATCCCTGAGCTGTTCAAGTTTTTCACCTGTGAAGGGAAGTTTTGACAATTCAGGATACTGCCCAAGGTATGATTCCACAGCTTTTCTGAGTTTAACTTCCTTTTCGACGAGAAATTCGTATTTTTCCCCATCGAGGAGGTAGTTTCTCTTGTCCTCAAGAGACGCTATTTTTGTTTTAATCTTTCCAACTTCCTGAGCAAGGCGGTACTGTTCGTCGTATTCCTCACGGGTATCCACTTCGCCCATAGCAAGTATTTCGTTTATCTTTTCTTCAAGTTTTACAACTTTATCGTTAAGCTGTTTTCTCTGGGTAAGGAAATTTTCGTATTCAGCCTTCATTGTTTCTGATTTTTCAACCAGTTTACGGGCATGATCGTATTCTTCCCTGAACCGCTGGATATGGTATTTTTCGAGAATCTCGTCTTTTTTAAGAAGCCCCATGTCCATGAGGAGTTTTCTTGCATCAGGTGATTCGATGGTGTCGCCGGTAGGGTTGTTGATTTCGTTCTCAAGAGTTTTTACAAGGTTCACCGTTGTTTCAAGATCAATAACAATACGGTTGAATTCCCTGTATTTTTTTCTCAGTTCGTCTGCGGAGAGTGCTCCGACTCTTGCGAATAATTCTTTCATTCCTATCTGGGCTGATGCTACATCGTCTTTTACCCGTTTGATTTCCATAATACGGGAGTTAATCATTTCCATGTTTGCGGACATATCCTGACGGATGCTCTTTGTGGAATACCACATCAGAAAACCGACTACAATAAGGCCCAGGCCCGCAGCTATGCGGATTGGATCTCTCGTGGCAACTTCAAAATTGCCGATAAAAATATCTGTGAAGATTCCGAGGAAAATCAATCCTCCCCCTGCCACCATTGCAAAAATGGAGGTTATGAAGTTCTGACGGATTCTTGTTCTGTACTTCTGTTGATCTTCTCTGAGTCTGTCGATTTCATCTTCCTTGATTCTCTGAACTTCTCTTCTGTTCAGTTTGTTTTCAAGATCCGAAACCTTTTCGTCAAACTCTTCGGGAGTGTTGAATCCAATGAATTTTTTAGCTTCATGCTGATGCTGGGATTTTATTTCGGTAAGCTTCTTCCGGCTTTCCTCCAGCATTTTCCTCTTGGATTCGATTACTGCTTCCTTTGAACCGCCGGTGGTGAGGGCATGTTCGAGAATATCGAGTTTTTCCTCACCCCGTTCGAGAAATCTTTCCTTTGATCTGATTTTTTCGCGGACTTCGCCGTATCGGTTCATCATATCCTGACGGCGGGTGTCCATTTCCTCAAGCCTCTGTTTGGCGGTGTTGAGTTCGGAAGACAGGGTGTAAAGGCTCGCTCTGCCTTCTACGGTTATGGTGTTGTCATCCACACCGGCAATACTGTCTCTGAGAGATTTAATCTCTTTTTCAAGTTTCTGAACCTGCTCGATTGCGGTCTGACATTTGATATATTCTTCCCTTCTGATTTTATAGAGAAGGGTTTTTGTATCATCTTCAAGGGTTTTGACCTGTTTTATAAACTTCTGTCTGTCCGCTTCAAGTTTTTCGACTGAGCCGGCAGGTGCGGAGCCGCCCTGTGATGCCGGGGCCGGTGATGTTTCCCTCAGAATCGTTTCAAGCTTGTTGAGGGCATTTCTGCATGTTTTATTTCCTTCGTCTGAAAGGACGATGGTGGTGAGGATAGATGAAAGTATGTCTTTTTCATCTGGGTTTGAAATCTGATCATTTGTTATTATGGCGCATGATAAGAACTCGTCTTTTGAAAGCCCAAGTGCTTTTTTAATTGACTGGGCGTTTTTGTGTTCTGCCCTTGTTCCATCGGATCTGAGTTCGATAATGTTTACGGAATCGCTGGAAAAATCCCTTGAGATTCTTACCCTGTTTCCGTTTTTAAAAGTGAGGCTTGTCGTTACCGCATATTTATAAGCGTCCCATGGCGCCATCTCTTCTTTTTCAAGAAGTCCGTCTTCGTCTTCCTGTCCGTAAAGAGAAGCAATAAGACCGCGCAGAAGTGTTGTTTTTCCGCTTTCGTTTGTTCCGCAAAGCACATTGAATGATTTGGTAAATGAAACGGAGGTGTTGGTAAGTTTGCCGTACCCTTCAACTTCTATTTTGTCTATTACCACCGATATTACCTCCTCACCCGGGTGCTTGCCCGATTATTCAGGGAGCAGTATCTGTTTGTTTTTTGCCTCATATTCGTTATTCCCTTATCTTTATAGCTCTTTGGCTGTTGCAGGACATATTTCCATATAAGCACAGGAAAGACACTGATAATATTCCGGTTTTGCGCCATACTCTCCCGACGCAATACCTCCTATTGCCTGTTCAATTCTGTCCTTTGCTTTCTGAACTGTTTTATCCGTCGGTTTTATAAACCCCTGAATATCGGAGCCTATATAATGACTGATAAGTTTCACCGGCAGGGTATTGTAAATCTCACGGTAAGCCAGAATTGAGATTTGGTTTTTCAGAGAATCTTTAGTCTTTCTGATTGCCGTTTCGAGATTTTTAACTTCCGAGGATCTGAAGTCCCATATTATTGTTCCTTCCCCGTCTGTTTTCAGCAGATCCCAGCTTCCTGTAATTTTTACATCATCACAGTAGAAGCGGAATTTTTTGTCAATCAGGTCGTCTTCAATAATTTTACCTGTGAAATTGTGGTAAAACTCCTTCAGACTCCTCTGACCTTCCCTGAACCTCGCTTCTTCGTGTTCTCTGCTAAGAAACCCTTCCACAGACCATTCTCTCTTTAAACCTTCGAGAATATCATGTTCAGCGGTGGGGATTCCCGCAGCTTTACGGCGTATTATTTCGAGAGCGGTGGAGCGAACTGCCTTTCCATAAACCACATTATGATGCTGAAGCACGGGTACTCTTAAAATATGTACATACTTATATTTTAAGGGACATGTCAGATAATCGTCTATCTGATAATGGGTGAGTTCCGAAATACCTGCAGTTGAAAAATCCACATGTTTTTTTGCTTCTTCAGGAGTGGAGAACCGCTCGATAGCTTCCTCCGGTGATGTGGTTTTTACGGAAATGGATTTGAAAGCTACATCGAGGGCTTCCTGAATAAAGCGGCTGATTTTTCTGGTTCTTTTACCGCCGAGGTTTCTTACACCGAAGAGATAAAGCTCCTGTTTGGCTCTGGTCATAGCCACATAAAAGAGTCTTCTTTCCTCCTGAATATGAAATTCTGTGGAGACTCCTCTCTCTTTTATTATTTCGTCAGGAATTTCGAATGTATCCCGCCGCTCCTGAGTGGGGAAATTGCCCTCAGCCAGATTTGCCAGAGCCACAACCGGGAATTCAAGGCCTTTTGCTTTGTGAACGGTCATTACGGAAACAGCGTCGGTTTCAACTTCCGCCTGAGCCGGTGCGGGGTCATCCCCGGCACGCATAAGGTTGTTGAGGTGGCGTATAAAAGGAAGTGCATAGGGGTGGTCGGATACTCCCTCGAATCTTTTTATAATATCGAAGAAAATTGAGATGTTCCAGGTTTTGAGTTCAGGGTGGGGGACTTCCCTTTGAGCCAGTTTTGCAAGATAACCGGTTCCGCGGAGAAATTCGTAGAGAAGCCTGCCTGATGTAAGTTCGAGGGCAAGATCATTGTATTTGCTGTAGTCGGATACAATGCGGGATATCAGGGCTGCATCGGTTTCACGGAGGTAGAATTTTCTGTCTTCATCACCGGCGCTTCTGAAAATTTCGAGGAGAGGTTTTTTGGAATGATCGGCAAGAACAGAAAGCCGGGTGAGGGTGGCCGGGTTGAGTCCGTAAACTTCCGAACCGGAAAGGAAGTATAAACTGAGGGAATCATCGGGATCGGCAATCAGTCTGAAAAAAGAGATGAGGATTCTGATTTCCGGGCGGAGGTACAATCCTGAATTGCCTGAAAATCGGAATGGTATGTCCCGGAGGTTGAATTCCCTGATTATGGATTCCGCATCCCTGTTGTTTCTTATCAAAACCGCCATATCAGCATATGAAACGCCTTCTTCAGCCTTTTTTGTAAAAAGGCCTGCGATATATTCCGACTGGCTTTCGATATTATCGAATATTTTGTGGAAGATTACCGCAGTTTCATCATCCCTGCCTTCCAGTTTTTTGTTGAGGTTGTTTTTTACCTCGAGTCTGTCGGGGTTGTTGTGGGATATGAGTTTGTATGCGGCATCAAGAATCTTCTGGGGTGAGCGGAAATTTTTGGTGAGGGTTACCTGATGGGCTTCAGGAAAATCATCCATAAAATTGAGGATATTACTGATGGCAGCACCTCTGAATTTGTAAATGGACTGGTCATCATCACCGACGACGGTGAGATTGCGTCTTCCCATAGCAAGATTCTTTAAAAGCTGGTACTGGGAAAAATTGGTATCCTGAAATTCATCAACAAGGACAAACTTGTATTTTTTGCGGTATCTGTCTGCAGTCAGGGGATGGTTGCGGAGAATCTGCAGAGGAAGATATATGAGGTCGGCAAGGTCGATAAAACCTTTTTCGAACATCAGCGAATTGTAAGCTTCGTAAACGGAGGCGAGTTCCTGATTAATTTCCCGGCGTTCGATCTCAACCGGATCATCGGACTGGGGGAGTGAAGCTGCCCATGTTTTGTATTCTTCAGCAGAAATATCCTCATCCTTGAGCCTTGAAAAGAGTCTGACGAGGGCTTCGAGAAATTTTGCCGGATTGGACAAGGGTCTGAATTTTTTTAAAGGGAGTTTGAAAATATTTTCCTCAAGAAATACAATACATTCTTCTTCAGTGAGAACTTTGAAATCAGGATCAAGACCCGCATCAAATGAATGATCCCTGAGAATTCTCTGTCCGAAAGAATGGAATGTGCTGACCCAGATATCGGAAAAGGCATAGGGAAGGATTATATCAATTCTTTCTTCCATTTCCTGAGCTGCTTTTTCTGAAAAAGTAAGGACGAGGATTTCATTTGTATTGGCTGCTCCCGATGAAATCAGATTGGCAACGCGCTGTGTGATGCAGAATGTTTTGCCTGTTCCTGCACCTGCCACAACCATGAGGGGACCCTCGCCGAAAAATATAGCTTCTCTCTGCTGGGTTGTAAGATCATGTTTTTTCCGGGAAATAATATTATTGTTTTCTGAAACATTTTGTTTGTTTTTCATAAAGCAGAATTCTTTATTTTTAAATTCTATCCTGTTTATTTTTTACATGACATTAAAGGTGATTTTTAAATGAATTATTTTTGTAAACCTTTTCCGGTGTCTGTTAAACTTTCTTAACTGCAGAGGTGCAACTTTTTCTGTTTTTTAAAAGTCTGTTGTATGAAATTGTGTCATGAAGGATTTTGGCAGTGTTCGGTGAAACTATTGTCTGCTCATTGAGAGATTTGATTGAAGGGGTAACTCTTATATGGTAAACCTTATCAGGAGAATAGGAATCGTAATTGTATTCCTGCTTGTCTGCGTAACAGGCGGTCTTTGGATGATGACCGGAAAGAGCGCTAAGATACAGGCTAAGGAAAAGTATATCTTGAAAATTTATGCCGCTTCGCCGGTTGATGTGGAGAAAATAAAGAAGATCCTCAACGAGGAAGGTTACAGCAATGTTTCCTCAGCAAAAGTGAAGAGAGTTATTCCCAAAAAATCAGGTTTGAGAGTTGTGTCTTATTTTGACAAAAAAGAACTGGCAGAGGGTTATGTAAAGCTTCTCAACGAGAAGAAATTTGAATCCGTGATTAAGGAAGTTCCCAACGAGGAAAGAGTGTTTATTCAGGTTCAGGGAAGTTTCAGCGATAAGAAAAAAGCTGAAAAAACCGCTGCAAAGGCAAAGGATATTATTCATATCACTTTCAATGTTGAAGAGAATTTCAAGGATATAAACATACAGGCTCATGAAATAGTTGTGAATGACATTGCCGAGTCTGAAAAAGCTGAAGCTCTGAAAAACAAGCTTTCTGAAATTACCAAAGATATAGAGATGACAACAAAGGAAGAATCAGCACAATCTCCGGATAACGGCGAAAAGAATGAAAAATCCGAGAAACCGGATGCAAAGAAACCTGCGGAAAAAGCAGCAGGTGAAAAGGGCAAAAACGGCGGCGACAAAGGAAAAGAAGCAGAAGGCAAATAATCTTTTTCTTTTGTCAAAAAAATATAATTAGTGTTATTTCGGAAAAGGGTTTTTTCTTTTTTCGGGAAATAAAATCTGGGAACTACAGATGGGATATGATAAATATACTATAGTATCCACTCTTCTAATTCTGACAATTCCACCAGTGATTTCCTTTCAGGTAATTATGGAGCGTACTTATCTATGAGCCCCTCCCTGATTCGCCGGGCGCTTATTGTTTTAGTTCTGATTCTCTGGGCCGCGGCGCTATGGTTGTTTCTGAATACCGGTACTCAGGCGGCTTCTTCCGGAAGTAAACTGACTTACAAAGTAAGAGCTTATGCAACAACAAAAAAAGCTGCATCAAGCGTTCTGAATCTTGGCAAGAGCCGGGGATATAAAGGCAATATCCGCAAAGCAGAAAGACCAGTGGAAAAATTTATGGGCTATATTGTGGCGCAGGATTTGGCAGATGATGTGAAAGGCGATAAGCTCGCTTACATCCAGGATTTTCTTGAATCCCGGGGATACAGGTCTGTTTTGGAAGAAGACAGCATAAACCATAAAAAAATGCTCCGCCTTGAACAGTTTTTTCCTGATGAGAAAAGCGCGCAGCAAGTTGCAGACAATTTGAAAAAGCTGACTACAGCTTCTTTCGAAGTGAAAAGGCACACAAAAAATGTCAGTTACAAATCTTTTGAGGTAGTATTCACCAACATCAGGGAAAAAGAAAAAGCTGTCAAACTCCAGCAGGAAGTGAAACAGTTTACACCTGATGCAGAAGTCATCAGTTATTAAAATGAGGTTTGCTTGAAGAATTTTTTACATATTCTTGCACTGTTGAAGAAGGATTTGCTTGAATCACTGAAAAACTATACGGTGATTTTCGCGGTAATGGTTCCTATTCTTTTATCCCTCATCTTTTCGTTTGTATCCAAACCCAAAGAAATGGCGCGTCTGAGACTGATAATTATAGACAGGGATAAATCGAAGCTTACACGGGGACTCAATGTTGCCGCCATGGCATACCCTTACATAAAGATCATCGAATCCGCAGATCTCGAAGGCTCCAAAAAAACCGTAAACAATGGCGACGCTGATGCAATCATGGTTTTTCCTGACAATTTTGATAAACTTGTTCAGGACGGCGGATTCCCTAAAGTTGATATCTGGGTAGGCATATCAGGAATCACCGGCGCACAGGCACTAAAAAGCGAACTGAATAAAGTCTTGTTTACAGTCACACATCAGAAAGAACCGCCGGATTATTTCAATGTAAAACTCCTCTATGGAGAAGGTTCAAAAGATTTTTCACCTTTAACTCTGATGCTTCCATACTGGATACTTTTCACTGTTTTACTTGGTTTTATGGTTACTTCTTCATCGGTTGTTGAAGAAAAGGAGAAAAAGACCCTTACGGCAATCAGGGTTACTCCCTGTGGAATGCCTGAATTTTTAGCCGGAAAGGTTCTTCTTGGAACTATAATTGTAGTGGGAGTCAGTCTGCTGATTCTGATTCTCAACGGTGGATTTGTAGGCAACCTGCCTGCATTGTTTCTGCTGATTTTCCTTGGTGCTGTTTGTTTCTCCCTGTTTGGCGTATTTGTGGGGCTTATGCTGCCCAGCCAGACTTCTGTGAGCGCTTTTGGCACCATTATGATGCTCTTTATGTTTATGCCCATCGGAATGGCTACAATCAACGAAAAAATCAGAACTATGGCGAAAATTCTCCCCACATACTATCTGTATAACGGGCTGAACGACGCTATGTTTACAAAAATCTCCGGTCCGCAGTTTGCATTTCAGACCGGATATATATGTTTGTTTGCGCTGCTGCTTTTTGCAGCAACGGTCTATGTCCTGAAAAATAAGGAAGAATACTGATTCAAGGAGGAAGCAGATGAAGATTTTTCTCGATACAGCAAATATTGACGAGATCAGGGAAATCAACTCATGGGGAATTCTGGATGGAGTGACCACCAACCCTTCGCTTGTTGCCAAAGAAGGTAAGGACTTCAGGGAAACCGTGATGGAAATCTGCAAGATCGTGGATGGTCCAATAAGCGCAGAGGCAGTTTCCATGGATGCCGAGGGGATTATTAAGGAAGGCAGAGAACTGGCTTCCTGGCATCCCAATATCGTAGTAAAAGTTCCTATTATGCCCGAAGGACTAAAAGCTGTTAAAGTTCTCAGCAGCGAAGGCATAAAAACCAATGTAACTCTTGTCTTTTCAACCAATCAGGCTCTTCTGGCTGCAATCGCCGGAGCTAATTATGTAAGCCCCTTTGTAGGCAGACTTGATGATACCGGTTGGGACGGATTTGATTTCATCAGGGATGTAATCCCTATGTTCGACTACTATGCTCTTGATACAGAGATAATTGCCGCATCTATCAGACATCCTATGCATGTAACGGAAGCGGCAAGGGCTGGCGCCCACATTGTTACCATACCTTATGGCATCGCCAAACAGATGGTAAAACATCCTCTTACCGACCTTGGTATAGAGAGATTTTTGAAAGATTGGGAAAAAGTTCCTAAATAATTTATTGAGGTGTGATTTATGGAAAACATATCGGATCTTGACAGAATGACCCGATACGAGCTTCTGGACATCGCAAAGAAACTGAAAATCCCCGGATATCAGAGAATGCGCAAACAGGAGCTCAAATACCGGATTCTTGAAGCTCAGGCACAGACTGAAGGTTACATGTTCTCTTCAGGGGTACTGGAGATCATCAATCCCGATGGATACGGATTCCTCAGAGGAAGAACATATCTGCCCGGAAACGGAGACATTTATGTTTCCCTTTCACAGGTAAAACGGTTTGGACTGAGAGTGGGCGACACTGTATCAGGAACCATCCGCCCGCCTAAAAACGGCGAAAAATACTGGGGTGTCGTTAAGATCCAGGCAGTAAACGGTCAGGATCCGGAAATGGCAAAAAGCCGTCCCCACTTTGACACACTCACTCCTTTGTTCCCCAATTTCAGGCTTAATCTTGAAAACGACCCCAAAGAAGCATCAACAAGAATCATTGATATGTTCTCACCTATCGGAAAAGGACAGCGCGGCGTCATCGTGGCTCCTCCCAAAGCAGGCAAAACCATTCTCCTCAAAAAGATAGCTAAGGGTATCACCACTAACCACCCCGATGTACATCTTATTGCCCTTCTCATTGATGAAAGACCTGAAGAAGTAACAGATATGGAAAGATCCGTTGACGGCGAAGTCGTTTCCTCAACATTCGACGAGCCTCCGGAGCAGCACATCCGGGTTGCGGAACTGGTTCTTGAAAAAGCAAAAAGACTGGTTGAAGTTGGAAAAGACATCGTTATTCTTCTCGACTCAATCACCAGACTCGCCAGAGCCGCCAACCTTGCCATACCCACATCAGGCAGAACCCTTTCAGGCGGTCTTGATACAGCAGCTCTGCGTATGCCCAAACGTTTCTTCGGTGCAGCAAGAAATATCGAAAACGGCGGAAGCCTCACTATTATAGCCACTGCTCTTGTGGAAACAGGAAGCAAGATGGATGATGTGATTTTCGAAGAGTTCAAAGGCACCGGCAATATGGAACTTGATCTCAACAGAAGACTTGCGGAAAGAAGAATCTTCCCCGCATTCGATCTCAAGAAATCAGGCACCAGACACGAAGAACTCCTTCTCGAGGAAGACGAACTCAAAAAAGTATGGCTTCTCAGAAGAGGTCTTGATCTTCTCGAAACTACGGATGTCACCGAGTTCCTCATCAAGAGGCTTGAAAAGAGCAAAAATAATAAAGAGTTCCTTGATACGGTTCTTAAAGAAACTCTTGATTACGCAAAATCATAGAATAAACTCAGGCATTATCGGAAGCGGGGCAGCTTTGCTCCGCTTCTTTATTTTGCTCCGGTTTTTCTGCAAAAATCAGATATGTCATAGAGAGCCACAGAGCTGCCATGAAAAATGTGCTGAGGTTGGAATTGTGGAACCAGACTCTTGTCCAGTAAGGGACTGGGTTCATAGGGAAGCTTACCCAGCCGTTGAATGTGCCGAGTATCCAGAAAAATACGAGAAACAGAACAGAAGCTATGAAACCGAATCCTTTTCCGAATTTTCCCTTTAGTATGTATTCTGTGAAAAACGGAAGCGCCATAAGAATGAGCACATGATGATGAACCCAGACCATAGGGGTAACCATAAAGATAGAAACAAGGTAGAGTGGGAAGAGCAGGTCTTCGTTATAGTTTTTAATTGTAAAGAATGCAAGGCTTGCAAGGACTGCAAGGGTGGCAAGTATGCGCAGGGGCAGAACAAGCCATGGCGCCATAAAGATGGGTTGGGTGTTGTTTTCGGGGTTTGATACGGAAAACAGTCTGTAAAGAGTAGCGGCAATGGATTTGTTGAGCCATGCGGTGAGTTCGCCCATGCCGAAGTAGGATAAAGCCTGATTCTGCATGTATCCGGTGAGAAGAGGCGCTCCCCAGTAGAGAACTATGATTATATGGATAAGAACAATGCCTGCAAATGTATAGAGAACGGTTCTGTACTCCTTTTTGAGGAAAAAGAACATCAGCAGTATTGCAGGTATAATCTTGAGGGAAATGGCAAATGCAAGGAATGCTGCGGACGCAATGGGGTTTTTCTTTTTATAGTAATAAAAGGAGCCGGAGCATAGAAACAGCAGCAGCATATTTACCTGTCCCTGCAGAATATTGTCAACAGCAGGAGCAAAGAATATTCCGAAGGCGAAATAGAGCACGAATCGGGCGATTCTCTGCCATTTGTCCCTGTCAGGTTTGTCATAACTGAAAAAGATAAACAGCAGTGAGCCAAGCCAGAAGACAATGTTGCAGGTAAACCAGATTTTTGAAACCAGAACCAGATCAGGAATAGCAAGAAATGAGAATATACAATAGATGAGCGGCGGATAATTCAGCATTTTATGCCGGCTTTTCACATCGGGATATTGATCAAAAAAGTGTTCGAATACAGCTTTGTTGTAAATATCGGGATTGTGGAATTTCAGCATCAGTCCGCCGTAATAGTAGTTTGAAAAATCGTTCTGCATCTGGTATTTGGGCATTATAAAAAACATGTAGGTAGGCACAGCGGAAAGATCGGGGTATGCAAAAATTATGGTGAATGCAAACATCACAATTAGTAGAATAATGATTACCGTTTTTTTATGAGCACACATCCCGCATTTTTTCTGCTGATCCATATATGTTTTCTCCGTTGTATTTATTTTTGCTGAAAACGAAAAACCAATGGAATGCTGTTCTGAACCTTCTGTCTGATTGATGTTTCCCGGAAAATCCGGCTCATATTGCCGGTTCGAGCCATTTTTCCGAATGATATAAGGTTTCAGAAGAACAATTCCGTGGAGTCATCTTAAGAGATTGTATAAAATCAAGTAGCGCAAGGTTTCGCAGGGTGCGCCAAAACCGCAGATATTCTTAATATCTGAGTTATTTCGGCATCTGTCAACTCCAGATTTGATTAAGCCAGAAGCACCTGGAGCCAACACCGGGTTTTAGAGATTGTGTAAAAACTACTCTTACCACAACTCTAAACCTGTTTAAACCTCGGATTTGGACATTTTGCATTAAACCTGATGCCTCTGGAACCAACACCGGGTTTTAACCCGGTGGTAAGCAAGCCGCATAACCACGGGCTTTAAACCATTTTAATGGTTCCCTTGTATAGAACTTACCTCTGAATCTGACTCTTTGATTTTGCCGGATTTGATTTTTTAACCTGGAAAATGCCCTGCGAAAAAGGTTTTTACACAAACTCTGTAACCCCGACGCGGACCCGCAGGGTTCGCCTTCACTGCAAACCTACTCCACCATTAAACCCTATTACGGCAGTATTCCATAAATTACAGGGGTTATCTCAATGCCACTGGATTTAGGCATGAATTTGTCTGATCACTCACGAGCATTATAACTACATGCCCAGCTCCCAGAGAAAACTTTTTGAAAAAAGTTTCCTCGCGCCCACCCTGCGGGCAGGCACCCGCCATCCCAAAACTTTTGAATTGGGGGACCGACCAGGGGATTTGAGACCGAGGGGATTTAGGACCGAGGGGATTTGAGACCGAGGGGACTGTCGGAAAAAACCACACTTTTTTAGAAAAAGCGGGTTTTCCTCCGACCAAACATCCTTGAAAAACAGGATTACTGGACTGTGGATTTGAGTAAATATTTACTAAATCACTGGCATTGGGGAAGGGGGAGGTTGGGCAGGGCGTCCAGTCCCAGATCTGATACTATTCCCCGTTTATACAGGAAATATCCTGCTGTGGCAATCATTGCCGCATTGTCCGTGCAGAGAATAGGTGAGGGGAGATGAACTTTTATGCCTTTTCTGCCTGCTTTTTCCGCCATCTTTTCACGAAGTCTCGAATTTCTGGCTACTCCTCCGGCAAGAAGAATATCTTTTACATTAAATTTCTTTGCGGCATTGACAGTCTTTTTGACAAGAACATCAACGGCAGCTTCCTGAAAACCAGCGGCAATGTCCTCCACTCTGGCTTTTTTTCCTTCTTCGCTTTTCAGGTAATATACAACCGCAGTTTTTAAACCGCTGAATGAAAAATCGAAATTATCCCTTGATTCTGTCATTGCTCTTGGGAATCTGATAAGATCCGGATTTCCGGCTTTGGCGGTTTTGTCGATCACAGGACCGCCAGGGTATCCCAGACCCAGCATACGGGCTACTTTGTCGAAAGCTTCCCCCGCGGCGTCGTCTCTTGTTTCTCCCACAATTTCATAATTTCCGTGGTCTCTTACGAGAACAAGGGATGTATGGCCTCCCGAAACAAGTAGTGAAATAGCGGGAATCGCCATTTCGCCTTCTTCCAGATGGTTGGCGTAGATATGCCCTTCCAGATGGTTTACGCCGATTAAGGGTTTGTTAAGGGAGTAGGCAAGGGCTTTTGCTGCCGCAACCCCGATAAGCACTGCGCCTACAAGACCTGGTCCGTGGGTAACGGCGATCGCGTCTATGTCTTCCCATTTGAGGCCGCTCTGTTCGAGCGCCTGCTCAATTAGGGGATTAATTATTTCAAGGTGCATCCGGCAGGCAAGTTCAGGTACTACGCCGCCAAAATCCCTGTGAACATCGAGCTGCGAAAGAACAAGATTGGCTATGGTCTTTCTGCCGTCTTCCACTATTGCCACGGATGTTTCGTCACATGATGATTCTATACCAAGTATAAGCATATTCTGTCTTCCAATTCATTCCTGATTTTTGATAATAACTCTTTGTATTCTGAAGAATGCATGTTCCCTGTCCACATAATCATAGCATCTTCACCGGGTCCGTAATAGTCTTTTCTGTCGCTGATTTTTTTGAAACCGAATTGTTCATACAGTCTGACTGCCGGAGTGTTGTTTCTGTTTACCTCAAGAGTTGCCCAGCGGCAGTTGCTTTCCAGCGCAAGATCAAGCATACGCAGAACGAGCTGTTTTCCGGTTCCAAGTTTTCTGAAATCAGGATCCACAGCCACGGTGATAACATGCACTTCATCCACAATGAACCATGCGCCCATAAATCCGACAACTTTTTCACCGCTCAGAGCGATGATGTAGTTTGTTACTTTATTCGAAAGTTCGTTGGCGAATGACTCCGCAGTCCATTCATCATCAAAACATTTTGATGTGAGGGACATGACCGGTTCTATGTCATCAACTGACATTTTGCGGATGGTTATTGTCTGTTTTTCATTCCGTATATTCATGCAGATCAGACCATACTCGCCGGGGGCACTGCATCCGACTCTCTCATGTAGTTCGGCACTATGCCTATATAGCCTGTTGAATCTCCCTTATCGGCTATTTTTTTACCGAGGGCAGCTACTATCAGTCCGTTTGGGTACCAGTGCTCGTCTGTTGTAGTGATATATCTGCCGCTGAATCTTTCTTCGAAAAGGTTTCCGTATTTATTGAAAACGCTTCCGGTAATCAGGGGCATAGGGTTGAGATTTGCCTGAACCGATTTGGGTATTTCAAGATTTTCGATAGTGTTGAGATAATTAAAATATTCGTCAACACTCTGTTTGAGATAACCGCTGAGACGTTTTATCTCAGAGCCTTTTCTTGCATAAACGCATGAGAAAATTTCATTCTTTTTGGCATCCATGGAGGGAATGACAATAGTCCATTTTTCTGGATCGATTCCTCCGGTGGAGTTAAGGAAATCGCCGGCTGCAATCGCATCAAGGGTGTTTACCGATGCCGCCCTGATGTTGTTGACCTGGCAAAGTGATTTGACTGTGGCGATACCGAGCCTTATGCCGGTGAAGGAGCCGGGACCTGTGGTTACTGCAAAGAGATCAACATCGCTTACTTTCATTCCATTTCTGTCCAGCAGATTTTTTATGATAGGGACAAGAATGGTAAGCTGCTGTCTGTGTGCTTTTTCCCTTATATGTTCGCTTTTGTTATCGTCAACCAGTCCGACGCTGACCGCTTCGGAGCAGGTGTCAATTCCGATTATTTTCATATTCCAGAAGATCCTTTTCAAGATGTGGGTATGTGCGCTCGTTGTATTCAACGGTGATTTTCCGGGAATCCGGATTGTCTCCGTATTCGAGGAACAGTTTCAGTGCATCAGCGGTAAACGGAAGTTCGAATTTATCCGCCCATTCCACCAGATAGATCCTCGATTCGTCAGTCATTTCCTCCCATCCGATATTTTCGAGTTCACAATAATCATCAAGCCGATAAAGATCGACATGATAAATGGGATGATTCCCTTCGTAAAGCCAGGCAATTACAAAAGTTGGGCTTTTTACATGCCCTGTGTATCCGAGGGTTTTGCAAATGCCTGAGATAATAGTTGTTTTACCGGCTCCGAGGTCGCCTGTAAGCAGGATTCCCTGTCCCGGTAACAATGATTTGGCGATTGTTTCGCCGAGTTCAACCGTATGGTTGTATGAGTTTGTGGTAAAAGTTAATGTTTTCATAATTCGTCTTCTTACATTGACAATGTTACAGGAAAAATCCTGTCAGAGTAGAAGATTTTTTTGGAGGAATGACAATGAAGGTAAGAATTGAAATCATGGGACCCATCAAAAGAAAGCATGGTGAAAATCCCATTACCGCTGAATTACCGGACGGCGCAAATCTTCAGTATCTGATGAAACAACTCGGATACAACGAAACAGAAGCTAAGTTTCTTGTTTATGTACGGGGAGAGGAGAGACTGCGTCTTAATTCAACCCTTTGTGAAAACGATGAAATAAAAGCTGTACTGCAGGTCGGCGGAGGTTAGATTTCCGTCGGTTGAGGTACATCCGGTTTTTAATTATAACGGTGAAATCATTTAAGGACAAGGAGACAGGAAAGTGAATAATCTGAAAGAGTTCTATTATCCTGAGAATATTGCAGAAGCTCAAAAACTTCTGAGAGATGAGTCAGTCAAAAAAGCCATTATTGCCGGAGGAACCAGTGTTGCACTGCTGAACACAGGCTCTGTTGAAGGTATGGTGGATATTACCCGAATGGGACTCAATTATATAAAGCAGGACGGCGGTTTTGTCAAAATAGGCGCCACAGCTGTAGTTGAAGAACTTGCCCGCTCACCAATCACAAAAAACCTTGCCAACGGCATACTTGCCAAAGCATCGTCTGAGATCGCCTCAAGACCGCTGAGAAATATGATCACTATGGGCGGCAATATTGTCCAGCTCAGAATATGGTCGGATCTGCCTGTGGTTCTTCTTGCTCTGGATGGACAGATTAAAGTTCAGGGTGATGAGGAAAGAACCATACCCGCCGATGACTTTTTCAGGGAACAGCCGCTGAAAACCCTTGCCCATTTCGATATAGTGAAAGAAGTTGTTCTTCCCAAAACCCCGGAAACCTCAGGAGCTGAATTTATTAAACTCAGCAAAACCAAAGGCGATTATGCCATCATGTCTCTTGCCTGCTACCTTGAATTTGAAGAAAAGACCTGCACCCTTGCAAGGATCGCTCTCAGTTCAGTTACTCCGTTACCGAGAAGATGCAAAAAAGCGGAAAAAGTGCTTGAAGGCAAACAGCTTACACCTGAATTAATAGCTGAAGCCGCTGCCGTAACCAGAGAAAAGACAAAGACTATCTCCAATATATGGGGTTCGGCGGAGTATAAGTCTGTTGTTCTCGAAAATCTGGTTAAGAAGTCTCTTCTCTCCTGTGCAGATAAAGCAGGAATTCAAATCTGACAAAGTTTCATAGTGGAGGAAAAACATGATAATACAGGTCAAAATTAACGGAATAGATAAAGAATGGGATGTTGATCCCGGCATGATTCTGCTGGATCTGCTTCGTGATAAAGGATACAAGAGCATAAAAAGAGGCTGCGATGAAGGATATTGCGGAGCGTGCACAATTCTTCTCGACGGACAGGCTGCCAAATCGTGTGTTATGCTTGCCGGACAGGCTCACAAACGCAGTATCACTACTGTTGAAGGACTCGGCACAATGGATGAGCCTCATCTTCTTCAGAAAACATTTGTGGAGCATGGTGCTGTTCAGTGTGGATATTGCATACCCGGAATGCTCCTTTCTTCAAAAGCGCTGCTGGATGAAAATCCCAACCCAACAGAAGATGATGTTAAGGAAGCTATCGACGGCAACCTTTGCAGATGCACCGGTTATGTAAAGCAGATTGAAGCTGTTCTGGATACGGCAAGTATTATGAGAGGTGAAAACTGATGGCAGTAAAGATAAAAGATGAACTCAATGTTGTTGGAAAGTCGGTTCTTAAAGTTGACGGACTTTCACTTGCCTGCGGAAAGGCTAAATTCGTAGATGATTACGAACTTCCGGAGTGCCTGGTTTGCAAAGTAATGGCAAGCCCCTTTGCTCATGCGAGAATTAAAAAAATCGACAAAACAAGAGCGCTTCAGATTCCCGGAGTAGTAGAAATTATTACTCACGAAGATATTCCGAGAGTGCCCCACACCACAGCAGGACAGGGATACCCCGAGCCTTCACCTTATGATACATTCACACTCGATAATAAAGTCCGTTATGTGGGCGACCGCGTGCTTGCAGTAGCTGCGGAAACCGAAGAAGCTGCCCTTGAAGCTCTCAGGGTTATCGAAGTTGAATATGAAGAACTGGAACCGGTCCTCAGCGCCCGGGATTCGATGAAAGAAGGAGCACCGGTTATTCACGACGAGCCGGAAGCTCATGTTATAATTCCCGTACCCTACGAACCTGAAAGAAACCTTGCTGCCCATGTTGATTTCAAAATAGGCGACATGGAAAAAGGCTTCGCCGAAGCTGATGTGGTTCTTGAAAAAGAGTATGAAACCCAGTATGCCCAGCACTGCCCTATGGAACCCCACATTGCAGCTACATGGCTTGACGAAAACAACAGACTGGTCATCCTCACCAGCACACAGGTTCCCTTCCATGTACGCAGAATCGTGGCAGAAAGACTCCAGATGCCCATTGGCAAAGTCAGAGTTATCAAACCCCGCATCGGCGGCGGATTTGGTACGAAGCAGGAAGTTCTTGTGGAAGATGTCTGCGCATTTCTCACCCTTAAAACCAAAAGACCGGTTAAATACGAAATGACAAGAGCCGAGGAGTTTATTTCATCCCGCACCCGTCACCCCCAGATTCTCAACATGAAAGTCGGAGCTAAGAAAGACGGAACCCTCACAGCCATTTCGATGAAAATTATAATGAACACCGGAGCATACGGTTCACACGCACTTACCGTAATGTGCAACAGTGGAAGTAAAATTCTCCCTATGTACAACAAGGTTATGAATGTGGACTTCTGCGGTGATACGGTTTACACCAACATGCCCGTAGGCGGAGCTTACCGCGGATACGGCGCAACTCAGGGCGCATTTGCTATGGAAGTCATAATGGACGAAATAGCCCGTGAACTGAACATGGATCCTGTGGAATTCCGCAAAATCAACCATATCAGAAGCGGCGAAGGTTCACCCGTATTTGCAGCCCTCGGCGAAGGCAAAGCCGGCGTAGAACAGAAAATCGGCTCATGCGGACTTGACCGCTGCATCGAAAGAGCATTGGAAGAGTTCGACTGGGAAGGCAGGGAAGAACGCAGAAAACTGGCGCCTCCCGGCAAAAAGCGCGGATTTGGCATGTGCATTCTTATGCAGGGATCATCAATTCCGGAAATCGATATGGGCGCAGCTTCAATGAAAATCAACGAAGACGGCTCATTTAACCTTCTCGTTGGTGCCACCGATCTCGGAACAGGTAGTGATACCGTTCTCGCACAGGTTGCCGCTGAAGTTCTCGGAATATCCGTAGATGATTTTATTGTCTATTCATCAGATACCGATATGACTCCCTTTGATGTAGGCGCATACGCATCCAGCACCACATACCTTTCAGGCTATGCAGTAAAGAACTGCGCTGAAAAAGTGAAAATGCAGATTCTCAAAGCTGCCGGAGATATGCTCGGTGTGGATCCTTATGATCTGACCATTGAAAACAAAAAGGTTACCGATATGAACGGTAACTCAGTTACTATAGCTGAAGTCGCCAGAAGAGCACTCTATGAAAGAGACCAGCATCAGATTGGCGCAATGGCTTCACACATTACCCACAAGTCACCGCCGCCCTTCGCTGCGCATTTTGTGGAAGTTGATGTGGATGAAAACACAGGATTTGCAGAAGTTAAAAAATATGTCTGCACAATCGACTGCGGAACCGCCATCAACCCTAAACTGGCAGAAGGACAGTGCGAAGGTGCTATCCTCAACGGAATCAGCTATGCCCTCACTGAAGAATATATCTTCAACAAAAAGGGCAGAATGATGAATGCCGACTTTGGTTCATATAAGATTTTCAATACTGCTGATCTCCCCGAAATGAAGGTTATTCTGGTTCCTACATATGAAGAAACCGGACCTTACGGAGCAAAATCAGTATCGGAAATCAATATCAACGGCGCACTTCCCGCCATTTCCAATGCAATCTTTGATGCAGTGGGAGTCAGACTCCGCACCGCTCCCTTCACCGGAGAAAAGATTCTTATGGGAATGCTCGGCAAAAATAATGGCGATCCTCAGGTTAAACCTGAAGAGGAAGCTGCCGCTGAAGAAGTTCCTGAAGAAAATAATGCCGCCGAAGAGAATAATTCAAACGGCAACGGCGTCAATAACAACAATAAAAACAATGGAAGCGAAAACAGGAAAGACAAAGAAGGTCTTTCCGGTGAACCCGCATCCTATGGCAACTATCCCGCCAAGAAGAAGAAGAAAAGATAATAATCTTGACAATTTTTCCTCACCGGGATAATATTGACGGAGTATTTTAGTATCAGGGATAATTATGGCAGATTTATACCCATTATTAACGACATTCGGAGTTGCACTCGCAGGAGCTGCAATTCTTACCCCTGTCGCCGAAAAAGTAGCGATAAAATTCGGAGCTATTGATAAACCCAATGCCCGTAAAGTCCACAAGGCGCCAATACCCTTGTGGGGAGGCCTTGCCATTGCTTTTGCTTCTATTATTGCTGTTCTGGTTTCCCTCGGAGTTTTTGAAAGCCTGAGACATCAGATCAATCAGAGAATGGCAAGCAATCTTATCGGAATTCTCATCGGCGGGATAATTATTCTTATTGTAGGCATGATCGATGATAAAATCGCTATGCCTGCAAAAGTTAAACTGGCATTTCAGATTCTGGTTGCGGTGATTCTGATTAAATTCGGAGTCGTCATCCAGTTTCTGACCATTCCGGGCATCGGATTCGTAGTCCTGCCCGTATGGGCTGCCTGGGGGGTAACAATATTCTGGATAGTGGGTCTTACAAATGCCATTAACCTTATGGACGGTCTGGACGGACTGCTTGCAGGAGCTTCAACCATATTCGCTCTGCTGTTTTTCATAGTGGCTCTGCTCAAGGGACAGTATGTTGTGGCACTGCTTATGATGGCTCTCGCAGGCGCTTGTCTGGGATTCCTGAAGTTTAACTTCAACCCCGCAAGAATCTTTATGGGAGATACAGGCTCGCTGTTTCTCGGTCTGATGTTCTCTTCACTCTCTATTATGGGAGCGCTGAAAGTTACCACAACCGCAGCAGTCATCGTTCCTCTCCTGATTATGGGGCTTCCCGTGCTGGATACATCTTTTGCAATAGTCAGAAGATTTCTTAACGGCAAACCCATTTTCTCTCCCGATAAAGAACATGTCCACCACCAGCTCCTCGCACTTGGCCTTTCCCATAAACAGGCGGTTCTGTATATATACCTTATATGCGGAACACTTGGCGCCATAGGTTTATCTCTGGTATTTCTGGTAAGATAACAAACAAACTGTTTAAATATAAAAGAGGCTGTCAGAAACAATTGAGACAGCCTCTTTTTGTGTGTGGAGATAGTTTGCCCCGGAGGGTAGGGAGGTTGATTTCATGGGATAACTTTTTCAAAAAAAGTTCCCGAATATAGTTTTTCCAGTTAATCAACCACAAAACACTCTGTCAGGAAACTTACCTGATAACGGATTTCAAGACCGATTTAATGGGATTACTATAATCCTGATACCCCCCAACAAATGCCGGATCGCAGGCGTCCCCGCCTGTCTCCGGGTCCCAAAACTTCCGCCAACCGCCAGCAAACCTCACAACCACAAGCTTCGCCAGCGATCGTAGGAGGGGTTTGCAACCCCGACGCGGACCCGCAGGTCCGCCCACGTTGCAAACTAAAACCACAAATCCCCCAAAAAAAAGCGGTAAACTCCCGCAAACTGTAGGGGAGAGCCAATGTGCTCTCCCGCAACAACCTCCCGCCAACCGCCAGCAAACCCAATAACCACAAGCTTCGCCAGCGATAGTAGGAGGGGTTTGCAACCCCGACGCGGACCCGCAGGTCCGCCCACACCGCAAACAAAAACCACAAATCCCCCAAAAAAAGCGGTAAACTCCCGCAAACTGTAGGGGAGAGCCAATGTGCTCTCCCGCAACAACCTCCCGCCAACCGCCAGTAATCCTCATAACCATAAGCTTCGCCAGCGATCCCCTGCCAAACCTGTGGTTATAGGGTTTACTAACGGTTTGTTTGCTGTA
>JAJTBE010000148.1 GCA_021287065.1 Bacillota bacterium
AGCTTCAGAAAGAAAAGAAAGGCCAATGGAAAAGATTGAGCGATTTCTCAGATACTATAGAAGTAACATACAATTGAAATCGCTAATGCTGAAAGACTTTGCAGAACAAATGCCTTTGGTAAACTTGCGTAAAAATGTAGCTTCAAAAGCAAAAGCTGAATATGAGTTGAGTTTGGTAGAGAGTGAAATAACAACTCTCTCAAAAATGAAATTTTTATTTAGTGGAGTAATAACAGCTGTTATAGTAGTTGTTTCATCTATGGGTTTTATTAAAAATAGTGAAATACGCTTGCCAGAAACGGTAGAAATTGGAAGTATCAATAATTACAAGACTGTGAGTGACACAGTTATAAAGGCCGAGAGCGTTAGTGAAGGAATACTTTTAGCGTCTATAATGAACCCTACGGATAATCACCCATTCCAAAAAATTGGGCATACAAATTTGGCACCTACTATACATAGTAACACAAGCGGAGATATATCTCATACAAACACAGATGCGTATGCTGATTTTGCCCCGCATGGAAATGTTTTTCCTGCATCACATTCAAATACAGTCCATACAAATGGCGGCCATACAAATCAATCCGGCATATAAATGCAAAAAATCTTCCTGGAACTTACCCTATGAGAGGAGCAGGGCTTATGAGATTCAAAGTGAATCTGCAGAATAATGGAAAAGGATTAAAGAGCAGCAAGTTTACGGACAACTTGGGTTTTTTAAGAAGCCTCAAGCTTAAATTTGATGTTTTTTATTTGGGATTGTCCCCTGCTTTGGAAAATGAATCATTAGCAAGAATTTCCCTCAGCGGAAAAAGCCGGACTGAAGCACTTAATCTGAAGAATTATGAGCTTGATATATTCTCAAACGGAATATGGGATTCATTGCACCTTATGAGATCTAAGTTTGCAAAAGCAGGTCTTGGGCTTACAGCTCTTGCTGCAGTCATTGGAGCCGGTTCCGCAGAAGCAGCTACAATCTCAAATATGGGACAGGATATTAATCAGGCATCAGGGGATAGCGTGAAAGCTGCAAATACGGTAATTTCATCAAGCAGCAGCTATGCAGCCCTTGAAAGCACGCTTCCGGGAGCATATGAAAGAGCTTCGATAAAACTTGCCTACTGGCATAACAATACAGGTACCCATACAAACAACGCACACAGCAACTCAAATACTCATACTAACACTGCATGGGAAAACAGAAGCAGCTCACATTCAAATCACTGGGGCAACACTGCTCACAGTAATATTGCACCTATAAGCCATACCAATGTATCCAGCGGTTCGGTTCCCACAGACTATCTGTATTAAAAAAAATACCGGTTATTACAGCCCGCAAGGGCTGTTTTTATGTACAACAGGATTGATGGGGGTTTATTAAGAATTATAATCTATGAGTATTTACAGGGAGGAATGAATATGTCGAATTTAAAGCGAAGTGGTTTCTCTATTTTTCTGGTTTTTATTCTGACGGTCTTTGTATCCCCGGCGTTATTTGCCGGACAGACTGAAATAGTGTGGGAAAAAACCGGTAGTATGCCGGAAAAATTAAGCAATACTGCCGTTGTCACCCATCTTGGAAAGATTTATGTCTCAGGGGGCAATAACGAAAAAGGCTCTACAGCTGGTTTTTACGAGTTTGACCCTGGTAAGAATGAATGGAAAAAACTTCCTGAAATGTCAACTCCGAGATATGGGCATTGTTCCTTTGTTTACAGAAACAGGATATATGTCCTCGGCGGGCTTAAAACTGCGAAAGGCGCCGATGTTTGCCTCGATTCAATCGAAGCTTATGATTTTGTTCTGAAAAAATGGGTCCCTGAAGGAAAAATGGCGAAACCTCTGGCAAGGTTTGGCGTTACCGGATATAAACTCGGTATGATGGTTACCGGCGGCATTGATGAAAAGGGGGCTGTTTCCGGAGATGTTTACTATTTTTACCCTCCGGGAAATCAGTGGGATAAAATGCCGGAACTCCCTGTTGCAGTAAACAGACACTGCTCGGTTACTGCCAGCGATTGCTATGTGATTGGCGGAGAAAACAGAGAAGGAAAAGCTCTGGCTTCAGTTTACAGATTTGATGAAAAAACGGAAAAGTGGTTTGCCGCCACTCCATTAAAGCAGGCAAGAAAGAACGCCGGAGCCTGTGTAAACAATCAGGATATCATTGTGGCAGGCGGCTGGGATACAAGAGGAAAAACAAGGGTTTTTATTTCCCAGACTGAGATAATGGATGCCGGTTCAAAACGGTTTGCAAACGATGGCAATATCGAGCCTGGCAGAGATGGATGCCGGATAGCTGCGGTCAGGGGAAAAATTTATCTTATAGGTGGTTTCAGCGGAATAATTCTCGGTGATGTTTTTACCGGAACGGTTTCCAAACCCGAAAGCGGTTGGGAAATCGATGATGCTCTCACTTTTAATCTTGCTTACCTGAATATGGATGATAAAGTTCTTAATGATAAAAATTCGTATAGTGTGAAACCGGTGAATTTTGCCGGTGAGTTTAAGCCTGACATCACGAATATAGTTCTCAAAAACATCTTCGCTCTTGGTTTCCCGCTACCCGATTTGAAGAATGCGGCAGATCTAACCCTTTATCTGAAGTTTTACGAATACCCTAAAACTCTGAATCAGACAGCTTCAGCCAATAAGGTTCTCGGAAACCTGCTGGTTTATAAAACCATCAATGGCGGAGTTCTTCAGCAGTATCTGAAAGATAAAGCTCATGTTCAGATAAAGATGGCGCATATTGAAAAAACCGGTTTTGATTTTAACGCGGAACATCCCTATCCGGCACTCAGAGTTTCAAAAGCGCCGATTCCTTACAGCGGAAGGGAAGGAAGCCTGAAACCTCAGGAGCTTTTTGACAGTTTTATACCTTTTTCGTCTCTTTATGTGAAACCTGCAGGGACAATGCCAAAGGGTCTTTCCGAAGATGAACAGGCAAAATGGAGCACCGGTGGTGTTGTGGCATTTCATAAGGAGATTCTCGGACTTTACAGGAAACATCTCAGGGAAATCACAGGTCCTGATAAGGATAAGTTTTATTTTATCAATGAAAATGCGGGATATGACAGTTTCAAAAATCGAAAAATCGTAGTCATCAGGGTTCCTAAGGAGCCGATCATTATCACCGGTTATAAGAATGCTGATATGCCTCAGGATCCAAAAAGAATAAAACTCTCCGGCTTGCTCCTTGTTTACCGTGGCGACTGGAACATCAAACCCGGAGCGGATATTAAAAAAGTAAAAGACTTCAGCGAGCTGGAAAAAGCTGCGAATCATATTAAAGACCATGTTTTTGAAGTCGGCTCTGTGGTAAAACTGTAAACTGTTATGATAATGCCGAATAATTCGGTTTCACCTGTCCGGATAATTCCAATGCCCATGAATCAGGGCATGGATTTGTCTGAGCGATCACGAGTATTTGGGCGGTTTGCCCAGCTCCCGGAGGAAACATTTTTGGAAAAAGTTTCCTCCGAACCTCCATCCCAAAACTTTAAAATTGGGGATCGACGGGGGTAGGACCGTCAGAGGGAACCACGCTTTTTTAAAAAAGCGAGGTTACCCTCCGAACCTCCCTCCTTGAAAAACAAGAGTATTTGGCGGGGAATTTGAGTAAATTTTGCTAATTCAGTGGCATTGGGGTTAATTCTGGTGAGTTTAAAATGCCACGGCAATAGAGACTCACCGGAAGGACAGAGGATTTCCGGATAATTGGGAAAGGAGAAACTGTTAATATGTATGATGAAGAAAAACTCCTCAAACTTGTTGACGAACCTCCTATAGTAAGAGTGCTCAATCTGATTATTTCTCAGGCGATCAATGATAATGCATTTGCGATCAGGATTGAACCTTCGGAAACAGTTATTTCAGTAAAATACAAGGTGGAAGGCATACTTCATGAAGTAATGACTCCTCCTGCCCATATATCAGAGGTTCTTGCGGCAAGAGTAAAGATTATGGCTGGACTGGATTTCAGGGATACAATGAACCCGCAGAACGGAATAATCAATATAAAATATGACGAAACAGCCTATCTGCTTGAGGTGGAGTCAATTCCCGGACCTTTCGGCGAAATACTGGAATTACAGATAAAAACAGGCTAAAATTGACTTATTATTCTACTTCCGTAAGAGGGGTGATTTGATGTCCAACCTTGCTGACAGTGAAAAAGCAGTGCTTGTTGTAATGGATATGCAGGAAAAGGTTCTTTCAAAACTTTACGACCGTGAAAAGCTGGTCATAAATGTTCTGAAGCTTGTGGAGCTGGCAAAAATTCTGAATATTCCCATAATCGCAACTGAACATAACCCCAGAGGGCTGGGTTTTACGGAAGAATCCGTTATGAATGCAATCCCCCGGTTCTTGCCGGTGGAAAAGAATACATACAACTGTTTTGCAAATATTGAATTTGCAAACGCCCTTCAGGCTCACAAACGCTATACCCTTATACTGACAGGGATTGAAGCCCATGTTACCGTATGCCAGACAGCTCTTGAGGCATTCGGAAGATATGGCGGAGCCAGTAAATACAAGGTGTTTATCCCGGCTGATGCAGTTTCGTCCAGAAACAGGGATGATAAAACCTATGCTCTGGATCGTCTCAGAAATAAGGGTGCAGAGATTGTTACCACTGAAATGCTCATATTTGAACTTCTCAAAGAATCAGGTACAGAAGAGTTCAAACAGATGCTCAATCATATAAAGAAGAAACCTCTGCTGGAGTCGGGAGATCTGGAATTTCTATAAATTATTCAGGAGGAAGCTATGTCTATTCTTGTAGATAAAAAGAAAGCTATACTTGTTGTTGTTGATATTCAGGGAAAACTACTGGGAAAAATCCGCTTTAACGAAATGGTTGTGGAAAACACCCTTAAGCTCATTGAATACGCCAAAGTTGCAGATATTCCGATTATCATAACCGAGCAGTATAAAAAGGGGCTTGGTGATACGGTTGAAAGCATTAGTCAGGCGATTCCGGATTTTGCACCAATAGAAAAAACTTCGTTCGGATGTTTTGGCGAACCTGATTTCAAAAAGGCACTGAAAGCTACAAAAAGAGACACACTGATAATTGTGGGTATCGAAACTCATATCTGCGTATGTCAGACCGCCCTCGAAGCTCTTGAAAACTATAAAGTGTATATCCCCACCGATGCAGTATCTTCAAGGCATAAAAACAACTGGATGGCGGGCCTCGAAAGAATGAAGGAAGAGGGCGCAACCCTTGTTACCACAGAGATGCTTATTTATGAAATGATGAAGGAAGCCGGCACTGAAGAATTCAAAAAAATGCTCCCTCACTTTAAGGAGAAACCTGAAAAGGAAAAAATGAAAGATGAGGAGCCGCGGGTATATTAGTTTTCTTTCCGGAGTTTTATAAAAAACACCTGCCGGAATAAATCGATAAGCTGAAGGTAGATGCTGAACGCCTTGTGGTTCCTGACCAATGCCACTGAATTAAGGCATGGATTTGTCTGGGCGCTCACGAGGATTATAACCGTTTGTCCAGTTCCCGGAGAAAACTTTTTGAAAAAAGTTTCCTCGCGCCCACCCTGCGGGCAGGCACCCGCCATCCCAAAACTTTTGGAATCGGGGGACCGACCGGAGGGGTTAGGACCGACGGGGGGTAAAGGACCGTCAGAGGGAACCACGCTTTTTTAGAAAAAGCGAGGTTACCCTCCGAACCTCCCTCCTTGAAAAATAGGATTATTGGATGGTGGATTTGAGTGGTTTTTACTAATTCATCGACATTGGGTTCCTGACACCCGGAAGAAAAAGCAGATCAGGGGATATTACCGTATCGGACAAGCTTATTCGGGCACCGCACTTGAGGGAAAAAAATATCCTCTTCCGCTGCCGGAAACCGGTGTATTACAAGACATCTGATGAAAGAAACAATGCAGGATTATCTGCGAATTTTTTCATAAGGGGGGAATTAAAATGCCTTCTAATCAGGATTTTCCGGTGTTTACCGTTCTTCTGTTCTCCATCACCGCGGTTTCAGGCTTTTTATTTATCTATGGACTGATTATGATGAGAAAACACCGGCAGGCTGTTCCCGGTGCAAGCATGCAGGAAATTGTTGACAGTAGTTCGCCTTTTTCAAGGGTGGCTGGGTTAATCATCAGTGACTCCATTGAAAAGGGCGCGGATAGTGTGATTCTCAGGCAGCAGGGTGATGAACTTATCGTGGAAAACCGGTTTGGCGATGAAATCCGGAATATGATGTGTCCGCCGTTACATCTGAAAATTCCTCTTACAGCAAGGTTTAAGTATCTTGCAGGTGTCGATTATACAAAAAATGAACCTGTCCGGAAGTCTTTCTTTTATGAACACAACGGAGAGAAAATTGAGCTTGAACTGATCACATCCTTGAATAACTTCGGGGAACAAGTGGAAATTATCATTAAGGCAGGTTAGAAATGGCAGAAATGGAAAAAAACTTTCCCATACCGGAAATAACCACCCTTGCCCCCTTTATCGAAAACAGGGAAGATTTCAGCCGGTTTCTTGAATACTTCGGAAAAAACATCCCAAAATGGGCGGAAATATCGGTTTCTCCCCAAAACGAAACTATAGGCATAATGACAAAGGGCGAAGGTCAGGAGTTTGCCGGTGTGGTTTGTGATTATTTGAATAAATGCGGTGTTGAGCCGGAGAAAGCGGAACAATGCCGCAGGATAGCTGCTCTTTTCGAAGATGCCCCTCTGCTGGTGAAAGCTGATTTCGGCAGGGAGATTCTGTTTGATTTTACTATGTACTGGCAGGTTCCCGTTTCATTGCCCGGAATTTTTCCACTTATCGGAGCTGCGGGAGTTTCAGCGGAAACCATAGCTTTTTTTCGTGAAAGTTCCCTTCTGATGAGATCGGAAAATGTATTCTTCGGTTTAGGTTTTGAAGGTGCCGATAGAATGGGGTTTAAGGTGTTCTTTTCAAATCCCCTGAACAACTGCATGGAGTTCCTGATGCCTGCAGTAGCTTCCGTAATGACGGGGGCGGGCCTTTCCGCCAATGCGGTTAATCATTTTATCGGATTTCACAATTATCTGTCTGAAAAAGCAGTGGGAAAACTCTTTACATCCCTAACTGTGGGAAGCAAGCCTCCCCAGTCGGTGAAACTTGATTATGAGATCATTCCTCCCGATTATGCCATAGAAATAATGAAAGCCCTCGGTCATGGCGATGCGCAGGAGGAGCGCCTTAAAATGGTGATGAATACTCTGGGGATGCGGAATTTAACTTATATAGGGATAAAATTTGAACCAGGGGATAAATTTTCCCTCAAATTCTATTTTGATATAAGGAACAGCAGTTATCTCAGCGAAAGCGGCGAGATGCTTGCTGATTATCTTAAAAATTCCGTATGGAGATAACCGGAGGATTTTATGAAAGAAATTACCGAGCTTGATATACTTGCCATTGGCGCTCACAGAGATGACTGCGATATTATGGCAGGTGGAACCATCATTAAAATGAACGATATGGGATATAAAGTGGGGATTCTGGACCTGACACAGGGAGAGATGGGAACCAGAGGCAATGCGGAAATAAGGGAAAAGGAAGCATTCTGCTCTGCCTGCTGTATGGGCGTCGTTCACAGAGAAAACCTGAGTCTTCCTGATACAAGGGTTGAGGTTACATTTGAAAACCGCATTAAGATGATCGAAGTAATCCGCAGACTGAAGCCAAAAGTCATTCTTGCGCCTTACTGGGATCAGAAACATCCCGATCATGTCCACACTGCGGAGCTTGTGAAAGAAGCTGTGTTCTATTCGGGGTTGAAAAAATATGATGTTGGTGAAGGTCCCCACAGACCGAGAAAGATTCTGTATTATCTTCCTTTCTCTTATGGAATTACTCCATCATTCTTTATGGATATATCGGAACAGTTTGAGAGAAAACTGGCAGCAATCAAGTGCTTCTACTCTCAGTTTGTGGATATTCAGGCGGATTTGCACCTTACGCCCTATCTGGATGGAATTCTGGAAAAAGTTGAATACTACAACGGGTATTTCGGAAGAGCTGTCAAAGTAAAGTATGCAGAAGGTTTTGTTTCAACAGAACCCATCCTTCTGGACAGCATAATGGACATGAAGGTGCATACATTCTAACGAGGACTTTATGAAAAAAGCGTTTCCCATAATTGTAATTTTAATTATATTTGCTGCTATTGTTGCTGCATTAATGCTTCTTGTTCCTGCTATAAGATATGGAGCGTTTGGTGTGAATCTTCAGTATGGTTTTAAGCCCGGGAGTTCGGAAAAATATACTGAAAAAACCGATGTCTCATTTAAGGGCAAAGCTTCGGAGTCAACCGCCAAAGGTTTCGATTTAACATCGGAAAAAAGTCTGAATGTTGAAACGACAAAAGCTGATAAGGATTCAGCTTTTGTGATGATGACAAGCCAGATTATCTCAAGAGGCGCTTCTCTTGATAACAAGGTGAAAACAGCAATCCCCGGAAGCGGAGATAAAAGCAGCCTGTCTGTAAAGGTAACTCCGCAGGGAAATATTCTGGATCTTGAAGCTCCGAGAATAAGTCCTGATAAAAGGGAAAAAGCAATAAAACTATATCAGTTTTTTACCGGATTTATTATGCTTCCCGAAAAATCCATAAGACCGGGGCAGACATGGGAACAGCCTGTGGATGCTGATTTCGAGCAGGATTATCTTGGGTTGAATACTCCCATAAAGGGAAACATCACCCATAAGCTGGTGAAACTGGAAAATTATAACGGGGTAATGGCAGCAGTCATCGAGTCAACAGGCACATTCAACACACAATCTTCCCTTGTGAAGAATAAGCTTGTCTCAATGGATGCCGTTATAACCGTGAAAGGCAGCTTCTACTTTGACATAGCCAAAGGCATGCCGCTGCACAGTGAAAGGGAAATCAACATCGAACTCAATAAAACAGTGCCGGTTATCAATGTAAAGGTGAAAGCCGGTTCAACAATAAAAACAGTAATGGATAAACAGAAATAAACACCTGCCCGCAGGGGCAATGCCGCTGAATTAGTGAAAATTACTCCAGTCCCAATTCCAAATACTATTGTTTTTCAAGGATGGAGGTTCGGAGGAAACCCTGCTTTTTTAAAAAAGCGTGGTTCCCTTTGACGGTCCCCAAATCCCCCGGTCCCAGGTCGGTCCCCAATTCCAAAAGTTTTGGGAAGGAGGGTGCCTGCCCGCAGGGTGGGCGCGAGGAAACTTTTTTCAAAAAGTTTTCTCTGGGAGCTGGGTAAACGGATATAAATCTCGTTAAAGGCCAGATAAATCCATGCCTTAATTCAGTGGCAAAGCGTCCTTACCTGTATATAAAAACAAGGGGAGTATAAATATGACGGATACAGAAGTTAAAGAAACGAAACCGGTTGAAAAAAAGAGCAGCTGGCTTAAATATTTGTTGCTGCTTCTCATTCCTCTTGCCGGATGGGGGCTTTATCAGGGATACTGGATTATTTTTCCCGATAAAGACACAATAAGCTTACCCCTTGTTCCCGGACATCAGTTTGTTTACAGCGGAGTTTACAAATCCCGGAGCGGCGGAGCTAAGCCCATCACCCTCACAGCCGATAACCATCGTATAGTTGTTGAGCGTGAGCTTGATTTCGAAGGACAGAAAAGATACTTTGTCGCTTTTTATCAGGGTGAGTATAATCTTGCCCGAATAATTCTGAGTCAGGATGATCAGGGAATTTACACCGTTTCAGGCAGAAACCACAAAACTCTTTCCATCCCCCGGGAAGTAAGAAGAGGGCAAAGCTGGAATTATGAATTTGGTTCCACTAAAATAACCGGAACCGTTGGTCCCAGAAAAATAATAAAAACAGGCCTCGGTGACCTCGAAGGCAGGGAAATAACATTAACTTCCAGCGAGCACAATACCATTAAACTGTGGATAAATAACGAATACGGAATCATCGCATTCAACTATAAATTCGTATTTCAGGGCTCCAATGAATCGGAAGCTGAACTAATCCTGAAAAGCGAAGGCGAAGTGGGCAAAGGGGAGTAAGGCGGGGTTTTACTTTATTGTTTTGTTTTTTGGGGAGGGCTTTTTTGAAAAAATTCTCTAAAACCCCCAATGTTACTGAATTAGCAAAATTCACTTAAAACCTCAACCCCATATTCCTGTTTTTCAAGGAGCGAGGTTCGGAGGAGACTTTTTTTAAAAAAGTTTTCTCCGGGAGCTGCTCAAACCGACACAAGCCTTGTGAGTTATCAGATAAATCCTTGCCTTAATTCATGGGCATTGCCCCTGTCCCCGGGTCCCAAAACTCCACGCCAACCGCCAGCAAACCCAATAACCACAAGCTCCGCCAGCGACTGCCGGATCGCAGGCGTCCCGCCTGTCCCCGGGCCCCAAAACCCCACGCCAACCGCCAGCAAACCCAATAACCACAAGCTCCGCCAGCTACTGCGATCCGGCAGTTGCTGACGTTTTGCTGCCGTTATGAGGTTTGCTGGTGGTTGGCGGTTGATTGTTACAGGCGGTCTCATCGGCACCGCCCCAATGCTACCGAATATAGGCATGAATTTATTTGGTGTGCTGCGAGGATAGTATCCGTATGCCAAGTTCCCAGAGAAAACTTTTTTGAAAAAAGTTTCCTCCGGACCTCCATCCCAAAACTTTTGAATCGGGGGACCGACCGGGGACCGTGGGGATTTGGAGACCGTCAGAGGGAACCACGCTTTTTTAAAAAAGCGAGGTTGCCCTCCGAACCTCCCTCCTTGAAAAACAAGAATATTGGGCTTGAGGATTGGAGTGGATTTTGCTAATTCAGCGGTATTGGGCCTGAGAGGCTGGAAACCCAATAACGGCAAGTGTTCGCCAGCGATCGTAGGAGGGGTTTGCAACCCCGACGCGAACCCGCAGGTTCGCCCCAAAACAAACCCAAACGACAAACAACCTCATCAGCGGTTTGCCAAGTTCCCAGAGGAAACTTTTTTGAAAAAAGTTTCCTCGCGCCCACCCTGCGGGCGGGCACCCGCCTTCCCAAAACTTTTGAATCGGGGACCGACCTGGGACCCGGGGGATTTAGGACCCTCAGAGGGAACCACGCTTTTTTAAAAAAGCGAGGTTACCCTCCGAACCTCCCTCCTTGAAAAACAAGAGTATTGGGCTTGGGGATTTGAGTGAATTTTACTAATTCAGCAGCATTGGGGTTTAGGACCGTCAGAGGGAACCACGCTTTTTTAGAAAAAGCGAGGTTACCCTCCGAACCTCCCTCCTTGAAAAACAAGAGTATTGGGCTTGGGGATTGGAGTGGATTTTGCTAATTCAGCGGTATTGGGCCTGAGAGGCTGGAAACCCAATAATGGCAAGTGTTCGCCAGCGATCGTAGGAGGGGTTTGCAGAGATTGTGTAAAAAGTTAAAGTGTCATTTTCTGTTTTTCGGATTTTTGATTTTTTGTCCGTTTCGGGTTTGTTAGATGCAAGATTCGTTCTGGGTTTGTTTTTGGGGAAATCTA
>JAJTBE010000155.1 GCA_021287065.1 Bacillota bacterium
GTTCGGAAACTGCCTGATAATGTCAGAATATACCTTTATAGCATTATTACGATCCTGTGACTTAATAAGTTTTTCACCTTCGTCCAGCATCTCTTTTTCCGTCTTTGCAAAAGCAGGGCTTACAGACAGAACTGAAAGCAAAATTGCCATTAAAAGAATGATTCCTGTGAGTTTTTTCATAATTTTTTCCTTTCTTATTTGTTGCTTAATATAATTTATCCGCTAAACCGGACGGAAACACAGAAAATTTAATATGGGAAATTCATAACAACTTTGGTGTAAAAACAGGAAAGGTTTCTAACCGGCTAAAAAATATCTGCTGCTATCTTTCTTTTAGCCAAATATTCACAAAGGTGAAGTAATCCCATAGATCTGACAGACATCAAAAACTGGTAGCAAAAAACCGGTAGCTGAAATCAAAAATAAGATATTGCCCTTGCCCGGATAGTAATGTTATATGTATAAATCAATTATAGCAAAAAAAACAGATTTAAACAGTATCCCCCAAAAATAGAAACCACCCTTGCGATTGGTTGTTGCAGGCGAGCACATTGGCTCGCCCATACAGGAATTCCTACTCTTTTTCTTTTCCGGGAATACCGCCTTTTTTTGCTTTCCGGGAAGCAATTATTTCTGCCAGTTCGGTTCTGCCCTTGCTTTTTGCGTATTCTTCGGCAGTTTTACCACTATTACCAATACGGGCATTCGGGTTTGCTCCGCTATCCAGAAGAAGTCTGAGCATTTCAGGATTATTGTTGTCAATGGCAATATGAACAGGATAGTATCCTTCATCTCGTTCCATAAGGTTGACATTAGCTCCGTTATTAATCAGCAATTTTGTGATTTGAATGTTGTTTCCACCTGCTGCAAGATGGATAGGAGCATTGATATTGAGTGAATCGTACCTGTTTATGGCAGATTTGTCTTTTTTCAGAATCATTTCAACCATAAACACATTGCCTGAAAATATAGCAGCAGTAAGTGAACTGGAAAAAGCAAAAACATAAACAATAATTATAATGCCCATGATTAACAAAGCAATGAACATAGAAATCACTTTTATAGCTTTATTCTGCTTATTAAGCTGTCCATCTGGCAAAGATTGCTTCTTTTCCATAGTATCCCCCCCTGATTTATTTCTATTCATCTGAATAGTAAATCCCAGTTTTTAACTTAACTACTAACAGGATTTCAGGCAAAACCGGATTGTTACTAAAGACATAAATGGTTCAACATAATGCTTTTCGCTCCAGCTTGCTGAATATATATGCCATTCCTTTCCTGTCGGTTTTTCAGAGATGATTCAACGGATTTAGATTTTCACTCCAAGTCTTTTCAGTTCAGTTTTGGCAAGATAGTATTCGTAATACCAGTCGACACCTGTTGATATGGATTTTCTGAAGTATTCGGCAGCTTTTGTTTTGTCTTTCTTAATCAGATAGTATTCACCAATGTAAAAAAAAGCTTCGCATTTTTGCTCCTTCATTGCGTAATTATCTGTAGATTCTACTTTGCCAAGACACTGGGCAGGAGTGATTTTTCCCGCAAACAATTCATAAAGGGGACGAGGCCAGCGGGTAATTTTATTTTCTTTAAGAACTTTGTTGAATTGGGTAAGTCCGTCACCTCCTGTTCTTTGTTCTGCGAGTCCGAAAAATAATTGAAAATATGGATGATTTGCATCCAATTCAACTGCTTTTTTAAAATCATAATCAGCCTGCTTGAAATTTCCTGTAAGTAAGTATACAATACCGCGATCAAGGTAAAAAACCCCCAATTTGGGATAAGCTTTTATTGCAAGATCAAAATTCTGAATTGCAAGCTGGTATTTACCACTGAATGTATATATTGAACCAAGGTCATAATAGGCAATTGCATGGTTCGGCTTTATGGCAAGCATTTTTCTGGCATCGGCAATTGCCTTATTGTACTGTTTTAACCTGAGATAACAAGAGCTTCTTTCATAATATACAGGAATGTAGGTAGGATCTATCTTTATTGCCTTTGAAAGATCCTGAATGGCGGGGTTGAATTTTCTCATCGCTTTAAGGGTTGAACCTCTACCCCTTAATGCACTGACTGATTTTGGGTTTAATCTGAGTGCCTGAGTATAGCAGTCGTATGCTTTCTGAAGATGTCCGCTGTTGCGGAATACAGCAGCATCGGAAATGTACTCTTCTTCAGTGAGCGCTATGGCAGGGGCAGTAAACAAAATTATAAACATTATAAATAGAGCCGGTAATACAATGCTTTTTCTCATCAGAATTTTCCTTCCGTCTGTAAATATCAGTTAAATCAGAAAAATTATTTATTATACAACATTTATATGCAAATTCAATGAGACAGGTAAAATCCCTCCGGTATTTAAAAGGTGGACCCCCGATCTTTCCCACACATCAATAATGCCGGTTAGTCGTGGGGTAAACTTCTTTCAGTTCTGCAAATTATTCCTGTTCTTACGACTATCCCGGCATTTCCTGCTATTACTGCACTTTGGGTTGTGTTCTTTTCCTATTCTGCCTTTTTATTAATCTCCAGCTTAATACCGCCTATGTTTACAAAGCCTTCGCCCTGTTCAACGGTCAGGGGTTTTTCTGCTGATGATTCTCCCTGTTCTTTGTTATCTGTTGTGGTTTGGGCAGAAACTTTCATACTTTCGAGCTGTTTCTGCATTCCCTCTTCTTTGGTTTTGAAGTTGAGAGCGTAGAAACCTGTGCATCCATTTATATATACAACATCATCTTCCGTAACTTTGCCGATTTTGTTGACATGGGCAGGATCAAGGATCATTTCCCTGACTTTTTTACCGTTTTTAGGGTTGACCATTGCTACTTTTCCGTCAATATTGGATACAAAAAGGTTGCCATTTGGGCTTACACCAAGGGAGCTGCTATAACCGCCTTTAAATTTCCAGCCGGTTTTTCCTGTGTCGGGATTGATCTGTATAATTGTGTCTCCGTCATAGTTGTGGGCATAGATGGTTCCATCGGGTCCGCATTTTATCGGGGTAAATTTCTTAGGGTCAAATTCCCATTTGACTTCTCCGGTTTTACCGTCGAGAGCAAGCCCTTTGTCGTCGTTTTGTATTATTACATCGCCTTTCGGGGTAAGCATGGGAGCATAGCGGGGCCTTATGCCTGTGTCAACTTCCCATTTTTTGCCGTTTCCGTCGAAGCTGAACATTTTTCCGTTTGTTCCGAAGAATGCAGTTCCGTCAGGAGCAGTAACCGCATTTTCGATACTGATATCCATTGGATGTTCCCATTTTACCTTGCCGGTAGCGGCATCAAGTCCGAATACTTTTTCATTCTGTTTTCCTGAAAGCAATGTGTTATCAGTGGTCAATACGGGATTCAGAGCTAATCTTCCGTCAATGACAAGTTCCCAGTTTTTTGCGCCGTTGCGCTCATCTATGCTGTATATAGCTGCTTTTCTTTCATTTGAAAACATTGTTTCTCCCGATGCGTATGTGGTTCCGTTTCCATCGGGATAGACATCGGAAAGCCTGACATCTGCCTGAAATTCCCACTTTTTAAAACCTTTATCGGGCTGGAGAGAAGTAAGGGTGTTTCCTCCATGAATCAGCACTGAACCATCTCTGCCAAGATGGAATCTAACATCATCGTCAACTACCGGAGCGTGCCACTGCACACCGCCGTTATCTGTACTTATACCGTAAATATTGTCATTTTCATTTATAACAAAAGCGGTCTTGCCGTCTGCGCTGAACTTTACATTATTTACTCTGTCGCCCATATTTATAAAAAACTGCTGGCCCAACTCTTTGACAGGTTTCATTTTAGAAAAAAGGGCAGCCTGTGCGAGATCCGTATTAATATTCGAATTTCCACCTGCGGAGAAGCTGTCTGATGTATTCATTCCGGTCTGTGTTGTATCGCCGGCGCTTCCTTTGGGGTGAAAAAATGTATCTTTTATAAATGATCCGAATCCTTTAATCTCCATATATATCCCTCCACTTTGATTCTTTATTTTATCATGGTTTGGTTTATTTTTACAGTGGGCAGGGTAAAAAAAAAGTAACAGTTATTATTCACTATCCGGCATGGATATTAGCATTGCAAAACAATACAGACATCCCCATACATGTCCGCAACATGTTTTTCGTGAAACATGTTACGCCGGAAGTCAGGTTATGAGAAACAATATCACTCCAGCCAGCAACCGCAAGGTTTGAGGATTTAAAGAAATCTTGCCCTTTCCCTTATTTTCTTATCAGGATCATTTCTGAATTTCTTCGCAAGGGACATACATAGATCGGAGCGGATGGAAGCCAGTCCGATCATTGCACCATATCTGATACCCGGATTGGGATCTTCTATATACCTGTAAATAACAGGAAAACTCATTTCCTTATCAATGCTGGAAAGTGCAAACAACAGAGCGCCTTTGGCGTTACCGTCTTCTTCCCTGTTTATCCTCGAAAGAATCATACTGAATAAATATTTATCAATGTTTTCATAGGTTTTCTTTTCTTTTTTTTCAGAACGGATCATAACAATTGCATGAGCAGTATAACTTCGAACTACAGGGTCAGGATCTCTCAGGTTGGCAAGCAGAACCCGGAACATCGAATCATCACAGATATCGGAGCAATAATCAGGAGTAACAGCTCTTATTTTGGGATTACTATCTGAAAGACAACGCATAAACTGCTCTCTATGCCCTTCGCCCGTCATCGATTTTACACCGCCGCCTGCTTTACACAATACAGTCCAGCTTTTATATTCCTTCCTCCTGGCAAATGCCCCCATACAGGGTTTTACAACACCGTCACAGGTGGTGAATACATATACTACAGCTTCAACAGGCACAGGACTCTGACAGAAACAGGTACAAATAACCAAATCCTCAAGGCGTCTGTCAGGATCGGCATTGTAATAAAGGGAACCGGCAATAAGAATGATGCCGATAATCAATAACCTTACACTTAACGAAAGATTTCCGAATGCAGCAAACATAATCATCCCGCCTTTGTTTGTATATAAAACAATTATATATCAAAAATAAGAAAAATTGCAGGTTGTTATCTGTTTATTTAATGATGCGCCAATATGCCCGCCGGAAACCCCCGCTTTTTTGGAAAAGCGGGTTTCCCTCCAAACCCAATGCCCATGAATTAAGGCTTGGATTTATCTAATCGCTCACGAAGTTTGTATCGGTTTGCCCAGCTCCCAGAGAAAACTTTTTGAAAAAAGTTTCCTCCGGACCTCCATCCCAAAACTTTTGGAATTGGGGACCGACC
>JAJTBE010000159.1 GCA_021287065.1 Bacillota bacterium
TATTGGTTTTCTTTGGGGGTGGAAAGTTGAGGGATAATAATCCCAATAAGTGCGTTGCTTCGAATAACGAGGCGCAGATCCTTCTTGACAACTCAAGAAAGCCAAAGTCAGGTTTCATCTGAACACTCATGTAAAAAAGAAGGAGATAATAGATCATAGCAGACCAGACCTGAAGCATTACTGCATTCTCTGAAGTGCCGAAAAAATTGCTTATTTTAAGGTTCTGTTTTATCCATCTGAAAAACTCCTCGATTTCCCAGCGTGAACGGTATATTTCAGCTATCACCGAGGCTGAAAGGGAAAAGTTGTTGGTCAGAATTTCTATGATTTTGTCCTTTGTTTTGTCGTAAGCTATGATAACCCTCAGTTTCCCATCATATTTCTTCTGAGCCTGGACGCCTGTCAATTCGATAATATCGTCACTGAGGATCTTGCCTTCATCATCAGGATATATAGGGGGATCCCGCTTTACCAGCTTGTAATTCATATTGACTTTGGCCCGGGTTACGAAGAAAATGCCTTCATTATTGAGTTTGTTAAACCATTCGTAATCCACATACCCTCTGTCCATTGTCAGTATGCTGTCCGGAGAAATTGGCAGCTCAAACTCCCAGGCTGCTTTCATATCGTGTATTTTTGCATCGGTCATCACCATAAACGCAGGAACACCATTATCGAGATCCAGTAAATTATGGAGCTTCATTGCGCCTTTCTTCCGGCGGTATTTAGCCCAGGGGAATAATTTCAGGCACAGATTGATTTTTGTCGAATCCAGCGCATATACAGGCACCTTGAGGTTGAATTTTGAAGAACGGGAGTTGGCGGTGAAATGGGCGTAAAGAGAATAGTAGATTTCTTCAAAGATTCTGCAGTCTCTGTTTTTACAGGCATGTGAAAGATTTGAACGCTTCGGTTGTTTCAACCTCAGATGGTAAAGCTTGTTTTTTTGCGACAACAACCCTGTTTCAATATCACGAAGACTTTTTTTACCCGCTATCTGCGCATAAATCAAAGCCACAAGAAGCTGGGAAGTTTTAAAATGCTTGATATAACGGTCCCCGCAATAATTTTTCACGGCCCGGTTAACAATATTTGCCGGTATCAACTGTAGAATCTGTCTGAAAATTGTGGTATAATTTTTCATAGAAATAGCCATCGATTTTGTTTGTTTTGCAAAACTATCATAACAAAAATCATGGCTATTTTTCAAATCATTGTTTCTTTGGACAGCACTGATCGCGGATATTTATTTTAAGCTCGGGTGTGTTATTTTCATAAACTCTCACAGCTTCGAAAATCTGCTTTCCATCAGGTGTAACCACCATGTTTTCGAAAGAATCATCTTCACAGAAATCCATAATTTTACTGCCGGTTTCAATATCCCATAAGCTCACCGAATAACCCTTGCTTGCCGTTTCAAAGGATAAATCTCCCATAAGAACTGTTTTGCTGTCTGTGGCAAAAACAATGTCAAATATCTGGTGTTGTTTAAAATTGAAAGTTCTGATGCATTTACAAGTGCGGATGTCCCATATTTTTACTTCACTGTTATGTTTTTTCGAATCATAGTTCAGAGAAGCAGCTTTATATCCGTCGTGAGATAAAGCTTTGAAGCTGAGCTTGAAAGTATTGCTGTCTATGGTTTTTAAAATATCACCTGTTTCAGAATCCCATTTTATAACTGATGCATCTGTGCTACCGGACAACAGATATTTACCGTCAGGAGATAAACATACCGAAAAAACTGCGCCTGTATGTCCTGTCAGTTTTTTTACCTGTTTGTATGATGAAGTGTCCCAGAAGGTGATGTTCTTTTTTTTGTCTGCTGCAATTATGAATCTGCCGTCAGATGAGTAAAGAACGGAGTAAATAACCTGCCCTTTTGTTTTTATGATTTTTGAGCATTCACCTGTTTCCACCCTGCAGATTGAAATTTCACCCTTTTCATTGGCATAAATTACATTTGATCCGTCAGGTGAATATGAAGCTGCTGTGATTCTACCGCAGTTTGTTTTGATTGACTTTTTGATTTTACCGTCGGGAAATTCCCAAAAAGTAAGAACAGAGTTATGCGAACCTGAAACAAATGTCTTTCCGTCAGGTGAAAATGAAATTGCCGGAATTCCATCGCCGGTGTCAAAGCTTGCGGTAAGTTTCCCCGAAGGTGCTTCGAACACGGTGATTTCAGTGGTTTCATCACTTGCAGCCAGTATATATTTATTATCAGGTGAAAACAGAAGGGAATGAAAGCTCCATTGATAGGATTCTGCGATCTTTTCTCCTGTCAAAGCATCCCAGATTATCAGATTTCTGTCTTTTCCTCCTGAAGCTATGAGTTTTCCGTCAGGAGAAACCACGGCAGTAAGAACCAAATCACTGTGTCCATGCAAGGTCCTTTTGCAAAGGCACGATGCGGAATCCCAGATTTTAACTGTTTTATCGTTGCTGCCTGTTACAAAAAAACTTCCATCCGGTGCGAAAACCACTGAATTCACAGCTTTTTTGTGACCGCTCTGAACAACAAGCTTTACATCAGCTTTATCACTCTGTTTTATCATTTTTAAAACCTTTTATAAATTATAATGACGGCAGATCCTGTCTTTTTCCCTTCATCACTGCAATGATTTCACCAAGGATCGAAACTGCTATTTCGTGGGGTGAATAAGCTCCGATGGGAAGGCCTATGGGGGCGTAAACCTTACTGTAATCTTCTTCTGTAAATCCTTCTGCAGCGAGGTTGTCTTTATGGGTTTTTATCTTATTTGAACTGCCGATTACTCCCAGATACTGGTATTCTTTTTTAAGAACCCTTCTGAGAATGCCTTCGTCCAGCTTCCATGAACGGGTGAGGATGATTATCACTGAATTTTTATCCGCAGGGATACTTTCTGCCGACTCAAACATATTGCCGGTCCAGAGAGTGCAGTTCATGGGGTAATTTTCCTTATTTGCCCATTCGGGGCGATCATCAACTATATGAAGTGAAAAATCAAGATATTGCGCCATTTCTGCAATAGCTTTTCCTACATGTCCTGCGCCGAAGATAAACATTTTTGATGTTTTGATAATAGGTTCGAGAAATATGGTTATTGCTCCGCCGCATACAGCTCCAAGGCCCCCCGGGGAAGGGGAGAGGTCTTCGTTGATTATAGCCGGCTCGCCGGTTTTTATTAATTTAACCGCTTCGTCAATCACTTTCTTTTCAAACATTCCTCCGCCCACTGTTCCAAGTATGGAGCCGTCGTCCATTACGAGCATTTTTGCGCCGATTTTGCGGGGAGTTCCGGGGGTTGCGTTTATAATTGTGGTTACAACAGCCTGCCGATTTTCTGCTATAAGTTCGTTTACTCTTTTATATATAAGTGCGTCCATAGTTTTTCTCCTTGAAGAGGTAAGTTAATTTCAACACACATATTCAAAACAACAGGCAAAAATCCCCCTTGATGGGGGATTTGTCTTGCAGTTAAAATCGGGATAATATCTGAAAGTCTGGAATTCCTGATTATTTCCATTTTCTCAGGTAAACATCCGCAACACCGTTTCTCAGATGTCCCTGACTGATTGGTGGACCCTGTGCGAGATTTTTCGCATAGGAGTAAAAAGTAACATAATTTCCATCTGGGCTTATAAACGGAAGCCCTGAGCCTCCTGATGTGGTTTCCGACAGATTTCCGTTGCTGTCCACAGAAATGATTGTGTATGTTAATGTCTGGCTGTCCCATACATAAACATCCCTTGAGGCATTTGTATCTTCAGGCAGAAATGCACCGTTTGTCTCAAAACATACATATCTCCCCGCCTTGTCGATATTTGGCGAATCGCAGCTAATCGATGAACCGCCGCTGGAGAGTCCGCTCACCAGTATTATTGTTCCATTGTCCCACCAGTAAACATCTCTGTTGTTCATACCGCCGAGAGTGCTGCCTGAAGCCATAAATGCAATCTTTGTGCCATCGTAATTGATGCAGGGTACTTTAGCGCCTCCTGAAGAAGCAGAACCGCCTTTCTGTGAGACGAGCATTGCACGGGAATCAATTGATTTCTGAAGGTCGCATAAAATCACTTCATAAACGGTTCCTCCGGGCATTAATCCGGAACTGACCGAGTCGGTGGCATAAGTGTTGTAGGCGATTTTCATGCCGTCACCGCTGATCTTCGGGTAGCTTGCCTGCCCTGCGCATTGTTTTGGTATTATCATCCCGTAAGCATTGGAAATAAGCTGTGTGCTTGCTGCTGTAGGCTTCACTCCTGATTTGTCTATTATAGTCATAAAAACGCTTGTCAGCGAACCGTTTGTTACTTGTCCCGAAGGAGTCAGGTTTGTGGCAAATGATTGATAAACCACCTTTGTCCCGTCATAACTCAGGCTTGGGTTTGAACTGTCTCCGTTTGCGCTTGCCGTGGGGTTCGAATTGTCGGTGGTGATGAGTCCCATTGTGTTGTTTTCGAGATTTATAATAAAGATATCTGATTTTCCGTTCACATCTGTTCCCGGTTCCGGAAGATTGGTAGCGCCTGATGAAAATGCCACTGTTTTTCCATCACCGGAAATAAAGGGATAATTTGAATTACCGTTACCTATCTGTCCGCCGTTGCTTTTGGAAATTATTCTCAGGGTTCCTGCAGCGGTTGCATAAAGATAAACCTGGGAATAGCTGTTATTGTGCTCTGTGATAAGCTGCTGTACTGTGTCAAAAACAACTATCTTTCCATCTTCCGAAACTGTCTGGGTGCTTGAAGATGCCGTTGTTTCATCCTTGCTGGGATATGAAACCAGAACCGTCCATTTCCCAGTAGGGCTTGGCGATGGAGATGGTGATTGTGTGGGGGTTGAAGTAGGCGAAACAGTGGGAGAAGCTGTAGGGCTTTCCGTAGGTGTGGATGTAGGCGACTGAGTCGGTGAGGATGTAGCTGTGGATGTTGATGTGGGAGAAGCTGTGGGTGATTCAACAGGCGTCATTGTAATTTCCACAGGAGTTGAACCGTTAGCTGTAACCATAGTTGTTGAACTTCCCCCTAAAACAGCTTTATTATTGCCATCATATCCTGTAATGGAAACAATCATCTGCCCAATGGGAATTTCAGCTATAGTTGCCTGTGTCTGGGGATAATCCATACGGACAGTTTGCACCGGATACTGAGGCGATGAGGGATTGAAAACTTCAATTATGTAATAGGCAATTACTACTTCGCCTTCCTGTCTGCTGTTTTTCTGATCCTGCGGATACGAAACATTCAGACTCAGGACACCGTTGCCGCTGTTGTCCGAATTGCTTCCTGTTGCCGAACTGCCCCCTCCGCAGCCTGAAAATACAACAAGTAGAAATAACGCAAGTAAAACATAAATTTCTGTTCTTTTCATCGCCGGATCCTCCATTTTTTTCTATGCCGTTGTAACCCATCTTTATCTATATTCATACCCTAAAATAAAAAAAATCCCCCTGAAAAGGGGGATTGAAATTGTCTGATTATCTATGTCATTATTTCCATTTTCTCAGATAAGTATCTGCAACGCCGTTTCTCAGATGTCCCTGACTAATCGCCGGACCTGTTGCGAGGTTTTTCGCATAGGATGTGAAGCAGACATAATTGCCGTCTCCGCTGATAAATGGAACCTGGGAACCCTGATTTGCAGCGGTGGTTTCCGCAATATTGCCGTTGCTGTCAACTGAAGCAACAGTGTAGGTATTTGTCTGGCTGTCCCATATATACACATCCTGAGATGCGTTTGTGTCGATTGAAGCATAGATGCCAAATGTCTGGAATGCAACATATCTTCCTTCCTTATCTATGGAAGGATGGTATGAAACAGGAGATGAGCCCACTCCTGTGGGAACATTTATCAGTGTAATATTGCTTCCGTACCAGAGGTAAACATCACTGCTTGTTGTTCCTCCCAGAGTTGAACCGGATCCTTCAAACACCACTTTGGTGCCATCGTAAGAAATTGAAGCTTTCTGAGCGCCGCCTGTCGAAGCAATTCCGCCTTTTTGCGAAAGAAGCAGTGCTCTTGCTTCAATAGGTTTGTTAAGATCACAGAGAATAACCTGAGTGATCGTTGAACCGAAACCGGGTCCTGAAGACGCATCTGAGGCGTAAGTATGGTAAGCAACGAAATTTCCGTTGCCGCTGATTCTTCCGTGGTATGAACTACCCGTTGCCTGAACCATGGTGGATGAACCGTATTTGTTTGATACCAGATTTGTATTCGAAGCAGAAGGACGGCTTCCTGATTTTGTTATGTAAGTCAGGAATATATTGCTCTGTCCTCCGGTTGCATAGCCTGACGGTGTAAGATTTGTAGCTGTTGAATGATACACAACCTTCGAACCGTCATTGTTCAGGCTTGGTATATCACTGTCTCCGTTGGCGCCTTTATTGGGGTTGTCAATATCCACAGTGGCTATACCCAGAGTGTTGTTTTCAAGGTTTATTATGAAAATATCCCTCTTGCCGTTTGTGTCAAAACCTGCACCCAGAAGGTTGTCTGCGGTTGATGCAAATGCAACCATCTTTCCGTTGCCGGAAATATATGGAGCCTGCGAACTTCCATTTCCAATCTGGCTGCTGGAATTCTGGGAGAGAATTCTCAATGTGCCCGTAGCTGTTGCATAAAGATAAATCTGGGATAAGTTGTTGCTGTGCTGTGTGATAAGCTGCTGTGTAGTATCAAATACAACAATCGAACCGTCATCACAAACCGTCGAATAGTTTGATGAATTGGAAGTTTCATCCTTGCTGGGATATGAAGCAAGAACTGTCCACTTATCAGTTGGGCTTGGCGACGGTGTCGGCGATTGTGTCGGTGTTGAAGTAGGCGACACTGTGGGAGAAGCTGTGGGGCTTTCCGTAGGCGTTGATGTCGGCGACGAAGTCGGCGAAGTTGTTGCTGTTGATGTTGGCGATGCAGTGGGAGATTCAACAGGCGTCATAGTAATTTCAATAGGCGTTGAACCGCCCGTTGTTACTTCAGTAGTGCTGCTTCCGCCCAAAACTGCTATGTTGTTGCCGTCATATCCGGTAATGGAAACCACCATCATTCCAACAGGAACTTCAGTTATAGTAGCCTGTGTCTGGGGATAATCCATTCTGATTGTCTGAAGCGGATATCCGGTTTGGGATGATGCATCAAAAATCTCAATAATATAGTAAGCTATGGCTGTTTCTTCCTTTGAAACACCTTTATTCTGATCCTGAGGATAAGAAACATTAATACTCAGCGAACCTTGTCCTGTCGGTCCCGTACCGCCGCCGGAAGCTGAACTGCCTCCGCCGCAGCCGGAAGCTGCAAACAGGGCGAATGCAATTATGCATAATAATAGTCCGACTCTTCTCATAAGAAGCCCCCCTCTGTTTTCTGGAAGAAAATCAAATAACATTGGGATATTCTTGAATGAATACAAAAATCCCCCTGTTTGAGGGGGATTCTGATTTTTTTGATTCATTTTAAAACCGATGGCTGGTTTCCCGGTTTTATTAAAAAATGACTATGGTATTATTGCCATTTACGAAGGTAAACATCCTTAATGTTGTTTCTCATATATCCCTGACTTGATGCAGGTCCCTGAGCAAGATTTTTAGCTGTGGAAACAAAAGTTACATAGTTACCGTCGCCGCTGATTGCAGGTGTAACGGAACCGTCGGTTGTCGTTTCCGCAATAGTGCCGTTGCTGTCAACAGAAGCTATTGTGTAGGCTTTTGTCTGGCTGTCCCATATATAGATGTCCTGCACTCCGTTGGTGTCCGCTGCGTTATACATGCCGTATGTCTGAAATGCAACATATCTTCCTGTTTTATCAACTGTGGGATGATATGACAACGGCGAAGGTCCGCTTCCTGTGGGCTGGTTAACCAGTGATAACACGCTGTTGGCCCATATGTAAATATCGCTGCCTGAAGTGCCTCCGAGATTGTTATCTCCTGATTCAAAAACCACTACAGTGCCGTCATAATTAATAAATGGCCTTACCGCATCAGGATTGGAGGCGCTTCCATTCTTCTGTGATATGGTCATGCCTCTTGAATCCAGAGGTTTTGTAAGATCGCATAAAATAATCTCATAAACTGCTCCGACAGGAGTTGGTCCGGGGCTGACATCAGTTGCATAGGTCTGATATACAACAAAATTACCGTTTCCGCTTATTCTGCCGTTTACTGATTTTCCGCCGCCTTCCAGCATCACAGAGGAATTAAACTGGTTTGAAACAAGCTGGGTGTTTGACGAAGCAGGTTTCGAACCTTTCTTGCTGATAATACTGATAAATATATTCGATTGTTCGAGGATAGTCTGTCCTGTGGGAACGATATTTGTCGCTTTCGACTGAAAAACAACCTTTGAACCGTCATAACTCAGGCTCGGCATATCGCTTGTACCGCCGCCGCCTTTTGTCGGATTTGAATAACTGACGCTGATCATTCCGATAGTGTTGTTTTCAAGATTCACTGCAAAAATATCTTCAAATTCGTTTGTGTCCATTCCGGTTCCGATAAGATTGTCGGCACCCGATGAAAATGCAGTCATCTTTCCATTTCCTGATATCGCTGCATTTTTTGAATTGCCGTTTCCAATCTGCCCTGAAGAATTTTTCGAAATAATTCTCAAAGTGCCCGTTGCGGTGGCATAAAGATAAATCTGCGAAAAGCTGTTTGTATGTTCGCTGATAAGCTGCTGGGTGGTGCTGAAGACAACAATGGATCCATTGTCGCTGACTGCAGTTCCGTTGATATCACAGGACTGTTCCTCTTTGCACGGATATGAAACCAGAGCTGTCCATTTCCCGGTTGGGCTTGGTGATGGTGAAGGTGATTCCGTCGGGGTTACCACAGGTGAAGCTGTGGGGCTTTCCGAAGGAGTCTGGGAAGGTGATATCGTTGCTGTGGGAGATGAAGTAGGCGATTCTACGGGTTCCAGATTAATTTCAACAGTAGCTGCGCTTCCTGCTGAAACAGTAGTTGTGCTTGTTCCTGTCAGAACTGCAGAGTTTTTGCCGTCATAACCCGTTACATCCACATCAACATTACCTGCGGGAATGTTGTTGATAACTGCCTCGGTCTGGGGATAATCCATTCTCAGTGTGGTTATCAGACAATCCTGCTGTGAAGCGTCGCATACTTCAAGAATATAGTATGCCACTGCGGTATCTTCCTTCGGATTGTCCCTGTTTTGATCCTGAGGATAGGAAACCCTCACTCCAATTGAGCCTCCGGCATCAGTGCCGGTGCCTGTTGCGGAGCTTCCTCCTCCGCAGCCTGTCAGCAGGCAGGCTGTGATAATTACTAAAAATAGCATGCTGACTGCCTTTTTCATTGTAACTACTCCATTCCGGTTTTACATGATTGTCTTTACAATTATATGTTATTGACTGCAAACCTGCAAATTTTATTTTACGGGTGCTAAACCAGATAAGTTTAAAAACAAGGAAAATACAAAAAGTATAGAACTGAAATACAATAATAATTTATTGTAACAGTTATATAAAAAATAAGAAACAGAGAGAGATTTTATGGAAGCGCTTTTTCTCGACAATTACTGGGTTAAAAGTGAAATCGGAAGCGGATCTACCGGAACTTTTTTTCATGCTGTCAACACTGTTACCGGCAATGAAGTAACCCTGAAAAAGATCAAGCTTCCTCCTGTTCTTTTAAGTTCACAAAGGCAGGAACAGTTCGGAAAATATGAGCAGAAATATATTGAGGCTCAAAAACTGGATCATCCCGGAATTGTAAAGATTTATTCTTTTTTCCGCGAAAAAGATTTATTTTTACTCGAAACTGAGTATGTCAGAGGCAAAAATCTTGCTGAGATTATTGCTGAAGGCGCCGGACTCAAATTTGGGGAAGCAGTGCATATTTTCCTCAAAGCTGCGGAATCACTCTCTTATGCCCACAAAAACGGAGTGCTGCACGGTTACCTGCGCCCTTCCTCTGTTCTTGTAACCAGAGAGGGAGCCGTTAAACTCACCGGCTTTGGCGATCTTATGCTCAATAAAATGGAAGAGCAGAAAGAACTTGATTCTTCTGTCCCGGACAGGGAAATTGCATACTATTCCCCCGAACAGCTTAAAAACGGCACTGTAAGCGAATCAGGAGATATTTATTCTCTTGCAGCGGTTATGTATGAAATGTTTACAGGAAAACCCCCTTATACAGGCTTCACAAGAGAAGAGCAGGAAGATGCAATCGCAGGCAGGGAACTTGAAGCTCCCCGCAATCTGAACCCTCTCATTCCGGAAATGCTGAATTATATTCTGATAAAATCCCTCGATCGAAATCCTGAACTCAGACACAGTAGCGTTGATGAACTAACCAGGGATTTGAACTTCTTAATCAACAGCGGCAAAATTGAAGATAAACCCGTTAGCCCCGGCACTGTGAAAAAAATTAAGGGAAGATTTTCCGGAACTGTCGAATCAGTTCGAAAAAATGTCAGAAAATTTGTTAAATCCATAAAAGGCGAGGGAGACATTCGGGGACAGGAAGGCTTTGCGGAAAAGCTTCTGTCGCGGGATAATGTGCAAATCAGTGAAGAGGATATGGAAAGCCTGAAAAAACTGGGCGAACTCTCATCCCAGCAGTTAGCTTCACTGGTTCAGACAATGCCGGAAAAAGAAATGCCCGTACCCATACCCGGTGAAGTTCCCGCCGAGGAATCTAAAATTCCTCCATACTTCACAACTCTTATGGCAAGCCTTTTTGTGATAGTAATACTCATTTTTGCCATCCCATGGATCGCAGGAAGAAAAAACAGCGCATCTACAGTAGTTGAAACACCTTCTGCCGCTCCTGTCGCCTCCGATGGAAAAAGTCAGGTAGGCAATGATTATTCCCTTGTTACTGAAAACTCCGCAGGAAGACTCTTTGTAACCTGCAATGAAGATAATGTTGAAATTTCAGTCAGCAACTATGAAAATCAACAGGATGTACCAGTAAAAAAAGTAACCGGAAAAGCAAAAACATCTATGAGCTTCGACCTGAAACCGGGCGTCTATTCCCTTCAGGCTCATAAACCCCATTTCAACCCTTACGAAGCAAGACTCGAAATGATGGAAGGCCAGAATAAAATCGTCAATGTTGAGATAGAAAAGAAAATGCCAAGGCTCGAAGTTGTTACTTTCCCTGCAGGAGCAGAAGTTTATCTCAACTCTTCGTTTTATGGAAAAACTCCCCTCAGCCTTTATGATGTAAGATTCGGCAAGTATAAAATGCAGATCAAACGGGAAGATTATAAAATCTGTGAAGAAAATATCGAAGTCAAACAGGACGGACCCACCTTCGTAAACAAGCGGCTTTCCCTTGCCAAAGAGGTTCCGGCAAAACCCGCGCCGTCCCCTTCACCTAAAAAGGGAGCAAAAAATAAACCCGAAGCTCCGGTGATAACTCTTACCCCCAAATATCCCGAAAGCAATAAACCTTCGCCGGAGGGTTTTGACGAGCGCAACCCTTATGCGGAAACGGCAAAGAATCCGGTAAAAGTTGCTGTGGAAATAAGACTCGGTGATGCATCCGTTATTGAACGCAGTAAAAACAGAACTATCATACTTTCATACAATCAGGAACAGATCTCAGACTACCTCTTTGGAAATCTGACTGCCATTCCCGGTGTTCATGTTGTGGATACACCCGGTGATGCGGATGTGATTGTGAAAATTCAGTTCAATGTTGAAACCATAGGCTTCCGGGGTTCATCAAAAACCGAACTGGCTCTGAACTCTGAAATTACGGCCACCGATGTAAAACGGAATATCATAATTATGAGAGGCAGCGAAAAGCTTCCCCTGTCAGCCATAGAAGAGGGAAGTCTCGAAAAAGCTCCTGTAGGCACCCCTGCAAGAACTTCCCGGAGTTTTATCAACCGCGATGCCACAACTCCCGCAGTAAGGGCGTTTCTTGATAAACAGCTCGAATTTTTAAGCAAGGTACTCAAAATTTACTCGTCCGACAAAAGGGAAAAATAATAGTTCTCCGAATGTTATAAAAAATATTCGGGGTACTCCGGGATACCATTTTGGAGGAAGAAGTGAACGACAGGCTGCTTCATAAATGGGATGTTGATTTAAACGAAGCCAGAAAGATTCAGGAAAGACTGTCAAAGCACCTTGTTTTGGAGCCTTATACCCTGGGAAAATGCATGGTGGCAGGCATTGATGTCTCTTTCAGAAAAAGCACGCAGGAGGCATCGGCTGCTATTGCTGTTATGAGCTATCCACAGCTCAGAATTATTGAAATTTCCATCGCCCGGATGAAAATGACATTTCCTTACATTCCCGGATATCTTGCATTTCGGGAAGCACCGGCAATACTTGAAGCATGGGCTAAACTTAAAACCAAACCGAATCTCCTTGTTTTCGACGGACAGGGGCTTGCCCACCCCCGGAGGTTTGGCCTTGCCTGTCATCTTGGCGTCATATTTGATCTGCCCGCCATCGGATGCGCCAAAAGCCACCTCTACGGTGATTTTGTTGAGCCTGCACAGGAAAAAGGCGCATATTCACACATTATCGATCCTGCAAAACAGGATAAAATAGGAGCTGCAGTCAGAACAAGAAATAATGTCTCCTGTGTTTATATTTCCCCCGGAAACCATATGGATATCGAAAGCGCAGTGCGGACTATTTTCTCCCTGACCCACCGCTACAGACTCCCTGAACCCATCCGCTATGCCCACAAATATTCAGGAAAAGGGTGGGAAGAATAAAATATGGATTTCATTGAATTTGATGACCCCGTTGCTTTACCGCAGGAAAAAGAAATTCAGGAAAAAGTTGAAATTCCGGAAAAAGAAGTAAATATAAATCCAGCGGAAGCGCAGAATAGTCTGACCCCCTTTGAACGGGTGGATGAAGCGGAAGGCAAATCATCTTTTGATTTCCTCGAACTTGATAAATCCATTCAGAGGAAGGCATCGTTGCCGGAAAGCTCAGGGATTTTACTCTGCCCCAACTGCGGAGCATCTAACCCCTCCGGCGCCGATTTCTGCTACGACTGTCAGGGCGAACTTGTAACATTCAGACAGGTTGAAATAGACACAAAACCTGTAAAGGTGGTTCTGAAATTCGGAAATACAAAAAAATACAAAATCTGTGATGTATGCGGAGCGCATAATGAAGCTGACAGTGATTTCTGTCGGGATTGTGCCTCCATACTTGCAAATTAAGGAGAGAAAACATGTATTTTTGTCCCCAATGCCAAAGCAGTTATAATGATGAATACGAATCCTGCCCTTATTGCGGCGCTCATCCCGAAGAAGCTGAGGATATGGTGTTTGATGACGAGCTGGTCACAGCTTTTCAGGCAGGTGACGAACCTGAAGCCTGGCTTATCAAAGGTATGCTCGAAAGCTCAGGAATACCGGTGATGATAAGATCCCGGCAGGTTGCTATGTATGACAGCGTAATGACATTTGGGGAAACATACTGGGGGGATTTGATGGTGCACAGGGAAAACCTCAAAACATCTCAGCGTTTAATCCGCCACTACCTTCAGAATACAGGTTCTGACGGAGAAGGAAAGGAAGAAGAATATGAACTCCATTGACATTGCCATTATCGGCGGAAAAATATATGACGGAACCGGAAATCAACCCTGTAAAGCCAATTTAGGCATTATCGGAGATAAAATAAAATATCCGTTAACAGAAGAAGAAGTTAAAAATGCAAAAAAAGTTATAGATGCCCGCGGATTATCCATCAGCCCCGGTTTTATTAACATCCACGGACATTCCGAAGGCTCAATGCTTGTGGATGGAAGAACGGCAAGCAGCCTCTGTCAGGGAATTACCACTGAAGTCCTCGGAAACTGCAGCATGTCCATGGCTCCCATTTATGGCCAGTGTAAGATTGAAACCGATAAGGAACTTGAAGAATACGGCGTTAAGTGCGATTGGGAGGATTTTGACGGATTTTTCAGAGCGCTTGAAAGAAAAGGCATATCTGTCAATGTTATGACACTGGTAGGGCAGGGGAATGTCAGAGGCAGCATTGTAGGCTTTGACAACAGAAAAGCTACTCCTGAGGAAATTTCCGCTATGAAAGAATGCGTTGCAAAGATGATGGATCAGGGCGCCTGGGGTATCACCACAGGTTTAATCTATTCCCCGTCATCCTATGCCGATACCGATGAAATAGTGGAACTTGTGAAAACCACAAAGGAAAAAGGCGGAATCTACGCCACCCACATCAGGGGCGAAGGCGATCGTGTAATCGGCGCCATAGAGGAAGCTATCGAAACCGCAAAAAGAGCGGATATCCCCCTCGAAATCTCACACCTGAAAGCAGCAGGAACCAAAAACTGGCACAAAGTCCCTCAGATTCTGGAGATGATAAGAAAAGCAAGGGAAAGCGGTATGGAAATCCATCATGATCAATATCCATATACAATTTCCGCAACAAGCCTTTCTGCTATCCTACCCGAATGGACCCTTGTAGGGGGAACCGAAAAAGCCATCGAGCGTTTCAAAGACCCCGAAACCCGCAAAAAAATCCTTGCTGAAATGAACGAAACATATTACTCCAACGGAGATAATATTATCATTTCAAATGTCAAAAACGAAAAGAACACAATCTACGAAGGCAGGGTTGTCGATGAAATCTCAAGGGAACTCGGCGTCAATCACTTCGACTTTGTCCTTGATCTGCTTATAGAAGAGGAACTGGCAGTAGGCGCTATCTATATGAGCATGTGCGAGGAAAATGTAAGGGAAATCATGCAGGATCCATATACCTGTATCGGAACCGACGCCTGGGCAAGGGCAACGGATGGGCCTCTCCACAGAGGAAACCCCCACCCCCGCACTTATGGAACTTTTCCGAGAGTTATCGGAAAATACGCCCGTGAGGAAAAATTATTCTCCATATCAGAAGCAGTAAGAAAAATGACCACTCTTCCCGCTTCAATACTGGGACTGCAGGGCAGGGGGAAAATAGCAGACGGATACGCAGCGGATCTGGTCATCTTCAGTGAAGAAAAGATTGCTGATACTTCTACAATAAAAAATCCCCATCAGTACCCCGAAGGAATCCCCTATGTAATAGTCAACGGCGTTATAGCCCTTGAAAACGGAGCGATTTCTGACGAAAGACCGGGTAGAGTTTTAAGAAGCACAGAGGAAGGAATTAAAAAGCAGGAATCGAAGTACGAAGCAATAGCTTAGCGGAGAAAGGCATTCCGGAAAGATTCAGGAAAGAAAGGTTGGTAGCTCAATGCTGAAAATCAGGCAACTGCAACTCAGGGTAATCCTTGATAAGGAAGATTGTAAGAATATCGTATCAAATCTTTCTGAAAAATATGATCTCATTATCCATGGAATGAAAAAAGAATATATCAAACGGCTCGGTCTGAAGATCGACCAGATTGATGAATGGATAATGGAAAATTTCACACCCCAGGAAACAAAACTTCTCGGGGGAGATCTGGTTTATGTAGAACCTGATACGGTCATGTACTTTAAAGTGCCTGATGAAAAGGAACTTATTGAGATAGGCGTGGTAGGCAACGGAGCAGCCAAAGAGTTTAAGGATTTTGCCGCCCGTATCAAAAGCGTCATTTCAGATGCTCTTGAAGATTCGGAACAGGAATGGGAACCTGTTAAACAGCTCAATCCCTCTTTCAATATCCTTGTTGACAACGCCCGCACAGTTATTCCCGGAGCCGGGGAAGTGTCAGCGGCAAAGGAACTTGTGGATGTCTCCAGTCTTTCACTGATGAAGATTATCATGGAAAAAGACTCCACTTTCCTCGATAAACTCACTGAAGAAGTTGAATTACCGGAACTTGACGATGTTATAAAGAAATTCTCCGATCTCGGCCTTGTTAATTCCGATTTCGCACTGCTTTGCAGCAAAACAGGCCAGCAGCTTCTGAGAATTCCCGATTCCAGCGCACTGGAAGACATCTCCCGCAAAGGTTTCCGCTGCTTCATCTGCGGAGCTTCATACTCGGATGAAAAACTGGTGAAATCAATTTCCTGTTCAGACTTCGGCAAAAAAGTCCTCGAAGATGATTACTGGTTTATGGTCATCGCCCTCGATGCACTCCATTCTCTGGGAATCCCTTACGAAGATTGCCTCATTTACACTGCGGAATCACCGGATACCAATATATTCCTCAACATCAACAACGAAGCGGTTATGCTTCAGCTTTCCAACAGAAGGCTCACCCTTGATGATGCTTATCTGATTAATGCACATATTGCAGCTTACAAGCTCAATTATCTTATACTTGTTTCCACAAGCCCCGTATCAGCTCTTATGAAGAGCCATCTGACCGAGGCAAACACCGGCTGCAGCATTCATTTTATCGAAAGCCTCAATAATCTGGCGCCTGAAGTTTACAACATTCTTCTCGCCAAAGAGAAAAAGCGGCTTATCGAAATTATGAAAAACATGTCGGAACTGACTCCCGCTCCCATCGAAAAACTCCTTATGAAAAAGCTCATACCCGAAGGCAAAATTGTTCCCAGAACAGGCCTCGAAGATGTGCTTCTTACCGAGTTTGCCGATGAAGCAGCGGAAATTGCAGCCAGCGCCGAACGCCTCGATAAAGATGAACTGGTGATTTCTGCCATGTCCGGCGGCTCAAATTCCGACGGCTTCTACTATGAAGAGAAAAGTAAAGCCACAGGCAAAGAAACCGTCTAAGCTCAGGCAGAAATTACCCTAAGGAGCAGATTATGGTTGATATTTCGAGAAGACAATGGGATGTTGTCAACGAAAGGCTTTCGAAAATCGAAGGCAAACTCCGTTCTATCGAAGTGAAAATGGAGCTGATAGAAAAACGCATAAAACCTGCAGAAGTATATAGAATGGTAAAACAGCAGGAGCAGGAAGAATCTTCAGCTTCAATTAAAATGCCATAAAAATTAAAATAGGGGGATTGGGTATGTCAAAAAAGCATTTTGCTTCATCTTTGGCTTTGTTTGCTGTTCTCGCTGTATTATGCCTTTTTATCAACGGCTGTTCAGGCACAAATAATGACAATACTACTTCAGACGGCAAAACAGGCACTCTTTACTTTGTTTCCACAAGAGATTCTTCAGACGGATACAGCGCTCTTATCTATTCCGGCGAATTGAATTTCAACGAAGGAACCCTTGATAATGTAAAAAGCATCCTCGGCACGGATATGTTTGCATATTACAACGATCTGTTTGTTGCACCAAACGGAAGCACAATGTTCTGCAGCATGTCCAAAGGAAGCCTTCTTTACTGCAATATCTGCAGGATTGATATTCCTGCCGGAAACCTGACAGCACTCACAAGCTACGACGAACTGAACAATATCGCCCCGGTTTTCACATCAGACCACAAAATCTATTATACATCAGAAGTTCGTGAAACTAGCCAGAGCCAGCTCAGGTGTATGAATACAGATGGAAGCGATGATACGATTATCTTCACGATTCCCGAAGGCAATGTGACATCCATAGGCTTGTCCCCTGATGAAAAATCACTGTGCCTGTCAGTAATCGATTCAAACTCAAATTATGACATATACCGCTATGTGATTTCTTCAGGTACATATACCAACCTGACAAACACATCCACCATCTCCGAATGGTCTGCCAACTATAACCCCGACGGAAAAATCATATATATCTGCAAACCATACGACAACAGCGATCAAACCGAAATCTTCAGTATGGATCCCAACGGGGACAACCCGACCCAGCTCACCGGCGGAGAAAAAATGTTCAACGGACCCCTGTGGCAATACAGCCGCTGGATAGCCTTCCAGTGTGAAAACGACATCTGGCTCTACGACACCCAGGACCAGACAATCTCCAACCTGACCGGCTCCCAGGGAACAAACTACAGCCACACCCTATGGGTGGAAGAGTAAGAATTATCTTTTTTTCTGAATTGCTTGGAATCGTATTTGCAGGGGTATCCTGATGTTAAAAAAATCAAGCAGGGCTTTCATTATTGCTTTGCTTATAACTGTATTTACATTTGCTGCCCTCTGGTTTGCTATTCGGGTTGGAAGTTCTAAGAAAGAAACTAATGTAACTTCTGCGCATACTGTATCTAACCAAACCGAACAAATCATTGTGGCACTTGCACGAAGGGGAGAACCGGATTTTTCAGGAATGGGCAGAAAGACCGATTCATATATTGAGCTAACGGGTTATAAACCTGATGGCTCAGATAAAGATCGGGGAAAGCCGTATCTTTCTATTCCATTTGATTACATAAAAATGGACCAACAGTATTTAGATTCTCAAGTAAGACATCTTATTGAAGGGTATCAGCCTGAAAGCTGGTTTTTCTACGATAGGATCAAAGTGGGTGAAAAATGGTATTTTTTCAGTATCAATTACGACAGAGAAAAGGATAGTTTTGTTGTTGGTGACAGGTTGATGCCTGAATACACTTCATCACAGGAGGGATATTTTCCTGATTATGATGAGAAACAGGATTTAATGCTTTCAAGCTGCGGGCAATACAGAAAAATTAATAAATCTGTCAGTGGTTTGATCTGGGATCTTTTGCCAAATGTATGGTCAGATCCCTTTGCAGATATTTCAGAGCTACCATTATCCGCCCGTCCTGAAAAAAGCAAAAAAAAAGATGAGAAACCTCAACCTGTATTTATATCAGGTGCGAGAATGCTTAAAGACGGCACTATGGTTCTTCAGTTGATTGAAGGGGTAGAAAACGGATATGAACGGAGCGCATTGCTTTATAAAACTGCATCCAACCCGGACAAAAATTATTATGTACCGGTGGGTTTTCATCTATGGTATCCTCTTTTCTCAATACCAAAAATCTATAGCCCCATCGAAACTTCTCCTGATGGCAAAATATTCTGGCTTTGGACTGTGCTGCCTGATGATTCGAAGAAAAATCAATATGGCATCTGGCTGATACAGTATTCAACTGTATCAAAAAAACTGGAAAGATTGATAAAACTAAGTGAAGGAAAAGATGAAGATGATGTTGTGAGCAAAAGTAGGATGATGAGTATAGGGTTTAACTTTATCAGATGCAATCCATCTGACCCAAAAATACTTGCGGTAACAAGCTATGACGGCATTCTGCTGATTGACACAGTTGCAAAAAAAGTCTTAAAAACAATTTCAAAAGAGAAAAAGGCTGATCAATACTCACAAAGAATTTTTAACCTTAAATGGTCGCCCCAGGGTGATAAAATTGCGTATCTCCTTAATGACGGCTCCATTTCTGTTTATGATTTAAGAACCGACAAGACTGATTTGGCGGCAAAGGATAAATCCATTTTTGATTTTATCTGGATTACAAAAAAATACAAAAACTAAATCAGGTAGAACCCTTTCACTCTTCCGAACGAATCTCCCGTATTTCTCCCCATCCCCAAACCTCCCGCCAACCGCCAGCCCCCCCATAACCACAACCATCACCCACAACTGCCGGATCGCAGGCGTCCCGCCTGCCCCCGGGTCCCCAAACCTCCCGCCAACCGCCAGCACCCCCCATAACCACAACCTTGGCCAACAACTGCCGGATCGCAGGCATCCCGCCTGTCCCTGGGTCCCCAAACCTCCCGCCAACCGCCAGCACCCCCATAACCACAACCCCCGCCAACACCTGCCGGATCGCAGGCGTCCCGCCTGTCCCCCGGGTCCCAAAACCTCTCACCAACCGCCAGTAACCCCAATGCCCATGAATTAAGGCATGGATTTATCTGATCACTCACAAGAATTATAACCGCACACCCAGCTCCCGGAGAAAACTTTTTTGGAAAAAGTTTCCTCCGGACCTCCTTCCCAAAACTTTTGAATTGGGGACCGACCGG
>JAJTBE010000164.1 GCA_021287065.1 Bacillota bacterium
GAATTTGATCTTAATGTCAATAGCTATTTTCATTTTTTTTTATTTTGTTGCTAAAAGCTTTTCAATCCATTATAATAGCAGGAAATCAAAAGGCTACAAAAAGGGAGGAAGATATGAAAACACAGTCATTTTCGAAACGCACAATGACCTGTGGAGATGCCAGAGCTGAGCATATAGGTTCGACTGTGGTTCTCAACGGTTGGGTGCACAGAAGAAGAGATCTGGGCGGACTGATTTTTATCGATTTAAGAGACAGATACGGAATGACCCAGGTTGTCTTTAATCCTCAGGAAAAACCTGAATTATTCGCTCAGGCGGAAAAACTCCGCAGTGAGTTTGTTATATCAGTTACGGGCCTTGTAAGGGAAAGACCCGAAGGCGCCCACAATGCCAATATCGCCACCGGTGATGTTGAAGTGGCCGTAAATGAGCTTGAAATTCTCAATACCTGCAAAACCCCGCCTATTCAGGTGGCAGATAATTCCAGTGTTGATGAATCACTGAGACTGAAATTCCGTTTTCTGGATCTCAGAAGAAGCCGGATGCAGGAAAACCTTATTCTTCGCCACAAAATGGCAAAAGCCACGAGAGATTTTCTTGATAAAGAGGGATTTCTTGAAATAGAAACACCGATGCTCGTCAGTGCAACTCCTGAAGGTGCAAGGGATTTTCTGGTCCCCAGCAGACTTTCGCCGGGAAAATTCTATGCGCTGCCCCAGTCACCGCAGATTTTTAAACAGATTCTGATGGTCAGCGGTTTTGACAAATATTTCCAGATAGCAAGATGTTTCAGGGATGAAGACCTCAGAGCCGACAGACAGCCTGAGTTCACTCAGATCGATATGGAAATGTCATTTGTTTCAAGAGATGATGTGCTTGGTGTAAGTGAAAGACTTATGCAGTATGTTTTCAAAACAGTTATGAATATTGACATTCCTGTACCTTTCCATCGTATGTCCTGGGAAGAATCAATGAACCGTTTTGGCAATGATAAGCCTGATACAAGATTTGGCATGGAAATTATTGATGTAACGGAACATGTAAAAAATACGGAATTCCAGGCTTTCAACGATGCCATCGGCTCCGGCGGAGCTGTGAGAGGTATTGTGCTTCCCGGATGTGCCGGCTACTCCCGTAAACAGCTTGACGAACTTACCGAGTTTGCTAAAAAAGCAGGAGCTAAGGGCATTCTTTCCGCAGCTCTCAAAGAAGACGGCGAATTCAAATCAGTTCTTTCAAAATATCTCAGCCCTGAACAGATTGCAGAGCTTAAAACCGCATTTGGCGCTAAAGACGGCGATCTCCTTGCTATTATGGCAGGCGAAGCTATGTTTATTTCAGCCATTCTCGGAAAACTGAGACTTGAAATGGGCAAGAGACTTAATCTTATTGACAAAGGCAAGTTCAACTTCCTGTATGTTGTGGATTTCCCCATGTATAAATATAATGAAGAAGAAAAACGCCTTGAAACCGAACATCATCCTTTCACTTCACCGAAGCCTGAGGATATGCACCTTCTTGAAACAGAACCCCTGAAAGTCAAAGCTGATGCTTATGATATGGTTCTCAACGGAAACGAAGTCGCTTCCGGCAGTATCAGAATTCATTCAAGGGATCTTCAGAAGAGAGTGTTTAACGCCATCGGAATCAGTGATGAAGAGGCAGAGGAAAAATTCGGATTCCTTCTTAATACATTCGAATACGGCGCTCCACCTCATGGCGGAATCGCTCCCGGACTCGACAGAATTGCAGCTATCGCCGCCGGCGAAGAGACTATCAGAGATGTTATAGCCTTCCCGAAAAACACAGGAGGCGACTGCTTAATGACAGGCGCCCCCATAGCTGTTGAATCTGATCAGTTGAAAATACTGAAGCTTAAAGTGGAGGGTTAATTCCCTCCGCCATCTCCACCGGCTGCTCCTGCTCCGGCGCCGCCGCCTCCACCTGAGGCTGCTGCTGCGCCGGACGCATCGCCGCCACCCAGTGAAGCTGAAACGGAACCGATAGCTCCGACTATTCCTGAAACGGATGTGCCGGAATCAGAGTGTCCTCCGGCAGCCTCGGCAGAAATGCTGCTGCTGTCGGAAAGGCTTGCCTGGACCGCTCCGCTGTCGGAAGATCCTGATGAAGAAGAGCTGCTGCCTGCTGCTGCAGAATGTCCGGTGGCTGTTACGCCGCCGAACCCGCTGTTAGCTGCTGACTGGCCGCTGATTGCAGAGTTGTTTCCAAAAATGGTAACACCCGGCTCAATTCTATTTGCTCCCATTGTATTCTCCTTCCGGGGGACATTTGTTTAAGCACGGTTTACTGTTGAAAGCAAACAAAGCCCCTACAGTTAATCTGTAATAATTTTAACATGAAGCCCATTTTCTTTCTATTGAGAGGATGTGAAGTATGTTAATATATTGTTAACAGATTGTTAACGAAATTGTAAGGTTTGCACAAATAGCCTGTTATTGCCAACATCCGTTTATTTATTTATAATATAGAAACAGACATGCACAAGGATAATCAGACATCCTATATAAAAGATTAACGGATATAATTGAAATATCGGAGTTTTCTATGTTTAACCTATTTTCCAAGAGTAACAAGATCAAATCCGAAGCTCACCGCAGAGCTGTTGGAATGTGGAAGACACTTACCATATACGGAATTAAGGAAAAGGGCAGAACCTGCCATTTCTGCAACAAAGATGTGCCTAAGATGCAGGGATACCTTTTTTCGAACCGCCATATAATGGACAACGAAAAATATATGGAACAGGAAATCAAAAAGCTGGAAAAAAGGGGATTGCCCCCTGCAGATGCTCAGGAAGTAGTCTGGCAGAAGCTTGAAACTATATATGACGACTGGCTCGTTTGTGAGGATTGCCTTAAAGAGCATTTTATCTAAAATCCGAAGGTCAGCTCCTCGTATCCGGATTCTTTATTCTCTTCTATTTTGCCATGTTTTCCTCCGCCACCCGCTGTTATATCAAGTTTTCCATTTCGTGCATCAATCAGGTTGCGTGCAATATCCGGGGGTAGGGCGGCATGAATTTCTTTGTCGGTGGCAATGTTTAGAATCGCCATCTCAGACCCAAAACGCTGTAAAAGGTAGTTCATTATCCTATCTGAAAGCCCGGGGACAAATGCGAGAGGTATCTGATAATGATATGGGGGCCTGTGCTCCGGATGCACAGGTTCGTTAAAATCACCAATTTCCGTTATTCTGTCGAGAACTCCCGTTATCATATCCTTTTTACTTTTATTTTCATTTCCGCAATATTGACATTTAAAGACAGGTGGGGGAGCCTGCTGTACTTTTTCGCATTTGAGGCAGAACGAACGGTGGTACCTGCCGAGCCGGGGATCCATTCCCACATTTGCCAATATTTTTCTGTCTGCATTTCTGTGTAGTGCAAGGATAAATTCCCTGAAATTGGGCCTTTTCATCTGAATTATTGTATATTCCCTTGCTATTTTCGGAATGGAATGTGCGTCGGAATTTGAAAGAAATGACAGATTCTTTAATTCATCAAGTCTGTCTGCTATTGATGTGTCAGCAGATAAACCCAATTCAACCGCCGGAATGTTTTCTGCATTGTCTCCGAAAACCTCAACCATCCTTCTTCCGGCATTTCCATATAGCGATTTGTGAGGGGTGAAGGCATGCGACGGTATAAGGACTCCTCCTGTGGCTTTTGTTACGCTCAATAGTTCTGATGCTGTAAGTGAGGCTCTCTGGGAGCTTAGTTCGATGTTTGTAATATACTGCCTCATCACCCGTGAAAATTCAGTGATGCTTTTTATATCGGGGAAATAGCTGATGTGATGGGATACTCCGCCGTTTTTTTCTGCTGTTTCAATTTCCGAGGCGGGTATGAAAGTGAGCCGATCCCTGTGAAGGAGGCCTCCATCCTGAAGGGGATGAAGCTCTCCTTCACTGATCATCTTTTTTATATCTTTTAATACACCAGGGCTTGCGCAGTCAACTATGCTTATGAGATCCATACCTTTGCGGGTCAGTGATTCCCGGACAATGTTTTCGAATATCAGATTTTTCGAAGCGGTAATCTTTACCGGTTTACCTTCGGAAGTGGCTCCGATATGTATATGCATATCGCAAAAGTATTTTTTCAGCATATGTTTTTAACGCTTTTCTGTCAGTCGCTGCTTCCGAGGCCCAGCAGATTTCTGAACTCTTCAAGAAATTCTTTTTCCTTCGGGCTTACTTTTTCGCCTGTTCCAAGAAAGCCTTCGCCTGAAGCATTTACAACCCTGTCGGCAATATCATAGATGAAGTAGAGGTATTCTCCCGCATCTTTTTTGCAGGCTTTTGTCTTGGTAATTTCAACAGCCCGCTTTATCAGCGGAAAAAATTCCTGTTTCACAGCTTCAAAGTTTTGCCCCTCGGTTTTGATCTTCTGATGGGCATCTTTCCGTTTTGCTTCAGAATCAAGATTCCAGAATGAAGCTTCAACAAGTTTGTTGCCTTTGAGCTGTTCGAGAGAATCCACCATAACTCTGTCGAATTCTGCAAATTCCCTTGCAGCGGCAATTATTCCGCCGTCGGAAGCCGATGCAAGAAAATATGAATAAAAGGGCGCCAGAAATATATCCTGACGCTCTTCCTGAGTGTATTCTTCCAGTTTTTCGGTGTAAACAGTTTCTTCTGCAACAAGGTTTTGATTATTTTCGCCTGTAATAGCGTCCATAATTCCCCTCCTTATTTTATAACGCCCCAGACCGGATTGCCCGCTTGTTTTCTGAGCTGTTCGTTCTTACCATCACCGGCGATCCATATCTCGGACTTTTTAACATCCCCGTGTTTCATTCTTACTTTTTCATAGACAAAGTATTTGCCATCGGGCGACCACTGAAGAGCGAGATTCTTTTCTTTCACTACTCTGTCGCCTCTGTCTCTGGTGAGTTTTACCACAGTGGCGTTGTCGCTTTCAAACAGATAAAGTTCGCCTTCGCCCATATCATTGGCTGGATTCTGGGGTACGAAGAATATCAGTTTTGAAAGATCCTGATTGTATGTAACTACAAAAGCAGTCTTTTTGCCTTCCACCAGACCTTTCTGTTCGCCTTTCTGGGGATCGAACAGCATAATGCCTGTTTCTTTTTCTTCCTGATTCTTGTTGTAATACATAATACCTGATTTGTTGTAGGCAAAAACTATGATTTCCTTGAAGGGAAGGTTGATGATCTGGCGCTGGCGGTGAACGAGATCAAAAGCATAAATTTTGTCAAACATAGTATAGAGAACTACGCTGTTTTCCTTATCCCATCCGAGAATTTCCTTGCGTCTTCCCTGAAATACGAACTGCTTTTTATCTGTTCCGATTTCTGCGGCATAAATCTGGCTTTCGTCAGATTTCATACCGGGTCTGTATGTTGTATATGCCCAGAATTTGCCGTCGTCGGACAGAAACGGAGGTTCGTAAGCTTCAAGAATGTTAACTGCTTTGTTGTCGGATTCCTTAAACTGAAAATAGTCAAATATATCCTTGCCTTTGTTGATTCTGAAGACGAAGCCTTCCATACCCTGAATCCAGGAATAGAGATCCATCTCTTTGCCTTTTTCACCTTCATAAAGGAGCTTTTCCTGTTTGTCTGAGAGGTTTACGCTGTAAATTGCGTTATTCACAGGAAAAACAAACTGTTTGCCGTCTGGTGAAAGAAGTCCGTTTCCTGACGGACATTTCTCGGAGATTACTCTTTCTCCGGCTTTGTCAGGCTGAATAGTCCAGAGTTTTCCTTTGGACTCGTAAAAAATGTTTCCCGGTGCTTCCACAGCAAAGACCGGTGTTGAAAAAGCCAGAATAATGGCAGCAATGAATAAATACAAATATGGTACTCCCGCGGATCTTTTTGTCATAGGGTCCTCCGTTAGATATTGGTTGTTACCCTGTATATGCAGGGTTTGCTGTCAGATTTTCATTTTCGATGATATTTACATTCCATGGGCAAACAATCTTTTTACTGCTTTCATAGGCATACCAGTCGGGTTTAAAACCGTCGGGTTTCACAAATAACGAGCAGGTTTTTACTTCGCTTGCCTGTTTATCGAGAACTTCCTGTTTTGCCATTTGCAGTGTTTCACCTGATATTGCGATTTCATCAACCACAAGTACTTTCTTTCCATAAACCGAATGTGATATAGGGACGAAGAGAATGGGTCTTGCATGCACAATCTTTTCGTCTTGCTTTCTGGAAAGCTTTATGGTATAAAAGTCTTTCTGAAACAGGGAGGCAATCACTGCTCCGGGTAAGACACCGGCTTTTACAATGCCCACTATCATATCGGGCTTGAAATCTTTGCAGATTTTAAGAGCCAGATCGTTGCAGAGATCGCCGAACATCTGCCATGAAATTGTTTCATTTAATACAGGGTTCAAATTATCCATTTTTATTCCAGCCTTTCTGATTATCGGCATTCTTTTCTTCAGAGGGAATTCATTTCCTTTAGAGGGTTTTAATCAACAAAGAAGAAAACTGCCCAAAAGGAGATTTTTTTAGATGGCTTCAACCAACAGAACAATGATGACCATAGATGAAGATGAAAAGAAACTGCGTGAAGAGTATATTAATCTGCTCGGTCATATTGCTGCAGTAAGTTTTATCACCGTTATCATTTTTACCATTTCATACATACTTCTGCCCGAAGGTATTCAGGATTTTGAAGGAATCAGGCTCAAAATTCCGTTTATCTCGTGGATCAATTTTATGCTGCTGATAGTTGTCAGTTCAATTTCGAACTGGTTTACATACTTTTTTCTCGTGGCTGTGGGGGTTCTCTCAATAGTTGCCGCCAACAGGCTTGAAGATCAGATCCTGATAGTGGAAAAGAAACCTGCTCCTGCAAAAAAATCAACAGACGGAATCGAAGTAGTAGCAAAGGATGTTCAGCCTGCAAAGGGCAGAGAAACCGCAGGTAAAACAACAAAGAACATCTTCTCGGATTTGTCCGATGATGAAATCGTTAAACAGGAAGAAAAGAAACCGGAAAGCCCCAGGGTGGGGGATATAAAATAGTTAATTTCCGGGGGGAATGTCCCGCATATTTTTAACAACCTGAAGAACATTCTTTTCGCCGTATTTGTCTTCTATTTTCTGCATATATCTGTAACCGACACCATAAATCGGATCTCCGAAATTCTGGTTTATCTGGTTTACCATATAATATGCTCCATCCCAGTAGAGGACTTTCATTTCCACCCATACCGCCAGACCTTCGGACAACACAAGGGACTGATCCGGAGGGCAGTTTTCGAGCTGCCAGCTATGGGTCATTTCGTGGCACATTGTACCGTAGAAATCGTCCCTGCCCACATTTGTCATCATATAAATGACATGTCTGCCGTTTTTGAATGTGTGAAGCCCTGTTACATTGCCCCTGTAAGGACTGTCCTTAACCATTGCATCCAGTTCTTTTCCACTGACCAGTTTGATTTCCATAGGAAGCTGAAAATGCATATTCAGTCTTGAGGAAAGTGTGTTTTTTGCTTTCTCGAAGACTTTGTTGGCAGCATCTTCGCTGTTGATAATTGTGGGGATGTTTTCACCTGCTGCTGCCGGTCTGCAAAAAAGAAGCATTGCTGACGCCATCAGCAAAAAATAAATCTGTAATGTCCGCCGCATAACTAATCCCTAACCTTTAAGTGATGTCAATTTTTCTTTAACCTGATCTACATGACCGTTTACTTTTACTTTATACCATACTTCCGCTATTTTTCCCTCCGGATCAATTAAAAAAGTGCTTCTTATTACGCCTTCGTATTCTTTGCCGTACATTTTCTTAACGCCCCATGCTCCGTAAAGCTGGCAGACTTTATGTTCCGTATCGCTGAGCAGGGTCAGTTTAAGATCCTGTTTTGTTATAAAACCTCTGTGGCTTTTGCAGCTATCCGGGCTTATTCCGATTATGTCTGCGTCAAGTTCTCTGAAACCGGGGAGCTGGGATGTGAAATCCCTGGCTTCAAGAGTGCAGCCGCTGGTGTTGTCTTTGGGGTAAAAATAGAGGACAACCCATTTGCCTTTCATACTGCTCAGGGCAACTTCCTGTTCATCCTGATTGGGAAGGGTGAACTCCGGTGCTTCCTGTCCGGGAGTTAGTTTTACCGTTTCCATTTGTTGAACCTCCGTGTATGTTTAGTTTTATTTTTAATATAAACATGTTTTTTATCCAGAAGTTTCCTGATCAGGGTGGGATGCATACTTTTCCGTAAATAATCAGACAACTCGTATTCCGTATGGTTCAAGCATTTGTGAAGCCTGTTCAGCGGAAATTATCGCCCCCTGAAGAGTTTTGCAGTTGGTTATGTCAAATCCGGAAATTTCGGACCGGCTTAGGTCTGCATTGGTTAAAACAGCGTTGTGAAGGTTGGCGTCGTTAAGATTACAGTCATTCAGAACCGCTCCGTGAAAATTGCATCCGGTTAAATCTGCCTCTGAAAAGTCGATTCCGTTCAGAGTCTGTTTCTGGAAGGAAATATAGCGGAAATTTGAATATCTGCAGTTGCTTTCATCCATTTTAAACCCTGTGGTCTGTGCATCCTGAAAGTTAGCTCCCATAAGTTTGCACTGTATAAAGCTGCTGATAAACAGGATCGTTTCTGCAAATATTGCATTAGTGAGATCGCAGTTAATGAATTTCGAGTTATTGATTTTTGCTCCGCTGAAATCGGCTGAAGGCATTTTGCATCCTGTGAATTCAGCTTCATAAATTCTGGCTGTGCAGAAAATAGTTTCGTTTAATGTGCAATTTATGAAAACAGGTTTTGAAAATGAGGATTTTTTTAAATTGCATTCATTAAAAGTGCATTTTTCAAACTTCAACGGTTCTTCAAACTTTTTGCCGGACAGATTGATACCGTTGAAGCTGCAGTCGATAAAATGAGTGAAATCCTGCAGCTCTTCGGCTTTTTTAAACTCTTTTCCGGTTATCTGCGTATTGTTGTTCATACTTTCCTCCGCGTAAATACTAAAGTGTCTGATTTTGCGGACCATTCAAATCGTACAATTAATCATGTAAATTTTTAAGGTCGGAAAACTAATATTTCAGTGTTTCCATCGCTGCCCTGACAATTCTTCCCACATCAGGAAGTGCTGCATTTTCAAGGGTGGGGCTGTATGGAATGGGTATGTCCGGGGATGCTACCCTTACAGGAGGCGCTTCAAGGCTGAAAAAGCTGTTTTCCATAACAACGGCGCTTATTTCCGCTCCCACTCCTCCTGTTACGGTTCCTTCCTCCACAATAACAACCCTTCCGGTTTTTGCCGCAGAGCGGCGGATAGATTCTTTGTCCATGGGCGAAATAGTAATAAGATCCGTAACTTCAGCTTCGTAACCTTCCCCGCTAAGTTTAGAAGCTGCTTCGAGAGCGAAATCATGCATTCTGCCATAGGCAAATATGGAAACATCGTTTCCTGTTCTTGTAAGTTTTGCCTTTCCGATTTCCGTCTCCATATTGTTTTCATCCACAGCACCCTGTTTGCTGTATAGCAGTTTGTGTTCAAGAAAGAGGACCGGGTTCGGATCCTGTATGGATTTCCGAAGAAGTGTATAAGCATCCTGAGGTGTTGAAGGAGCTACAATCTTAATGCCGGGCATATGCATAAACAAGCCTTCAAGACTCTGAGAATGGCTTGCACCGTATGCCCTGCCTCCGCCGAATGGCGCTCTTACAACCACTGGAATTTTTATTTCTTCTTTACCGCCAAACATGTATTTCAGTTTTACGGCGTGATTGAGTATCTGATCGGTTATCAGGGTGGTAAAATCCATAAACATGATTTCGAGGATGGGTTTCATCCCTGAAAGAGCGCAGCCTGTGGCTATGCCCATAAGTGAAGCTTCGCTGATGGGTGTTTCAAGTATGCGTTGCGGCCCGAATTGATCAAGCATCCCTTTGGTTACTCCAAAGGCGCCGCCGTAAATGCCAATATCCTCACCCATGATAAAAACTGCGGGGTCCTGCTCCATTTCCCTTGTCAGGGCAAGATTGACCGCATCCCTGATGGTCATTTCCTTCATTGCTTTTACCTTAAATCCTCGCCGGTAAGAATCTGTTCGATATCATCTCCCACTTCCGCAAGAGTGATTACTGATTTTTCAATCTCCACAGGCTGTGCCGTTCTGACCAGCTGCGTATCAACAATAACAAGGTGGTCTTTTCCGTAGATTTCCTTAATTGCAATGGCGCCGTAATCTATTTCCATATTCAGTTTAAGTGCGAATGCAAAAAGATCCGGGTTTGCTTCGGCGCAGATGGTGAATATCTGGAAAAGTTCCTCACCGTCGGAGTCTCTTCTGTCAGCAGTAATGAAAACTTTCTGTTTTCGGTCTCCCGGAAGGGGAACTGTAAGTTCAAACCCTTCTTCGGTTTCTGTATAAACGATTTTTGTACCTTCGGCAAAATCCCGAATTAATACGGACAGGACCTCTCTTGCCCTGAATTCAGGGGAGCTGGCATCAACCGGATTGAAACTCATAATCTCACTCCTTGTTAAAACTGCTTAGTCTTTCTTAATTCCATTTATTGCTTTCTTTATCCTTTTCATCCTGTTATGTTTTTAATAAAGAAGGAAAAGCTTATGTTTGATCAAAATCTATATGATATAGAAAAATATGGAGCAAAGAAAATGCCGGAGAATATGAAAAAATTAGGCTCATTTAAACAGCCGGAAAAAAAAGAAGAAAAAAGCATCTGGGACTATAAGCCTTATATCATAATTGGGATTATAGCAGTTGCAGCAATATTGATGTTCTGGATTATTTATGCAACTGTGGCTAAAAAGACAAACTCTTCCAGCAATCAGGTTTCAGCGGAACATGTTCATGAGAAGGGGACCGGGACCCTGAAAGTTGAAACCCAGCCATTTGGTGCAGTGGTCCAGCTTCTGGATAAAGTGGCAAGAACTCCAGCTACTCTGGAAAATCTCACACCCGGGGAATATTTTGTGATAATCAGGCACCCTAAATATAAGGTGATTCAGAAAACCGTAGTAATAAAAGAAGATGAAGTTACAGACCTGAAAGTTGATCTGGATCATCCCTAAACCTTAAACTGAGGTGTTTATGAAGAAAGTATTTTTAACGGTACTACTGTCTGTTTTGCTATTCTCTTTTAACAGCAGCGCTTTTGCAGCTTTTGTGGATGATAAGATTAACGAGCTTGTTACAAAGGGAGATGCCCTTGTTCTCGAAAAAAAATACAGCGAAGCCCTTGAGGAGTATAAAAAAGCTTCTGAAATGAACCGTGAAAAAGCTGTACCTCATTACAAAATGGGCGTCGCTTATTACTTTCTTAATCAGATGGATAAAGCTGAAGCAAGCTACAAAGAAGCAATAAAGCTTGATCCCGGTTATGCGAAAGCTATGAACAACCTCGCCCTTGTATATGAAAAACTCGGCAGGGTGCAGGAAGCTCTTCCCCTTTATAAAAAAGCTCTTGAAGTGAAGCCTGACTATACTTTTGCAATGTTTAACCAGGCGGCTCTTCTGATAAAACTGGAAAGACTTGATGAAGCTGAAAAATGTGCAAATAAACTCAATGTAACTGCCCCAAGGGATTCCGGCGCATTCTACCTTCTCGGTTTAATATACGAATACAGGGAGCAGTTTCAGAAATCCGAGGAATACTACCTGAAAAGTCTGGCTCTTTCTGCGGACAATCCTGATGCTGCAAAGGGGATAAAAAGAGTTAAAACCCACCTCGACAGACTGACTGCAGTAAGAACAGGGCTTGAAAATGCAAGAACCATAGTCAGTTTTAAGCTCCTTCCCGACTACGATTTTGCGGGAATCTCAGAAACTGTAATCGGTGCAAGGATAATCAATATTAAATACAACGACGAACAGGATATTTTTCTTGTAAAATTCAAAGGTCCCGGCGTTCTTGGCGGCAAAAGCCTGAAGGAACTGCTGGAAGAGCCTGACAATAGCCTGAAAACATTTCTGAAAGATATGAAATTTTCCGCATTTGAATTCGGAGCTTCGGCTGATTTTTCAAGCGGAAGAGCAATATCGGATGAAAGCTCAAAAGGTCCGGAAAAATACAATAAATCCACCCGTTATTACAATTTCAAATGTCTGCAGAACGGCAAGGATGTTGACGGTATCATGATGGTTTTCAGAACTGCCGCAGATTCAGAACCAATACTGCTTATCTCAACAGCACCCACCGGTAAGTTTTCAGTTCCCGCTGCGGAGGCATTCTACCGCCATATTGAACCCCCTGTATCAAATAACAGCGCAACAAAATAACTCCCTGCGGAAGCGGTAAATTCCGGCGGCAAGTCAGGTAATCCCTTATGTCCTGTAATAATGTGAATTTTTTAAACATGATATAAATTATTAAATAGCAGGAGGTAGGGTAGGGATGATATGGGAAAAAAGCGGGCGATTAGCCCTGAAATTTGCTTTGATGTTGATTTTGCCGGTAGTTTTTGTTTCATCATCAAAGGCAGTAAATGCGAAAACAGTAAAACAGGAAAAACTGAATGTTGCTCAGACTCAGTTTCTTGACAAATATGGTTTTGTTATCACTAATAAAGAGTTTAAACAGATTTTTGAACCATATATAGGAACGGACGAACCATTATTCATAACCTCCGATTCGGTAATCAACACCTACAATGTGCTTTTTGAGGATTCTTACTGTCAGTTTGAAAAAATGAACGCATCTGCACTTCCGGTAATTTTAAGATACTTGTGGAATAATCTTGAAAATACGAACAGACATCCTGAAAATAGCAAAGCTTTGCTTAAACCTGCAAAAAGGAGGGCACAGATTGTTATTGGAACCGCCCTTGTTTTGCTGGGCGATGATACTATATCCCCAGATAGTGAAATTAAGGAAATTATCATAAATGAAGCTGCACTGGTGAGAAAAGCTGAAGGTATAAAGGCGCCCGGCTGGATAAAAACAGACAGCAGCTTTATGGGAATTGATTACAGCAATTTTAAACCAGTTGGATTTTATACGAAAAATCAAAAATTATCAGATTATTATCGTGCGTTAAAATGGCTTCAAACAATTCCATTCAGGGTTGATAATGATCTGGAGGCTGCATCAATTCTGATTCTCGGAGACTGCATCTTCAGCGATTATATACCTGATGAAAAACAATCACCACAGGACAAAAAGACTTCAGTGATGATCGAAAAATTTTTCAGACATAACAGAGAATTCTCAGGTGTTGAAGACAATCCCGACTTATATCTGGCAGGAAGAATATCCTCGGGCTGCAGCATGTCAGATAATGCATTTCAATCATTAAAAAGATTCAGGGAAGAACTTCCGGGAAAAATCAGGAAACCACAGGTTAATGATCTGATTTCCTATAAGCCTGTTAAGGGAGTTGAAGTTGCCAATTTCCGGATTTTTTCTCCGGTGAAGCTTCCTGATGCAGTTCTTTTTCAGCAAATGATGAATTCCGGTATTCTTAAAAATGGTTTTCCATCCGGTTATATGGTTGGAGCTGCTATAGGTTCAGTGTGTGGAATGGGTATTGTTTTGTCGGAGTATGGTGACAAATCAGATAAGGTATTTGCTATGATTCGGGATGTTAAACCTCTTTTTGGTAATCGCAGCCTGTATTGCGACTATCTGAAGTGCCTTGGACTGCTTTTTAAACAACCGGATGTTGACGCACCTTATTTTATGAAGAATGAAAAATGGAGAATAAAGGACCTTCAGACCTTTTTGTGCGGCTGGTCGCTCATCAGGCATACTTTTGTTCTTTCATCCAAATTATGTATCTGCTATGCGGGAATGTGCGACACTCCCCCCGGATTTGTGGAACCTGTTCCGGAATTCTATTCGGGATTGGCTGATTTGACAAGAAAAACAAGATTGCTTCTCAAGGAGTCCGGTGCTTTTTCAGGTGAAATGAACAGAATTGAAATTGTGTATCAGTTAAGGGAATATGCCGATCTTCTGAGGCTGAAGGAAGATGAATTATCAGATGAAAATGACAGTTATTCCAAAAAGGAACTGCTTGAAATGCATTTCTACAGGCTTTTTGATGTTGAACCAGGAGGAGTAGCTGGAAGGAAAATTGATCCTGCTGATGTTGAAAAAATTGCCGATAAAATAGAAAAGAATGATGAGTATTTTTTGAGTCTTAATCCGGAAATCAGAGATACTCTGATTTTCAACCATGAAGAATACTGGGATGAACTTGAGTATATTTGTCGAAAGCTTGAATCATTATCTTACCGTCAGCTAAAAAAGCAGGGTTTTAATGCGGAAGAACAACAGTTCATCAAAGATTATGGGACAAGGATAGCCCGGATAATGTTCTATGAAGGTAATTCTTACCTGAGCCCCAATGATGATGCACCAAAAACTGTTTTTGTCTGCTCTGATCCGAATTCGAAAGACAGAAAATATCTTCAGGCTGCCACAGGCAGGCCTTGTGCGATATATGTCCTTTATCCGCATAACGGAAAGAAAATCCTGTGTAAAGGCGCAGTTATGAGTTATCATGAATACTTCTCATCAGAGCCGCTTACTGATCAGGAATGGAAAAAGAAGCTCAGCGTAAAGCAGGCAAAAACCAAACCTTACTGGATTAACGATATAGTGAGATAATCTATTTCAGTTCGTCGTAAAGGCGGTTCATGAATCGGAAGCCCGGGTCCGGTTTTCTTCCCGGCTGGCCGCAGTTGTTGTCAACCTGACGGTGTGAAATTATGTTTGTGTCAGGAATATTGTATTTTTTCTGCAGATACTTTACCAGAGCTACTGTTGACTGGAATTCTTCGTCTGTTTCCTTACCGAGTCTGAAATTTCCGCATACTTCAATCTGAATGGATTCATCGTTGAAATAATTGGTGCCGTGGCATTTCTGATTTTCCGGCATAGTCTGCAGAATTCCGCCGTCTCTTGCTACGATAAACTGGGTGGAAGGTTTGCCTTTTTTCTGGTCAAACCAGTTCCAGACTCCGTTAGCTGAGTCCTTTTCGCCGCCGGTGTAGTGCATAACCAGATATTTAGGCTGAATTTCAACATCACCTATTTTGCTGTAATCAATCTTTTTGTAGGTGATTGCCGGCTTGGGAGCCTGCATGTGGTCCCAGTCCTCGGATGAAGGGCGGAGCATTACTGAAGCGTCGCCTTTGGTAATTTCTTCGTTTTTTGCACCTGTAGCTTTTATGAATTCAGCTTTCTGGGAATCCGAAAGGCCTGCTAACTGATCCGCAGCAACAGCAGTTTTGGTATCAAGCCAGTTGCCCGATGCGTCAAATAGACCGCCTTCAACCCGTTTATGCCTGTATGTTCTTTCCTGACCTTCCGGAGGCATTTTGTCGGAATCTATGGATTCATCAACAACTGCACTTGTGCCCTGACGTCTGATGGCAGGAAGGGGATCATCAAGATCTTTATCTGATTTCAACTCCATTGAATTGACTTTTTCAATAAGTTCATTCTGATCTGGCTGCTGAATTACAGTATCATCACCGGTTTCGTAATCGGCAGGGTCAAGCCTGTTTGTTTCAGCTTCCGCCATGCCAATCATTCCCGCTCTCTGCATAATCCAAGTGGGGTATTTTCCCATTTCGTAGTACTTGGAAAGGGCAAATTTGTCTCCGTAAACATCAGTTATGCCTTTGTAAAGGGCAGATTTCTCAGGTGAATCCTTCGGTTCGAGAAGGTTGTTCCACTCTCTGGGATCACGTCCTGACTGGATTGCATAATCCATAGCCCGCATAACTGTTCCACCGCCGCCGTTATATGCGGCAAGGGTCATATACCATTTCTGGTTTGTGGAAAGAGCGCCTTTTTCCGACAAATACTTATCAACATTTTTTGCAAATGCTTCGTTTGGATAAAAATCGAGTGGTTTCGATATCACTTTATGTTTTGTCTTCAGTGTTCCGATTCCCGCATTTATATTCTTTTCCGGAACATATCTTTCATCAACGGGGGAAAGTGAAAGCCCCTGGCTTGCAGCTTCGTTTTTTCCAAGCTGCATAAGGCCCACATACCCTGCAGGGCTGACTGCATCAGCTTTGAATGCACTTTCTTTAGCTATTGTGGCTTTTACAAGTATGGGAGGCAGTGAAGGCTCGTAATCGCCCCATTTGTCACGGCAGGCTTTGAGAATTGCGGAATTGTATGAGTTTTCGTTTTTACCGTAACCCCAGTCGGTGTTTATGGAAGAAGCATCAGGGCGGAAAAGCTGCTGAAGTTTTGATTCGTTGATTGTAAATGACTGACAGGTTGAATTGTCTTTTCGGAAGGTATCCCTCAATGCAAGGTCGTTTTCTTCCACTCTGCATCTGATTGCTGGTACATCAGTGTTTGGTACGGTAAATCCGCCAATGATCATATATGCCTCCATAAAATTGCTTGTTGCCGGCTGGGTGAAAATCAGAAAAAATACTAAAATAATAACTAAGAAATCATATTAACTGAAATGGGAAATTTATCTTTGCCGTTTAGACGGAAAAAACAAAAAATCCTGCTGAAATAAATGAAATAAACAGATTTTTACGGATGCAACTGCCTGATTTTCATAATTTCATCAAGTGAAGTCATAAATGCACTTACCACATCGGGATCGAAGTGGGAGCCATTTCCTTCCTCAATAATGCTAAGTGCTTTCTCCAGAGGGAAAGGCTTTTTATACGGACGCTCGGAAAGCAGGGCGTCAAACACATCAATAATAGCGGTTATACATCCGGAAAGGGGAATCTCAGATCCTTTCAGACCTCTGGGATAACCTGAACCATTCCATTTTTCGTGATGAGTATATGCAATTTCTTCGGCAAGTTTAACAAATTCGAACTCGGAATTGCTAAGAATTTCCTTGCCTATTGTGGTATGGGTTTTCATTATTTCCCATTCTTCAGGATCCAGTTTTCCCGGTTTAAGAAGAATGTTGTCAGGAATTCCGATTTTGCCCACATCATGCATCGGAGATGCATATCTGATTGCATCAACAAAGCTCTGGCTCATACCCATATTTCTTGCAATAACTTCTGAACAGTAACTTACTCTTTTGATGTGATCTCCCGTGTCGTCGTCCCTGTATTCGGAAGCTCTGGCAAGACGAAGGATTGTTTCCAGCGATGCATTTTTCAAACCATCCATAGCTCGTCTTAATTCGAGGGTTTTGCGGCCCACTTCTTCTTCGAGAATCCTCTGGTAGTCTTTCATATAATCGTTATATGCCTTGACTTTAAGAAGCGATGTGATTCTCGCTTTCAGCTCAACTTCTTCAACGGGTTTTGTAAGAAAATCATCTGCTCCGGCTTCAAGCGCCTTTACTCTGTCTTCCACTTCGTTAAGAGCTGTAACCATAACGATTGGTATCATTCTTGTGGTGTCGCCGTTTTTGAGCTTTTCAGCTACTTCGTAGCCATTCATAACCGGCATCATAATATCGAGCAAAACCAAATCCGGTGGATTTGAGTGAACCTTTTCAATAGCTTCCTTGCCGTTTTTGGCAAACATTATGTCATGTCCCATGGGATAAAGCATTGCTTCAAGAAGTCTCAGGTTTTTTTCCACATCGTCCACTATCAGAATTTTTTTTCTGACCGGTGAACCCGGGTTCAGTTTGTGAGTAAGCAGACCTGATTCACTATTGAGTAATCCTTCAGACATCTTTCACCTCGAAATAAAATCTGTAACAATCTTAATTAATTCATCAATATCCACAGGTTTGGGAATGTATCCGTCAAAGCCATGCCCGAGAACTCTTTCCCTTTCATTGGGCATAGCACTGGCAGTAAGGGCAATGACAGGAATATGTTTCGTGCCGGGATCTTCCTTGAGTATAAGTAAAGCTTCAAAACCGTCCATAACCGGCATCCTGATATCCATCAAAATCAAATCAGGCTGCTCTTCACGGGCTATTTCGACACCGCGGCTGCCGTCATTAGCTTCAATGGTTTCAAAACCTGCAATCCTCAGCACATCTCTCACCAGCTTCAGATTGCGCAGGTTGTCTTCAACCACCAGTATTCTCTTTTTGTTATTTGCTCCGTTCATATCGTCCTTATTCACACTATCCAGTTTATTGTTTTAGGGGAACTTCGAAAATAAACCGACTACCTTTGTCTTCCCCTTCGCTTTCCGCCCATATTCTGCCGCCATGCTTTTCCAGAAAGCTCCTGACCAATGGAAGTCCCAGTCCGGAGCCTACAGCTTCTACCATCTTTCCGCTTTTTGTTTTATAGAATTTTTCGAATATCATGCTTCTGTCTTCTTCCGATATGCCTATTCCGGTATCGGAAATGCAGACCCTTATTAAATCGCCGATAAGTGAAGCTTCTATCTTGATTTCTCCACCATCGGGAGTAAATTTTGAAGCGTTTGTGAGAATGTTGAACATAACCTGCTTCATTTTTCGCTCATCTGCAATAAACTCAACCATATCGAGTTCCGGATCCATATCGAGATGAAGGTTTATCCCGTGCCGGATCGATTTTTCCCTAATAAGCAGAAGACTGTGTTCAAGCCATTCCCTGATGCTGATTCTGCTGATTTCAAGCTCCATCTTTCCCGCTTCAACCTTTGAAAGATCGAGAATGTCATTAATAAGGGACAGCAGGTGTCTTCCGCTTTCAACTATATCATTAACATATTCAAGCTGTTTTTCGTTAAGTGCTCCAAAATACTGTTTCTGAAGAACCTGAGAAAAGCCCAGAACTGCGTTGAGAGGTGTTCTCAGTTCGTGGGACATATTGGCAAGAAAAACGCTTTTTGCTTTATTTGCTGATTCTGACTCGTCTTTCGCCCTTCGAAGCTCCATTTCGAGCCGTCTTCTTTCCATAATAAAGCCTGCGGTCAATCCAAGGTCCTGCATAACACTCAAGCTAAGCAATTTGCCGGTGTAATCGGTCAGGGTATAAAATTCCATTATTGCATAAAGGTTAGTTCCGTAAAAAACAGGAATTCTCAAAATCCCATGAATTTTTTCGGAAACATCGGGGATTCCGTCCGGCAGCTGCTGCCAGTGTATTTTGTGGCTTGAAATTATCTCTGCGGGGAGATTTTCCGTGAAATGCAGACCGTGTTCCCTTGTGTTAGATTCCGAACTTATCAGCTCTTTGTTTTCGATGTGAAGGAAGGTTTTAACCGTCAGCTTTTCCGAATGGCAGTCCGGGCAGTTTTCTATATACAAAACAGCCTGAGGACAGTTTAAAAGCAGTGCGGTCTGAGTAATAAGGGTGGTCAGTATCTGGTCCCCGGGCAATCCTGCGTCGGAGGCTTCCTGAATCTTTGCCATAATGGATTCGATACCGGTTTTGAGAGCTGAAATATCGCCTTCGCCCTGTTTGTTGTTGGGTTTTGTAAATGGCTTGAGAATGAAAGCTGCGGCTCCCTTTTCACCGTTTATGGTGTCGAAGTTAACCGAATCCTCTGATTTTATAGCTATAACCGGAATTCCGGTCTCTGTGGTTTTCAGAACACCGAGCATATCGGTGCATTCTCTTTCGAGCATGGTTTCATTGATTACAATAATCCCGATATCGTTTTTTATTGCAATCTGAAGCCCTTCCTGCTCCGAATTTGTGGTAAATATTTCGTAATGCTCGCCAAAAACCCGAAGGAAATCAGCAACATGTTCCTTGTCGTCATCCATATACAATATTCGGGTTTTTGTCTGCTCATCCATCAGGTCTTCATCCTCCGCCTTAACCAGTGGCTCAGGCTTTAGTGCATTATTATTTTAGTGATTTGATTTTCCTGTCTGATTTCCTATTTCGGAAATTTCATTGTTGACACAACTGCTTCAATTTCTTTCAGGTGTTTTTCAAAATCCTGAAAGTCTGCGGAATAGAATACATGATAAATGACTTCTTTGTTTTTGCTGAGGCAGCTTATCATAAGATTCATCTGTTTTCCGTCGGAAGCAACGATTCTGTATGCTTTGTGACCGTCGATTGTGATCTGTTTCTTCTCTTTTACATCGTATTCTTTGGTGAGATCACTGACTTCCTTCTCAAGAGATGCGCCCAGCACATTGTTGATTCCGCTGAAGCTTACCCGGGCTTCATCTGCAAAAGTGAAGGATACTCCGTCAAAATTTTCCGGCGGCGGGTCTTTATGCTTTTCCCACGCTGCTGGGTAGTCGATCCTGAAACCAAACCTGTCGTTGAAATAGCTTCCTGCAAAGCACATGCCGGTGAGCAGCAGTGCAAAGACCAGCGAAAGAAAAACCCTGCATGTTTTCTTTTTCATAATTGCTTCATACCTCCGATAATTCTGCTAATATATTCGATATCTTTTAGACAGTTCCTATTAGTCGTGAAACGAAATTATTTTCATTTGTTTGATTAAGAAATCTTAATATTTTGGCTATAGACTTAATGGAGGCTTGTAGTGATATTAATTTGGGTTGTTGTGATTTATCGTATTACTTTATTTACTAATCTATGCTATAATTATAGTTTGAATTTCTGCTTCCGGATCAACAAAAAACCTTGTTGGTTTCAGAAAGGAGAAGCTCCCTGTGGAGAATGCAGTTTCAGAAAACACACAAATCAGACCAGAAGTAAAAAAAGAACTTATCAGTCTTCCTATGATATCAAAAAAAGGCAGTTTATCATTTGAAGAAGTCCTGTCATCAAGAAAATCAGTCAGAAAATTTTCATCAAAAGAACTCGATTGGAATCAGACGGGACAACTGCTTTGGGCAGTGCAGGGAGTTCAGTTTGTTAACAAAAAGAAGAAAACTTCACCGTCAGCAGGCAGTACTTATCCTTTAACAGCTTATGTAGTATGCTCGGAAGGTGTTTTTAAATATCTGCCGGAAGAGCATAAACTGCTGGTGATCGTACAGGGCGACCACCGTACTGCTCTGAGCATGGCAGCCCTTGAACAGAAATGGGTTGCCGAAGCTCCTTTATCGGTGATTCTGACTGGAATTTACGAGAGGACTGAAGAAAGATACGGTGCAAGAGGAAGGACATATGTTCAGATGGAAGCTGGACACGCAGCCCAGAATCTGCACCTTCAGGCTGTTTCATTAGGACTCGGATCGGTTCCTGTAGGCGCCTTTATTGATTCGAAGGTTGCCCAGATTATCAGATGCAGGGAAGGAGAAATTCCTCTCTACATTCTACCAGTTGGATATTCGGAATAAGCAATCATATAAATTCAGAATTCGTAATTTCTCTTATACTTTTTGAACACAGCCTGCCGGTAGCACTAACGGAAGCATAGGCAGTTAAAAGTGCGCGCCTGTTTTATATTATTTCAGGCAAGGCTGTATGGCAGGGAAACCAAATAGCAGATATACAAAAAATCAAAGCGCTGTTGTTATGGAATCTTTTGACTCCTGTTGACGAGAGGAGAGTTGAAATGAGTGTTGATTCCAAAAATATAGCGGTCCGTTTATACGCGGAAAAACAGAATGAACTTGTTTTGTCAGGTCAGAATGCAAAAAAAGGTCTGATTTCCGCTGAGGTTTGTTCTATTCTTAATTCACTGAACGAAATTGTGTGGTCGGTTGAATCCGAATCACTCAGACTTATTTATATCAGTCATTCTGCAGAAGGGGTGTTTTGCAGAAATTTAGGAGAATTTGAAGCAAATACTGAACTATGGCTTGAGATAGTGCATCCACTCGATAAGGAACGGGTTGTTGAATTTTTCAGGACAATCCCTGAAATGGAAAAAACCGAAATCCACTACAGAATACTCCGCCCAAACAGAGAATGCAGGTATGTTAAACACAAAGCATTCAAATACCCCGGAGGCGCGGGGGCAATGTCGGTTATTAAGGGGATTATCACTGATATTACCGAGCTTATGAGCCTTCAGGACAATCTGAAAATCAGCAAGGAAAGGTATGAAGCTGTTGTTCAGGGGCAAACTGAGCTGATTAAGCGGTATTTTGTAGATACCACCATTACATTTGTAAATGATGCATACTGTCGTTTTTTCGGAGCAAAAGTGGAAAATCTGGTTGGAACAAGTTTTATGAATTTTGTTCCCGGTTCTCAGCGAAGACGGATTTCTAAAATAATTGACAGCATTAGTAAAGAAAATAATCAGGTTGAATTTGAATACGAAGTAAAAAGGTATGACGGCGAGAAGCGGTGGATTAAGTGGAACGACAGAGCAATTCTTGATGAAAAGGGGCAGATTATTGAGATTCAGTCCGTTGGAAGAGATATAACCGAAAAGAAAATTGCCTCAAAACTGGTAGCACTTCAGAAAGATTTGGGTATCGAACTCAGTGCAATTTCCGAACTGAAGGAAGCTTTGAGCCTGTGCCTTAAAACAGCTCTGAAAGCTTCCGGTCTTGACTGCGGCAGTATATATCTTCTGAATGATGAAAATCAGGAATTTGAACTGCAGGCATGGGAAGGTATGTCTGATAGCTGTGCAGTTGAAAAAGCTTCTTTCTGCACAAAGACAAGACAGGCAAAGATGCTTTTAAAAGGGCATCCTGTTTACATGCCCTATGATAAGCTTTCCGACTCGGAAAAGAGACATAAAGTGTGCGGGGCATTGAAAGGTGTTGCCTTAATTCCCATTAAAATCAGGGAAAAAATCATAGGTTCTTTTAATCTTGGAAGTAAAGTTTATGCAGAGATACCCCAGGGTTCAAAAAATGCTCTTGAAGCTATTGCAGCCCAGGTTGGCAACACGATTGACCGTATCAGATCCCAGGAAGCAGTATGGGAAAGCAGAAGAAATCTGAATCTTCTCTTTGATTCAATAGGGGACTTTATCTTTATTATCAATTTTAACATGACTGTGATTAATGTTAATAATGAGGTTCTTTGTAAATTGGGATATGCAAGGGAAGAAATTATAGGCAAAAGTTTATGCACTTTTCATGGCGAAAATATCTCGGATTTGGCAAAAGAGATTAGTAAAACCATAATAGAAGGTAAGAACGGATATTGTCTTGTTTCACTTCGGGCAAGAGACGGACGCATGATTCCGGTGGAAACAAAAATTACATACGGTAAGTGGGACGACGAGGATGTTCTTATCGGAATAAGCCGTGATATTTCAGACAGACTCCGCCTTGAGCATGATCTTGAAAACAAAGATAAGGAGCTTCATGATTTTACATACACAGTAAGTCATGATTTAAGAAATCCTGTGAATGTTCTCAAATCATTCCTTGTTGCAATAAAAGAAGACCCGGAACTGTTCGACGGCTATTTTGAAAGGGTTTTAAAACAGTCGGACAGACTCAAGCACTTTATTGATGATATGATTTCACTTTCACGGGCGAGCAGAACAGTGGTGGAAACCATGCCTGTTAATCTTGTGTGCATGCTTAACAGGGTATTCGCAGATACATGCAGCCTTATGGATATTGCTGAGATTTCAATCTCACACGATTTTGTTAAGATGGAGAGCGATCCTGCAAGAATGGAAAGGCTTTTCAGCAATCTGTTCAACAACAGCTCTCAGTATTTTGGACAGAATAATAAGAAACTGCTTATTGATATCTCTTTTGTAAAGAAAGAGGGGCAGGTGGAAATCAGATTCAGGGATAACGGCTCAGGGGTTGAAGAAGCAAATATCGAAAAAATATTTGAGGTGGGATTTACATTCAATAAGAATGTTAGAAACGGTTTCGGACTGCCGGTTTGCCGAAAAATAGTAGAAGCCCACGGAGGCAGGATGTGGGCTGAAAACAACTCCACAGGCAATGGCCATTCCGGTGGGCTGACTTTTATAATGAGCTTCCCTGAGAATAAGTTTATTTTCGAGCAGAGTGAAAGATTTATCAGAGTCTGATTCTTACACTCTTCCGCTCTGTTTTTTCCTTACTCTGTCTTTCCTTTTCGGTATAGGCATCAGTAATTATCTCGGTATTTTCCGCAATATCTCCGGATACTACTTCAGTATAGCTGCTGTCTGATATACCGGTTGTTATTTTTACCCGTGCCGGTTTATCATTTTTAAGAATCCATAGTGTTGCTTCGTTTGAACTCTTGCTGCTTTTACCTTCTTCTGCAGTGTCGCCTTTGCCGCCGGGTCCTCCGGGGGGTGGGCCTCCGGGACCGGGGATAATTCCTGAAGGCTTGCCTTTGCCCTTGCCTTTTGACTTGCTATTTCCGTTGCCATTTTTCATATCTTCAGGGAATGGGAAGTTTGCAATTTTGTCAGGTCTGAAACGAAGAGCCGAGTTTGGAACCCGCAGGACATTTTCTTTGGTTTCCACGGTTATGTCAATATTTGCGGTCATGCCCGGTTTGAGTTTCAGACCTTTATTGTCTGTTCTTATGATTACTTCATAGGTTACAACATTTGATTCCACAACTGCATTGGTGCGGACCTGAAATACGGTTCCGACAAAATCCTCATCAGGATAAGCATCTACGGTAAACTTTACTTTCTGACCCTGTTTGACTTTGCCGATATCAGCTTCGTCCACTGAAGCTTTTACTTCCATATTTTCGAGGTTTTTTGCAATTATAAAAAGGGACGGTGCTGTAAATGATGCCGCCACAGTCTGTCCCACATCAACTTTTCTGTTGATTACTATGCCATTGATGGGTGATCTGATAATACATCTCTCAAGATTTACCTGAACTGCATTTACATCACCTTTTGCCTGGTCGATGGTTGCGTGGGATGATATAAGCTTAGCCGCTGCAGCTCTGACCTGAGCCTCTGCGGAATCCTTTTTGATCTTGGCTGCATCAAGATTTGAATAGGCTGATTTCAGGTTTGATCTGGATGCATCGATGTTGGCTTTTGATGCTTTAACCTGAGCATTTGCCGATTCGTAATCTGCCTGGGCGGTTTTAAGCTGCAGATCATAGGAGTCCTTTTCGCTCTGTGAAATAAGCTCACGGCGGTATAGTTCCTGCGCTCTTTTATTTTCAGCCTTTTTATTGTCAAGTTCAGCCTGGTTCTTTCTCATGTTGGCTTCTGCAACCAGACTGTTGCCGATAATGTTCTGGAGATCTGCCTTTGCTTTGTCAACGCTTGCAGTAGCCTGATGGATTCCTGCGATTGCATTCTGAACGCTTATTTTTGAATCGTCGAGATCTGCCTGCGCCTGTCTTAACTGAGCTTCACCGCTTTCAAGCTTTGCCTTTGCCTGTGATAACTGGACTTCGTATGTTGCAGGATCGATTCTTGCAATAATCTGCCCTTCGGTGACCTTGTCGTTATAATCGACATAGATTGCCTGAATCGCACCTGAAACCTGGCTGCCGACATCAACAGTGGTTACAGCGGAAAGGCTGCCTGTAGATGAAACTGTGGCAACGATTTTGCCTTTTTCAGCTTTTTGTGTTTCAAATACGATTTTACTCAGTTTTTTTGAGTTGATAACATTAAAAATAATCAAGCCTGCCACAATAAGGACAATGACGCTTACGATTATTATTCGTTTCAGCTTTCTTTTCTTTTTGAGTTTTATGATGTCTTCGTCCATTTTTATCTCCAGTTAAAATAGTAAAATCTATTTAAAAAGTGTATCTCTGAATACCGTGACTCCTATTGCCTTTTCGAGTTTTGCTCTGGCAATGTAATAGTCGAGGATTGCTTTAATCAGGTCGGTTTTTGCCTGCTGAAGAGCAACTCTGGCATCGGTGAATTCGAGGTTGTCGCTGACTCCCACTTCGTATCTTCCCTGAGCAAGATTGAAGTTTTCCCTTGCTTTATCAAGGGCTTTTTCAAGCACTTCAATACTGCGCTTTGATTCTTCCAGTTTGAGGTAAGCTTCCTGGACTTCGAGGTATATTTTCTGCCACAATCTTTCTCTGGTTGCCTGCAGGTATTTGAGGTTTTCCTGATTTTCCACTATGGTGTAATCTCTGTTTCCTCCGTCAAATACATCGAAATCAAGTGAAACGCCCCAGCCCCAGGCTATTCTGTTGAAAGTAAAGCGGCTGTTGGAATAACCGTATGATGCATTGCCGTTTACTGTAGGATACCAGTTCGCCCGTGCCTGATTTACCCTGTTTTTTCCTGCATTCTCCTGAGCAATTATTTTCAGAAGATCGGGTCTGTGTTTTGAAGCTAAATCTATTGCTTTGTCAAACTCAAGTTTAAGCTCTACAAATTCCACATTTTCATCAAGGGGATAATCGAATGAGCCGGCTATTCCTATGGCATTGGCGAGATTTGCTCTTGCCAGTTTTGCATCATTCTCGGATTTGATTAGTGTCAGTTTTGAATTGGCAAGATCAACTTCAGCTTTTGTTACTTCAATTTTAGAACGTCTTCCTACCTGAAAAAAGCCTTTTGCCTGTTTGAGGTGGAGTTCCTGCTGGCTTACTGACTCTCTGCTTACTTCAAGAATTTTATTGGCTGCAACTGTACTATAATATGTAGATCTGATATTGAGAATAATTGTATCAGCCACAGAAAGAATTTCATAACTTGCCGCTTCAAGGTTGTCTTTGGCTACAGCTACTGAAAAAGCAGTTCTTCCAAAATCATATATCTGTTGGGTCATTGATATTGTTGATCTGTAGGCATCAGATTCCACTTTTGTTAAAGGGCTGAAGCCTGAGATTTCGGAAGTGGTGGGGTTTTCTATTACTGAACGTGAATATGTAGCTGTGTAGCCGACCTGAGGGAAGTAGGCTGATCTTACTTCATTGACCTGTGCTTTGGAGGCATTTTTCAGTGCAATGGCTGCTTTAAGGTCGGGGTGAATCTTAAATGCCTGCTTAATGCAGTCTTCAAGGGTAACTATTTTATCCCCTGAAGTGGGTGCTGCCGCGGGAGCAACAGAAGTCTCCTGGCAGAATGCCGGAGTAATTACTGCTGACAAGATCAGCAGACAGAGAATGCAAAAAGAGCGATTCAGCGGACTTCCTGTTCTTTGTCTTTCTTTTCTAACACTGTTAGGCGTTGTTAATCTGTTTTTGTATTTTGATTCTGACATAAAAAAGGCAACTGGGGAACCATATCATTTTATGATTTCCATTCCTTCCTTCCGGACAACTTTTTATTACTGTCGGGTTTCTATTAAATTTATTCCATTTCCTTTATTTTGCTTTTTTGGTAAAAGGAATTTTACATTATGCCATGAATACTTTATCGCATGTATAAAGGAATTGGGGTAATATCGGAAAATTTAAAAGATAATAAAGTGTCGGCAGGACGATGAACATGTTTTCGCAGCGCAAAGATAATGAAGCAGCCACAGGCGCCAAAAATGCCAGCAAACAGACCGGGACCGGTTCACCTGATGAAAAGCGCCGTTACCACCGCATTAAAATAATAATGGGGCTTGTTTGTTACCGTTCTCAGGGGAATAACATCAATGTATTTACAGATGATGTTTCTGTTGGCGGAATTAAGTTCTTCTGCCATCAGGCTATGGCAAAGAAAGAAGATGTGAAGCTTGAGATTCCTGCGGGATACGGAGAAATTATAAAGATAGACGGGCATGTTGCGTGGATAAAGGAAAATGAAGGCGCACCGGGCAGTTACGAAGGCGGCATTGAGTTCTCCAGAATGAGTGAAGATAACCTTCATTTATGGAAAAAGTTCATCAAGAGAAATTCCGAAATCGGTCAGGATATCGATATCTGAGTTTTATCTGCAGGACGGACAGAATATGGGACACTCTTACAATAATCGCAAAGGTATTGCTCTGGTGGTTACTCTGGTTATGCTGACCATCCTCCTTGTGCTGGGTATGGCTTTCATGACGATTTCCAGCAGGGACTATGTTTATGCACGCTATGTGGTGATGAGGAACCAGGCAGCTTATCTGTGCGAATCAGGCATTGAATACGCTCAGCTCAAAAGAATTAACTGGATCCAATATCCTCACACTGAATCCTTCGATTTCGAAGGAGGAACCATTAAGATCGAAGTTACTGAGCCTTCCACAGGCACAGCGGAAATCAAATCCACAGGCACTTGCGGTTCTTTCTCGCGCACTGTCAGGGTAAGATACGGCAGCGACGGAACAATCCAGAGCTGGGAGGAATTATGACGAAATACAGGAAATCAAGAGCGTTTACACTTGTGGAAATTATGCTTTCGGTTGTAATTTTCACAATCGGCATTATCGCAATCATGTCGTTGTTCCCCCTTAGTCTCAGGGATGTGGCAAGAGCAAGAGTAATGACTCAGGCTGCTTTTCTGTGTCAGGCTAAAACAGAGGAATACCTCGGAAAACCGGGAGATACAGTACCCGATTATGTAAATTCCAACGGGACATTCGAACCGGAATTTCCCGATTTTACATATGTTGTAAGAAAATACCCATACTCCGGCACGCAGGGTTCCACCACCTATGACAGTCAGGCTTTGTGGGAGATTCATGTCAGTGTTTTTCACACAATCAACAACAGGCAGTCGCCCCTTGTGGAACACTTTGCTTTAAAAGGATGTATTGGAGAGCAAAAAGGATTTTAAGTTTAAATGCAGGATCACAACAATCAGGACGATATCTACAGCGTTCCTGATTCTTTATTTAATACGCAGAAAAATGACGGCAGCGCAAAAGTCAAGCTATTTCTCAACGCCCTTGCCTTCCGGCTGAGCGGGGAGCTGGGCTGGGATTGCTCGCTGGCAGCGGACGAAACGGGAAAATTCAGCCCTTCAGGTGTCTTTACAGGTCAGGAGAGAGTCCTGTTTCTGATAGATGCCGGAAAAGAAGAACCTGATATAAGCGAATTTATTGATTTCTGGTATGACAGGCTTAAAAGCAAAGAACTGCCAAAAACCTGGCGTCATATTATTCTTCTGTTTGTTTTTCCCGATGGGGTCCCTGAAAAAATCAGGGATATGGTTCCTAAGGCAAAAAAGCTTGATAGCTTCGGGCTGGCAGGTATATATACCGCTTATGCGGATTTACAGAATTCAAACTGTTCCTTTTCACTGGAACACAAAATGGAACCCTTTGCCAAATGTGCTGAAGCTGCCCTGAATGATTACCGGAAGGGAGAAGCTCCGGAAAATCTGAATGAATTGCAAAACAGCCTGAATGAGCTTTATGAAAAAACCCAGCAGTTTGAAGACAGGCTTGCAAAAGTTAAACCTGTTGCCACATACGCACTTCTGGCTATTTGCATTCTGATTTTTATCTGGACTTCCATTTCCGGCGGTTCCACAAATATAGCAACCCTGCTCAGATTCGGAGCCAGTTTTAAGCCTCTGTTTGAGGCAGGGGAATGGTGGCGTGTTGTTTCACCGATTTTCCTGCATATCGGGTTTTTACACCTGTTTATGAATATGTATATTCTTTTTGACATAGGAGCCAAAATTGAACAGTATTTCGGAAATATAAAATATCTCGTTCTTTTCTTTATAGCAGGGATCGTTGGAGCTTTAGTCAGTCTTTCATTCGGAAGCAGTGTTTCCGCAGGGGCATCAGGAGCAATCTTCGGACTTTGCGGGGCAGCGGCCTGGATTGGATACAGATACAAAGATGAAATTCCTGCGCCTTCAAGAAACCGGCTTGCAGGCGGAATGATGCTGTTTATAGGCTACAATCTGCTGTTTGGATTTTCAGTAAAGGGAGTGGACAATGCCGCTCACATAGGCGGTCTGATGGCCGGATTGATTTTCGCCATTCTGGTTCCTCCGTCAATCTATGAAAAAAAAGACTGGACCAGTGTATTTCCCGTGAGAGCGCTTTTTGTTCTTCTGGCATTTTTACCCTTTATGGCTGAAGGTTATGCGCTGACAAAAGCTATGGCATATACCGGAATGTCATCTTATCCCCTGACGGAATACCATCAGGCTGATGTCAGTTTTAAAATGCCTGCTGTATTCAGGGTTCAGAAAGATAATAAATCCACGGTATTTGTAGGACCCGGTATTGTTGTGGAATATGTTACCGGCAGCACAAAGGGAGAGTTTGATATAACAAGCTGGGATGAAGAAAAACTGAAGAGTATGAAAAAACTTGACAATTTTGCGGTAAAAAACAGCCGATTTGAGGAATTTAACGGCAGAAAATGGGTGGTTCTGGACGGAGAAACAGAAATCCGCGAGGGAAAAAGCCAGACTTTTCTAAAAACCAGAGTTTTCATTACTACTATAAACGGTGTGTTTTACAGATTCACCGGAGGCTGTCAGGATATTTATTTTTCTGACATTTGTGATTCTTTGCAAATCATGGTGACAACTTTGGAGGATAATAAAAAGAAGTGATGAATATATCCCCGCGATAGAAAAACGCTCTGGGTATTATTTGAAAAACCGGATGACTACATCCTTTAACAGAGTGTAGAAAAACAAGTTTGTGATTATTCGAAAACGAAAGGCAGGTGCAGTTATGGCACACGCAATTAACGACGAATGCATTTCCTGCGGATCATGCGAAGCAGTATGTCCCGAAGGCGCAATTTCAGAGGGTGAAGGCAAGTACGTAATCGACTCTTCCCTTTGCACCGATTGTGGATCATGCGTGGAAGTTTGCCCCGTAGAGGCAATTCATCCCCAGTAATTCATAAGAGGAAAAATAATTTAAAAAAGACTGCCTGAACATCAGACAGTCTTTTACTTTTCGGGAAAAATTTACAAACATATTTATCGCGGAAGTCAATTAATCCCTGAAAGGGGGGAATAAAGCAATGCCACTGAATTAATACCGGCTTTCCAATAAATTAAAAGCACATTGCCATTGCAGACCCTTTGCAAAAGGGTGAAGCAATCCCGTCGGCATAGTAAATATTCCGGCAAGATGGTATCATGCTGTTTTTCCAAAACATCCGTGTTGTACAAATGCGGGCCGGTTATTAATAATTACGGTGATTACCGATTTACATTGCCTGTGAGTAGCAATTAGATTGGAAAGTTGGTAAAGCATCGCAAGTAAACCTCATAACAGCAGGCTTCGCCAGCGATTGTAGGAGGGGGTTGCAACCCCGACGCGGACCCGCAGGTCTGCCTTCACTGCAAACTTATGTCCGAAAATCCTCCGAATAAGCGGGAATAAAACGCCAACTCTGCCGGATCGCTGGCGTCCCGCCTGTCCCCCCGGTCTCATAACCTATCCTGAACCGACAGCAAACCTCATTTCCACAAGCTTTGTCAGCGAGCGTAGGAGCAGGTTGCAGAGATTGTGTAAAAACTATGTTTTTCACAACTGATTTTTACAAGATTTGATTTTTTAACCTGAAAAATGCCCCTCGAAAAAGGTTTTTACACAATCTCTGCACCGCGAAACTGACCCGCAGGTCCGCCCACGACCCAAACTCAAACCACAATTCTTTCGCAAGTGTGGAAATCATACCGATAGTCTCACATTGCCATAATTCGATTCATATTGGAGACAGGTTTGGTTTCTGGTCGGATCATTGACACTGACCCTGCAGCTGGAGTTATTTTTCCATTCCGGAGATTGCGGAGAGAATGCGGGGTTGTTGACCCGGGGGACAGGCGGGACGCCTGCGATCCGGCAGTCGCTGGCGTTTATTACGGTTATGAGGTTTGCAGGTGATTAGAGTTTGTTTCCGGTGGGCATGTCGGCTCAATTACAATGGTAATGAATTAAGGCATGGATTTATCTGAGTACTAATGAGTATTGTAGCCGTTTGCCAAGCTCCCGGAGAAAACTTTTTTGAAAAAAGTTTCCTCCGGACCTCCATCCAAAAACTTTTAAATTGGGGACCGACCGGGGGGATTTTGGACCGACGGGGGATTTTGGACCGACGGGGATTTGGGGACCGTCAGAGGGAACCACGCTTTTTTGGAAAAGCGAGGTTGCCCTCCGAACCTCCCTCCTTGAAAAACAGGAGTATTTGGGCTGTGGATTTGAGTAATTTTTACAAATTCAGTGGCATTGGGGTTAAGGGATCCTCACAGGGAACCACATTTTTTGAAAAACAGGAGTATTCGGCTGGAAATTTGAGTGAATTTTACTAATTCAGTGCATTGGGGAATTGAGTTTCTCAGACAGACAGGCTGGGTACGGATTTACAAGTATTTATCCATAGAATTACTCCATGTCGTCTCTTCTTTCCCTTTCACTCTTCTGGGACATTACATAAACCGAGTTTTCAACGAGGTGCTTCATGTATTCGGCCATATCCCTGTTGAGGCAGGATTCGATTCCGATAACAGCTCTTTCCGTCAGGATGTAAATTTCAACATCTTCCTGTTGGTCCTCAGGTTCTGAAAGGGGATCTTTCTTTTTGAAGCAATCAAAGATTTTCAGTCTGTATCCCGACTGCTGAAGAATCTTAACCTGTTTCACTTCTTCAAGGGGAACAACATACTTTACTTCTGAGGTGGGGTGGTGGTAGTGGTAACGGAGTTCCTCCGGTGTGATGATTATTTCCTCGAAATTACCCGACTCGATAGCCTTCATTAAAAGAAAATAGACAACGCCTGCTATAAACAAGCCAACGCCTACTATTGTATAACGGGGGGTAAAAAGTGCCATAAAAGCAAGAATCACCAGAAACAGAACCGCAATATACTTAGCGCTATGGAAAACAAGTGATCTGGGAGGGGAAATCAATTTCAGGAGAGTTCTGAAACGGGCTTTTTCCACAAGAAGAAAATCGTAAGGAGGCGGATCTTTTCTTGGTATGCCCTGAGGGTATTTTTCCCTTAATGTGTTATACATCGATTTATTAAGAGAATCGGGATCTATTTCCTGATCCGGTTTATTTGGCATTTTTCTCAGCAAAGGTTTGTCGAAAAAGAAACAGAGAATGTCAGCAACTGATTCAGCCTGATAATCATTGTCAGTATGTTCCATAATATATTGTTTTCCGGATACATAATTGATGATTACACTGTATAAAGCACTTAGATCCTCAGCAACATCCACTTTTATTTCTATATTTGAAATCCCACCTGTTTCAAGGGTTTTATTCCAGGTTCCGGTGATATTGCGTTCTATCAGGGTTTCTTCAGGAATAGTAAAAACAAGATAACGGTATCCTGATACTTTGTAGAGAACCCAGATAAAAACTGCTGCACCGGTTGCACAGATAGCTATACCGATTGCTTTTATATGGATTTCCGGTCTGAGAAAAAGCGTGAGGCCTGCAAGAATTAAGCCTAAGCAAACAGTGAATGATAAAACCGGTATAAAAGTTTTGTTATTATGAACTTCGAGCTTTTTTTCTCCCCGTTGTATAAACCGCATAGTTTCACTTTCCTTTCGTAAGGCAGATGAAAAACCTATTGCAGACGAGGCATAAATCTGTCTTTTGTCGTAGATCCCCTGTTGAATATTTATCTGTCAATGGAAATTATTCCTGTCTGAATTTATAAAAATAACTTTGGTATATGGAAAAATTTCTGTGCAGGATTGAAGGGGGGAATAATTAAATAAAGACCGGATCAATCTAAATCTAATGGAGGTTTTGTATGTACATAATCGGTGAGAGAATAAACGGAATGTATTCCGATGTAAAAGAAGCTATACAGAATAAAGATGGAGAGTTTATTGTAAAACTGGCAAAAGAACAGATAGCTGCAGGCTGTGATGCTCTGGATATTTCTGCAGGTCCTGTAAAAGGAAATGCATCCGATGTTATGAAATGGCTGGTGGAAACTGTCTCTTCCGCTGTGGATGCCGCTCTTTGTATTGATAGTCCTCATCCCGATGTTATAAAAGCTGGTTTGGGTGAAGCTAAGGGAACAACAATTATCAATTCGATGAAAAAATCCCCTGAACATATTGAAAAACTTCTTCCCCTGGCGCTTGAGCATAACAGCAGTCTGATCTGCCTGCTTATGTCCGATGCTGGAATTCCACATGACATAAATGGGAAAATGGAAATAGCTGTTGAACTTTTCGAAACGGTCGTCGGTTCAGGAATGGACAGCTCAAAGATTTTCTTCGACCCAATTCTGCTCCCTATTTCCAACGCCCAGAAGGATGTGTTCGAAAGTTTCGAACTGATGGATCAACTCAGAATGCTTACAAGCCCGGCTCCCAATATAATTGTTGGGCTTTCCAATCTCAGCCAGAAAGCAAAATACAGAAGTCTGCTCAACAGAACTTACTGCACTATGGCAATGTCTCATGGGCTTAATGCGGCGATTCTCGATCCTATGGATGAAAAACTGATGCACTCGGTGAAAACCGCAGAAATTCTTCTCAACGAAAAGCTTTATGCCAAGTCATATCTGACTTAACCAAAGCGGTGAAAAATGAAAAAGAATAATCTTTACCTCCTGATGGCTCTTCTGTCGGCTCTGTTTTTTGGTATGTCAACGCCATTGAGCAAAATGATGCTGTCCCAGCTTCCGCCTTTTAAACTTGCCGGGCTTTTATATCTCGGAGGAGCCATAGGGGTTCTTCCCTTTGTTATCAGAGGTTTATTTGTTGGAGGGAAAAGACCGGAAAGCAGTGGTCAGGGAAAAAATAACTCTCTTTATATTGTTGGGGCGGTATTGTTTGGTGGGATCCTTGGTCCTGTTTTTCTTCTTATCGGATTAAAACATGCAATGTCATCATCGGTTTCTCTCTGGCTGAACCTTGAACTTGTGTTTACAGCAATTCTGGGGCATTTTTTCTTTAAGGATTATCTCAGCAGAATCGCCTGGGTTTCAGTTGTGGGAATTATCATTGGCTCGATTCTCATCTCTATGGGAGAAGGAGCTTCAGGTCCTGTTTCTGCACTGTTTGTGGCTCTTGCCTGTTTCTGCTGGGGGCTTGATAATAATTACACATCCCTCATTGACAATCTAAGCCCTTCCCAGTCAACATTAATCAAAGGGATATTTGCAGGCAGTATAAATCTTGGTATCGGCTGCTTTCTTACAGGAGGGTGGGGGATACCGGTATCGGTCTTTTTCATTGCAGTTCTCACCGGATGTTTTGCCTATGGTTTGAGTATTTCCCTTTATATAGCCTCCGCTCAACATATAGGAGCAGTCAGGGGGCAGGTTATATTTTCAACTTCGCCTTTTCTGGCTTTGATAATGTCTGTTTTTCTGCTGAAGGAAGCACTTTCGTTTTACCATTATGCAGCAATGATAATCTACATCGGGGCTATTGTTCTTCTGATGGTTGAAAAGCATAACCATGAGCATACCCATTCAATAATGGAACATATACATTCCCACAGGCATGACGACGGACATCATGATCATGTTCATGAAAGCTTGTCGGGAAATATTGTTCATTCGCATCTGCATATTCATCAGGAAAAGAATCATTCACATTTCCACCTTCCAGATCTTCACCATAGGCACTCCCACTAATCTATAGTGATTCCAAGTCTGTTTTTGTAGAGTTTTTTATAAACTTCAAGCCTTTTGCGGTTGGAATCCCTGTCGTGAAAAAGCTTGTTTACCCGTTCGTATCCTGCATCTCCCATTTTTTTCATCATATCGGGGTTGTCCATCATTTTTATCAGAGCTGCCGCCAGTGCTTCCGGGTCTGCAGGAGGAATGAGGATTCCGGTTACGCCGTCATCCACAACATCGGTTATTCCGCCCACATCAGATGCTACAACAGGTTTGCTGTAGCACATTGCTTCAAGAAGCACAACTCCCTGTCCCTCCCATATAGACGGAAGGGCAAAAATATCGAATGTCCGGAGAATTTCCCACATATCATCCCGGAAACCGGTAAAGATCATTCTGTCGGAAATTCCCAGTTCTTTTGCTTTTTCCTCAAGCTGGGGCTGCATTCTCCCTTTTCCCACAGCTACAAAGTAAATATCCCTGTTATCGTGTGTTTTTTTCGTTTCAAGAATTTTTTTCGCCGCCTCAAGCAGATAAGGATAACCTTTTGCCGCTTCAAGCCGGGCTACGGTTCCTATCACAAATGCGTTTTCCGGAATTCCGAGTTCCTTTTTCTTATCTGGTACTGAATTATTCACAGCTTCGTAATTTTCCGTAACAAGCCCTTCGGGAATCAGATCCAGTTTTGAAGTATTCAGAATCCTTTCGTCGGAAATCTGTTTTTGGTTGAAAGTGGATATTGTAATAAAATGGTCTGCCCACAATGCTGCAAGCTGTTCCATTTTTTTGTATGCAAATTTGAGAAGAGGATTCCGGGCTGAATTCTGGGGTAATTCAAAAATCGTGTGAACAATTATGGGTACGCCTGAAAGTTTTGCCGCCAGTCTTCCAACAAATCCCGCTTTGGTTGTATATGTATGAACCGAATCGAATTTCTCTTTTTTTATAAAACTCATGAGTTTTATCAGGGAAATAAAATCGGAAACCGGGTTTGCACTTCTTGATATGGGAATATCAACCACTCTTGCGCCTGTTTCCTCAAGTTCTTTTCTGAACTGCTGAACAGTTGTTGAAAGGGTAACATCAAAACCATGTTCCCTGAGGTAGGTGAACCATGTTCTCAGAAAACAGTATGCTGTAAGATCTATAGTAGTTATATGAAGGCATTTTGGTTTTTTTGGGGCTTCTTTCATTTTCCAGATTATTCTCCTGATTGTTTTGGTTTTCTGATACCGAATTTTGCTCCCTGTTTGATGAGCATTTCCCTGAATTGCATCGCCCCGGTGTTGTATTTTTTATAAAGCTCCTGGAATTTTGCCACATATTCGGTAAATTTATCCCTTGATATTTTTTCCGTGAGGAAAAAGTAGCTGTCGGGATCAAAATCGAGAAGTAGTGGCTCAAGTCTTCCCCAGTGGATGTTGTTGTCAACGATTCCTTTGTTTTTTGCATATTCCCACATCTGGGAACCGGGCATGGGTATGAGCGGGAATATTTCAAACCCTGCCATTTTATCATGATTTTCTTCAATAAAATTATAAGTCGCATCCAGATCTTCCTCAGTTTCTTCCGGAGCGCCTATAATAAAAGAAGGAATTGATAATATTCCATGTTTTGAAAGTATCTCAAGAGCCTTTTTATTGTCCTGTGCAGTTGCTTTTTTGTTGTAGTATTTGAGAATTTTTTCAGAACCTGATTCTGCGCCGAAATTGACTGTTTTGAAATTCATATCTGCAAGCATCGAAGCCATTTCGTCATCGATCATATCAGCTCTGACATTTCCCTGAAGGATAATAAGTTCGTTGAGTCTGCTGCTGACAAACCAGTCTCTGAGGGTTTTAAGCCTTGCTTTGTTTGCGATGAACAGATCATCCACTACGGAAAGATGGGTGAATTTGTCGGGAAACTGCTGAATTATCCCAAGAATCTCGTTCATAACATATCGTGCGGAAAAGAACCGGCTGTTTTTCCACATAAGCCTTGGTGCGCAGAAAAGACAATGGAAGGGGCATCCTCTGGATGTGCTTATGTAGTGGCTGCCTGTCCTTATTTTGTATAATGTGCGATCCGGCGGAGGATAACGATCAAGCTGTCGGGTGGTTTCCCGTGGTGCGGTTCTTACTGTGTTGCCTTTGTCAAAAAAGATGATTCCGTTTATCTTTTCCATCTCTGCCGGTTCGAATTTTCCATTTTCCGTCCAGAGCTTTACGAGTTGGGAGAATGTTTCCTCTCCTTCGCCTGTAACGGCAACATCAAAAATCGGATCAAATGTCTCAGGGAGTGCGGAAATATGACATCCTCCCAGAATTACGGGAATTCCAAGTTTTTCCTTAATCCGGCAGGCAAAATCCACAGCAATGTCGTAATTAAGAGAATAAGAACTTATTCCCACAAGTTCCGGTTTGGCTGCAAAAACTTCCTCAAGTTCTTCAGCAATAATAATATCTTCGATTTTGTTGTTCTTTTTCAGATAAGATGCAAGATAACCAAGCTGCAGAGGATAAGAAAACCTCTTGAACTGCCAGTCCGGGTTACAGGCTTCGATCAAAGCAATCCGCATAATAGTTCCTTTTGTAATTTTCTTTTTCTATTCTTCTGCAGATATTCTTTACCTGCTTTTAAAGGATTAAGGACAAATGGGATTCTTTTTGACAACGATAATGTTTTGTTAAAAGGATTTATTGTGTCAACAACCATTTAAATGGGCATAATATCCTGTGATGGAATTTTTTTGCAGGATTTGTGTATAATGGGGAATAGCAAGATGAATTTGCTTAAATTTTATTTACAGGTTTATACCTATATAAAAAAATGGAGGTAGAAAAATGAAAAACAAACTGAAAGCTGGCAGTATTTTGTGCATTATGCTTTCCATACTGCTCATGGCTTCACTGGTTTCAAATGTTTTTGCGGCGCCAAAAGCAACACCAAAAGCCAAACCCCAGGCTTCACCCTCAAAACCTGCTGTTGCAGAAAAACCTGCGGCAGAAGCTCCCGCCAAACTTGTTTATGTAGCAGACATTATCACTGTTCAGGGCGACGGTCTGAAAGTGAAAAGAGTGAACAGCCCTAACTGGATGCGCGGCAAAGTCAATATGGCAGACTACATTAAAGATGTTCTCGAAACAGACGGAAACACAATGGCTTGTATCGAATTCCTCAATGGAAGCCAGGTTGCACTCAATAAGAATACCGCTGTTGAAATTATTACATCAAGTCAGGTTTCCGAAACTTCGCCCCAGGCCGAAAAAGTATCAAAAATGATAGTTAAAAACGGCACTGCATGGGCTAAAATCAGAGGAACGGGAAATGACCTCAAAGTTCAGACCGGCAAAGGCGTCCTTGGTGTAAAAGGAACAGAGTTCATTATCGAATCGGACCCCGCCCAGAACACTGAAAAAGTAACAGTTCTTGAAGGCAGGGTTGAATATGAATCCGGCGGAAAAACAGAAACTCTCAATCCCGGACAGGAAGCAACAGTTTCCGGAAATAATACCGTTCAGGTCAAAAATGAAGATATCAAGGCTCTCAGAGATGCACTCAATCTCCGTTTTCCCAACCTCGACCCCGCAGCTCAGATGATTATCGGTGTTTTCTCAGCCCAGCTTATGGGTTCGATGAATGCAGAAGTAAGCAATGCTCTCAGCATAGCCAACGACACCCTCAGTGTGGTTGATAATCCCGAATCATATCTCAAAGACAGAATTTCATCTGAAATCGGCAGCAGAACCGGTATTTCAGTCCCCAATATCTTTGGCGGCGGTGGTGGACAGCAGGAGGAAAAGAAACCTGAAGCTCCTAAAAATCTTCAGCCCGCCAATCAGACTCTCAGCACTTATTATCCCAAATTCACATGGGACAAAGTGGAAAAAGCAAAGTCCTACAGAGTTGTTATGACAAGAAACCCTCTGGAGAAAGATGCAAAAGACCCCCAGTTCTATATGTATGCCAAAACAGAAAATAACGAACTTGTATATCCTGATTATGCAAGAGCACTGAAACCCGGTATGGATTATTACTGGTCAGTGATTCCACTCGGTGAGGACGGAAAACCCATAGCTCCTTCAAGTGATCCAATAAAGATCACAATGGCTGATTATCAGACTCTCGGAATCAAGGGACTTTATCCCACAGGCGATGTAAAGCCCTCATCAGGAGAAATGGTGTTCGACTGGACTCCTGTTTCCGGCGTAACAAAATACAAGGTTGAAGTATCTAACAAACAGTCAATGGAAAGCCCGATTGTATCGAAAGAAGTGGACTCAAATTTCCTGGTTCTGGATAATGCTTCCCAGTATTTTTCATCAGGAAAGGATTATTTCTGGAAAGTTACACCTGTTGCCGGTGAAAACGGCGTTCCTTCAATAAACAGTGTTGTAAACCACTTCAAAGCCAAATAAGGATCAGAAAACTGATCAAACAAACGGATCAAACGAAAGTCAAATCCTGAAAGACCTGAACGGATGTTTGGGTCTTTCGGGAATTTTGCTGAAATCACCCGGAATCGCTGCTTTTGTCTATTTTATAAATAATCGGGGGGATAATTATGTGTTCAAAAATGATTTTCCGGCGTATTCTCTTTTCAGTGATGATTGTTGCCGCTTTAATCTGCACCTGTATTTTTATACCGGATTCAGGAGTGCAGGCTGCGGACAGCAAGGCGAAACAGTCCGGTCTTGTTTATGTGGCTGATATAGTATCCATACAGGGAAACAACCTTACCATTAAAAGATCCAACTGCCAGAATCCGATTGCGGGCAGAGTCAATATGGCGGATTATCTGAAAGACATTCTCACCACAGACAACAGCACTGTAGCCTGTATCGAGTTTCTGAACGGAAGCCAGGTTGCTCTGGGTAAGAATACCTGTATAGAAATTATTACCTCCAGCAATGTGGCGGAATGCGGACAGGCTGCGGGCGTGCAGAAAATGTCCGTCAAAAGCGGCTCCGTCTGGGGAAAAATGGAAGGCAAAAACAATAATCTCAAAGTTGACACCGGAAACGGTGTAATGGGCGTTAAGGGGACAGAATTTATTATAGAAAAAAACGGGGATACAGGGGAAGAAACAATAACCCTTCTCGAAGGTTCAGTGGATTTTACAACGCAAGCCGGTGAAAAAATCATGATAAAACCCGGTGAGGAAGTTTCCCTGAAAAGAGGGCAAAAAGCGTTGAAGAGAATGGGGGATGTTAAAAAATTAAGAGAACTGATGAACAACAGACATCACAATCTTAATCCCGGAATACAGAGAACCCTTGCGGTGTTTGCAGCTCAATACAGACACCTCAAAGGCAGTGACCCTGAGCGTGCAAAAGCTATGGCATCAAGATTCCGCAGCGTAATTGACAACCCCGGCAAATTTATCAGAAAAATGCAGAATCAGAATCCCAAAAATCCGGGAACCCACGGGACAACAAAACCCGCAAGGTCAGGGATTCAGACAAAAATACAAAAACCAGATAATTCCTCTCTGCCCGTCAGACCGAAAAGACCGGTTAAAATTGATAATGATAAACCTAATCAGGTTGATAACCCCAATCAGGATGATAAACCTGATCGTCCCGTGAAGCCTCATAATAAGATGCGCAGAGGCAAAGCTTCAGGAAATCAGGGAGCCAGAGTGACAGGCTTAACTCCGAACAGAACGAAAGTTGATACTTATTATCCTATGCTTGCATGGGATAAAGTGGAAGGCGCAGCTTCATATCAGGTTGTTGTTGCCCGCAATCCGTTCAAAAAAGATCAGGATGATCCGATTTTTCAGATGGTTGCCCACACTGATAAAACTCAGCTTGAATACCCGTCATGGGCACGCTCCCTCAAACCCGGACAGTCATATTTCTGGATAGTTATTCCTATGGCTGATGAACAAAATTTAGCGGGATTACCCTCAAAGCCGGCGAAATTTACTATGGCCGGATATAAAATGCTTGGTGTAAAAGGGCTTTATCCCATTGGCGATATTGCTCCGGGAGACCGTCAGATATGCTTTAACTGGACTCCTGTGCTTTATGCCGAAAAATACAGGCTTCTGGTTGCTGATAATAAGGAAATGAATAATCCGGTGCTCAGTTGTGAAACTGAGGATCCGTTTTACCTGGCAGAGGATGCTTCAGCCTGTTTTACCGGAGATAAGGTGTATTACTGGACTGTGATTCCTCTTGCTGATAATACGGAATATTCAGGAGCCCGTGCAATAAATAAATTCAGGATTGAAGTAGTGCAATGAAAATTAAAGATGTTTTTTCCGGACATTCTCTGATAGCAACAGGGCTTATCCTTGTATTGAGCCTGCTTTTCTTTTACCTTCCCACAATAAGTAACCTTGAGCTGAAAACTTATGACTGGAGGCTTGAGAAATACAGAGGTTCAGTGTTTAACGACAAAACAAGGGCGATTTCAATAGATCAGGCGAGCCTTGATGAACTGGGTGCATTCCCCTGGGATAGAAAAACCTATGCAGATCTGATTAATTCCATTAAGCAGAAAAATCCGAAACTTCTGGTTTTCGACATTCTGTATCAGGAACCTAAACCTTCAGATAGTTCTTTTGCCAAAGCCATTAAAGAAGCTGGATTTGATGTGGTTCTGCCATTTTGTTTCGGTGAAAAGAGCTTAATCGAATCAGCGCCGGTTTTTCCTGTTGAATCACTGAGAAAAGTAGCTGCAGCAGAAGGTTTTATTGATTATATTGTTGACTCTGATAATACAATCAGAAAGGCAAAACTTGCTATTAGCTACAACGGCCGGATTTTCCCATCACTTGATCTTGCAGCTTATGCCCGATATAAAGGCGTGCCGGTGGATAAAATTGTTTATGGCGAAAGCAAGATAACAGTAGGGGATGTGGTAATAAAAACTGACCCCGATTATGCCATACTTATTGATTATTATATTCCAAAAAAGGGAAAAACAGTCCAGAGTTTTCCATCAAGAAGCTTTTTCAAATTTATGGATCCCGAAAGAACCCCGGATCTGACAGGAGTTGTTCTCTATGTGGGAGCAGGCACTCCCGGTATGATGGACGATTTTCCGGTTCCTGCAGTGGGCAAAATGTACGGATCCGTAATTCACGCCAATATTTTTAACACCCTTGTCAGAGGGGATTATGTTACGGAAGCCGGGCAGGCTGTCAATCTGATTCTGATTTTGGTTCTTGCTCTGGTTTACGGGCTTTTTCTTTCAAGAATGGTAAATGTTGTTAAACTCTTTGCAGTATCAATATTGATTGCGGGTATTCATATAAGCCTCAACCTTTTTATGTTTAAAAACGGATTCTGGTACAATCTTGTATCGCCTATTGCAGTTATCTTTGCAGGCACTCTCATAGTCAGCGCCATTCAGTTCTTCAGAACGAGAAAGCTCTTTGGCCAGTTTGTTGCTAAAGAAGTTGTGGATAAAATGGTGTCTTCCGATATTCATACCAAAATGGGCGGTGTGGAAAAGGAAGTTTCCATCCTGTTTTCAGATATCCGGGGTTATACAACTCTTTCCGAAAAAATGAAACCTGCGGAGGTAATGAACCTTCTGAACGAATATCATGGCGAAATGGTAAAGATTTTCCACAGACATGACGGCAGGGTGTTTGATTATCAGGGTGATGCCCAGATGGTGGTATTCGGAGCGCCTATCGAAAGAGCCGATCATGCTATATGCGCCTGCAAAGCAGCGTATGATATGGATAAAGCTCTGCAGCGCCTTCGTGAAAAATGGAAAATCGAAAGCCGGGAGTCTTTTGAAATCGGAGTGGGAATATGCACCGGTATTGCAGCCCTTGGTATTGTAGGAGCTGAAGGAGCCTTGCAGTATTCCGCCATCGGCGACACTACAAATGTAGCTTCGAGATTGCAGTCCCAGAGTAAAATTCTCGGTTCTTCCATAATTATTTCCGAACCGACGAAAGAAGCAATCGGGGACTATTTTGAAATAAGAAGCCTTGGTTTTGTGGAACTTAAAGGAAAAAGCAAACCTATGGAGGTTTTTACGATAGTTGCAGAGAAGGATAAAAAACCGGAATGATAGAAATTATACTCCGGCGTATTATTTTTCTTGAGGTTTTACCTGATGGTTTCGGAATTAATCGGATGCAGAAATAGCAAACTACTGACAATCTTAGTATGTTCTTTGGTTTTATTTGTCATTTTATCAGGATGTCAGGCAAACACACAGCCTGCAAAACAAGGGAGCAGCACATCACAGAATCAGTCTGATCCCAACCCTGATAAAACACCGGAGCCTGAAGCAACAAACACCCTTCCTGAGGGTGTAACCGTTGTTGAAGGTAAGGATAATCCTTTCACAAAGGATACAAAGATAAGTGACCTGAAAGAAGCAGCACCTGCAGAGCAGACAGAATTTTACTGTCAGTTTTACCCTGGTGCTAAAGAAGTGAAAACCTACGAAGGAACTTTCACAAAGTTTAATGATGTAAAAACAAATGTAAAAAGCGTTGTTTTCGAATCCGGAGATAAGGTTGGAGCGATAGCGGAGTTTTATCTTACACAGTTGCCAAATCCGGTAATGACTGTAGATGGAGATGATGTTTATATTATGTCCGGAGCTGATATGGTTCTGGGAAACGGTAAAATAGAATCAGTGGTAATTCGTCCCTTAAAAGATAAGGGTGCTTCGGAAATCGTACTTTTTTCCAGTGATATGGAAATATGATAATTAATAAGGAGGAGCGAAATGTCCAGAATTTGCGAATTGTGCAAGACTGAGAATGATGATGATTCACAGTTTTGTGACAAGTGCGGCAATCCCCTTGTAGAAATAAAGGAAACGGAGGTAGAGGATGACAAACCGAAGGTAGAAGTCAGGAAGGTAAAACCTCTTGACATGAAACTTCTGCTCATACCTCTTTTGCTTGTTATCTTAGTGGGAGCCTATTTTGTTGTTATGAATGTTCAGGGCGGAGACAGGGAAAAAGCTGCCCGTCAGGTAGTCAGTGATTATCTGGGTGCAATTAAAGAAGGCAAGTATTCGAAAGCTCTTGAAATTGCTACCGGAACAGCCCTTTCACCCGAACAGGAAAACCAGTTTGTTGAGTTTATGGCACAGGTACCACCACCCCTTCCGGTTAACAGTAACTTTATCAAAACTCTTGGAAGCCTGAAGATTATAGCTGATGCCGTAAAAGAATACCGCAGAATCAATGGTAAATACCCTCAGGATCTCGCAACCCTTGCACCGGTTACAATTAAAGCGCTGCCGGCAGTTGAAGGGGGCGGAGAGTTCGGTTATGAATATGATTCAAACACAAGCAATTTTACAGTATTTGTAAAAGGTAAAACCTTTGAAGCAGTGGGAATGCCTGAAAACTTCCCCGCTTATTCAACCATAGGCGATATGCAGACACCCGGCGCCAAATATGCAAGGGCTGTCTGGAAACTTAACGGTTTTGAAATTATTGAGGTTAAATCAATCTCCAAGGATACCGCAAGAGTAAAAGTCAAAGAAGTCTGCCAGTTCGGTACAGGCACAAAGACTGAAGAAGACGACTATAATCTGGCTCTCAGAGGAGGCCGCTGGTATATTGATATAGAGTCTTCACCTCTTGAAGTGGTTACCCTTACCAATGCTTTCACAAAACTCGCCAGTATCTGGAAAGTGGAAGTTCCGGAAACCCCCAAGGATCCCAACGCACCGCCGCCGCCGCCCGGAGAAGCACCTCCGCCGCCGCCGCCGGATAAAAGACCAGATGAGGTAAAACTGCCTCTTGGTATGGCGTTGCTTTCATATTCCAAAATTATTGCAAACCCCGACAATATCAACAGCAGAGTTCAGTGCCAGTACAGAATGGTTGTTGATGCACTTGATAAAATCACCGCTTCTCTCGCAAGATACGGTGGAAATCACGAAGGCAAATATCCGGATAAACTGTCATGGCTTATTCCCGAATATCTGACCCAGATTCCCCTTAACCCGGCAGCTCTCGATGATACTTTCAGTATGGGATACACAGTTTCTGACAACAAAGATTCGTTCACTCTCGTTTGTCAGGGTGAGTATTTCAAATCACTGGGTATTGAAAAAGGCTATCCCCTCTATTCATCAAAATTCAAAAAGATGATAGAAAATGCATCCCAGGTTCCGGCAGAAGTGGAAGAAACTCCCACACCCACCGGATCACCTGAAGGTTATCCTTCACCCGATGCATCAGCTTCACCGGGAGCCACCCCCACAGGCAGCCCTTCCCCCGGAGTAAGCCCCACCGGCGCACCTTCCCCCGAACCTTCGGGAAGCAAGGCAGAACCGGCAAAAACAGCATCACCTGATGCAAAAGCCGGAGAGCCGGGAAAAACCGAACCTTCAAAAGGCGATAAGCCCGCTGAAAAGGAAGTAAAAAAGGACGCTCCTAAGGAAACTCCCAAAGAACCTGCAAAAGAGGTTAAGAAGGAAGAGAAAAAGGACGAAAAAAAGGATCCAAAATCTAAATAAGCGTGGTGAATGTGGGGCTGTTATTCAGCCCCACTTTTAATATGTCGATACTTGGAAAATTTAAGGAAAAAGTTACTAAATCATTAATAGACGCAGGCAACCGTTCGAAAGAAGCTTTGGATATTGCCGGTATAAAAGCCCAGATATGGATGCTGGAAAAGCAGAAAAACCACCTGCTTCAGGAACTGGGCAGGGAATACTACAAACTAAAGCTTTCCGGCAAAACCGAAGAAACGGGGCTTAATTTTTTTGTTATCCAGCTCAGGGAAACAGATGATGAAATTAAACTGAATAAAGATAAAATAAGAGAAATAGTGGATGATGCAAAAAGCAGAATTACGGAATCGTTTACACATGTCCCTCTGCAATGCCGCTGTGGAGCCAACCTTGATGACGGCACCAAATACTGCGGCTTCTGCGGCGAAAATGTGGAAAACTTAATGAAGGAAATAAAAGAAACAGGGAAGAATCAAAGCGAAAAGCCATCTGTTTTTTGTGGTGTCTGCGGAACGGCAAAAGACAATGATGATGTTTTTTGTTCCAATTGCGGAGCCCCTTTGGGGTAAATTTTCTGAGGATGTGATTTTTAATTTCTGACCATATTGAACCGGAATTACTAAAACTTAAACGGCGAAAAAAACTTGAAACTGCCATACTTGTTGCAGTTGAGACTGATGAAGAGAGCGAGATATTCGATGATCTCCTTGATGAAATGTACCAGCTTTGCAGCACTGCAAAGTCAAGAATTATCGAAACCTTCGTCCAGAAAAGAGCTAAACCTGATTCCTCCACTTTTGTTGGTAAAGGCAAAGTGGATGAAATCAAAGCTGCCGTAGATGAGCATAAGCCTGATCTGGTAATCTTTCTTAACAATCTGAGACCTTCCCAGCAGAGAAATCTCGGGGAAGCCCTGAAAGTGAAAGTTGTGGACCGGCAGGCTCTTATACTTGATATTTTTGCCCAGAGAGCCAGAAGCAGGGAAGGAAAAATGCAGGTGGAATTAGCCCTGCTTAATTACCTGCTGCCAAGACTTGCAGGCCTGGGAACTGTTTTGTCCCGTCTTGGAGGCGGTATCGGAACCAGAGGTCCCGGCGAAACCATGCTTGAAACCGACAGAAGGCATGTGCTCAGACGAATTCATACCCTTGAAAAAGAACTGAATAAAGTAAGATCACATCGTGATTTGCTTCGTCAGAGCCGGCACAACAAAGGCTTTCTCAATGTGGCTATTGTGGGTTACACTAATGCCGGAAAATCAACCCTGTTAAACAACCTTACAAAGAGAAAAGCTCTTGTGGAAGATAAACTTTTTGCCACCCTTGATCCTACCGTCGGAAAGTTCAGAACCGATGCGGGAATTGATATCCTCATGGTGGATACGGTAGGCTTTATCAGATACCTTCCACACCAGCTCGCGGTCGCTTTCAGAGCAACCCTTGAGGAGGTTGAGGAATCTGATATTGTTATTCATGTTATAGATATTTCACATGAACTCTGGCAGGAACACAGGGAAATAACCGAGCAGACCCTTGAGGAACTTGCCTGTGATAATAAACCCACCATTATTGCCCTTAACAAGATTGATCTTGTCAGTCAGAGCCAAATAGATGATGTTCTTGAAGTCGTTCCCGATGGTATTCCTGTTTCTGCTGAAAACAAAGATGGGTTTGATGCTATCTCCGATAGAATCGATAAAATCTGTGATGAGTATTTTCCCGATTTTGTAAGGAGATTCAGGAAAAAACACAACTACTACAACAGCGGACAGTATAATTACCAGCAGCAGGATGAAGCGGTATTTGATACTGAAAAACGGGAACCGACCGGAGATCAGGATGAAGAATAAACGGAAGTGAATTATGATAGGTTCTTTTCTGTTTGCTGCAGCTATAGAGGATAATCCTGAGAAAATAAGGCAATCGCTGGATTCCATTCTGTCTCAGAGGCAGTTCAGCGGCCTTTTACCTCAGAATAAAGGCATGCTTCAAAAACTAATTGAAAGTCTGGGAAATAACGAGATTGTCAGAAAAGTTATTGGAGCTCTCTTCTCTGTGCTCGAATTTATCAGCAAATTCATAGTTTCGCGTCCGGAAATCCTATATATTTTTCTGGGGTTACTGCTCACCGGAATTATTGCCTATGTTGTGATTATGGTGAGGAGAAAAATCTCAGGCAGCAGGCTCAAATCACATGGAGATGAAGAACATGCTGAGTCTATTAACCCCGATGTAAGGGAGAAGCAGGGGCTGACTGCAGCAGAAGCTGGGGATTTTGTTCAGGCTATGCGGCAGCTTTATGTTTCACTTCTGCTTTGTCTCAACCTGCAGGGAGTTATTGAATACAACCCGTCCCGCACAAACAGGGAAACTGAAAACCTGTTGAGAGGGAGAAGTCCGGAAAACTTTTTCGCAAGCTTCTGCGGTCTCAACGGTATCTTTGAAGATAAGGTTTATGCCCTCAATCCCTGCAACCCGGAAGATTTTAATGAATTCAGAAAATACTACGAATTCTGCCGGAAAGAGGTTGAAAAGATTTGAACAGAAAATATCTCTTTGGCGGAATCATTGTGCTGCTGCTCATTATTGCAGTGGTAATTATGCAGGCGGCTGTTTTTGGCAGAAGCCAGGGAGCTATAAGCAAGCCTACCACCTATGATACTGGAGTAAAAGGACATAAAGCTTTTTATCTTCTGCTTTCCAAAATAGGCTATAAGGCGGAAAGATTTGCAAACCCTCTGGAAAATCTGGCAAAATCGGAATTCAGGGGATTTCTTATTCTTAATCCTTATTCGACATTTGTAAAGGATGATGATTCCACTAAGCTCGTCGATTATGCAAATAAGGGTAATAAAATCCTTATAGCTGCAGATGAAAACAATAAGATTCTCGAAAATCTCAATGTAAAGGTTTTTTACCCCCAGGATATTAAAAATTCTGTGTTCAAAGGCAGTCTGTCCGGTGGTGTAAAAAAAGTTGATACCGGTATAAAAGCCCGTCTTACAGTGGACAAAAGATACTACAAAACCCTGCTTGAAGACGAATATGGGGTAATAGCCGCTTCAATCAGCTATGATAATGGGGGAGAGATTGTTGTCTTTTCACTTCCTGATGTTTTTGCAAATGCGAAAATTAATAAAGATGACAATATAATTCTGATAAATAATCTTATGGGACACCTCGGTTGTGAAGATGTCGCTTTTGATGAATCACTCCATGGCATAATTAATTATGGCGGAAAAATGGAGCTTTCTCCTGTGGTCTGGGCGGTTATTGCTCAGGTTTGCCTAATGATCGTTGTTTTCTACATTGCTGCGATGAAACGCTTTGGAAAACCACGCCGTTATGAAGCGGAAGTTCTGAGAACCTCCACGGAATATGTCCGCTCACTGTCAGGATTATTCCAGAGGGCAGGAGCTTCAGGGTTTGTTGTGGAAAACTGCCTCAGGGGGCTTAAGAGAAAAATAGCAGGTCCCTGCAGGATAACTCCTGAAACTCCGGACAAAAAGATGCTTGAAAATATTCGCTATTCAAACCTCATAGATGAAGGAATTATGACTTCATATCTTGAAAAAATTCACAAAGCCAGAGTTGGAAAAGATCTCACAGAGGTTGAACTTGTCAGAATTTATGGGGAATCTGACAGGATTAGCAACAGTATTTTATCCTGAGAGGAGACACCAATTGGATCAGCAGGGTGTTAGACCGGTTGGCAGACCGGAGTCGGAAACAAAAACAGGCAAAGTTTTTTTATCACTTTTTAATGAATTAAACAGGGTTATTGTAGGACAGGATAATGTGCTTGAAGATATCCTGATAGCCCTTTTCTCTTCAGGACATGTTCTCCTTGAAGGTGTTCCGGGAACTGCAAAAACTCTTATGATAAAAACCCTTTCAAACATTATAGCGGGGAGATTTGAAAGAATTCAGTTCACTCCTGACATGATGCCCTCCGATGTGGTGGGAACTCATGTATATGACATGAAAACCAGTGAGTTCTATCTCAAAAAAGGACCGATTTTTACAAATCTGCTTCTGGCTGACGAAATAAACAGAACTTCACCCAAAACCCAGTCCGCTCTTCTGGAAGCTATGGAAGAATTTCAGGTTACCATCGAAGGAGAGAGGCTTCCCCTTTCCGATCTTTTCGTTGTTTTTGCCACCCAGAACCCCATCGAATTTGAAGGAACATACCCCCTGCCGGAAGCTCAGATGGACAGATTCATGTTCAAAATTCTTGTTGATTATCCGGTAAGGGAACAGGAATTGCAGATACTGAAAGCGTATCACAACGGATTTGATCCGAGGCATCTTGAAAAGATACCTTTCAATAAGATAAATTATCAGGATTTTCTGAAAGAGGTAAGGGAAGAAATCCGGAAAACAGCAGTTCGTGAAGAGATATTTGATTATATTGTAAAAATAGGCGAACAGACCCGGAAAAACGGCAATGTAAGCCTTGGAGTCAGCCCCAGGGGTATAGTGGCTCTTCTGCTGGCTTCAAAAACAAGAGCTGTCGTCAGGGGCAGGAATTATGTGATACCTGATGATGTGAAGGAATCCGCTTATCCCGTTTTCAGACACAGACTTATCCTTCGCCCTGAAGCGGAAATAGAAGGTATTTCACCTGATGAAATAATCAGAGAGATACTCGCCCGTGTGGAAGTCCCCCGGTAATTTTTTGTTTCCTTACTTGTCGGAAAAGTCAAACATTTGGGTATAAAAAGATCAGGAGATAAATTAATCCGAATGTTTGCAATAAACATAAATATTATTTTTCAAGAAGGGAGGTACTTACATGAAAGAAAACCGCAGGGAGAAAAAAGGTTATACTCTTATCGAGCTTATGATTGTAATCGTCATCATAGGTATCCTCACTACTATTATTCTTCCTCACATGGTTAAAGGACGTTATCAGGCCCAGTTTACAAACTGTCAGGCCAACGAGAGGAATATGGCATCGGCTCTTGAGATTTATCATACCGATAAGGGCGGTTATCCACAGTCATCTGCAGAATTCCGCGATAACATTTTTAAAGCCTCGTCAGGCAATCCTCCGTACATGCAGCCGGAACCCAGATGTCCCAGTAATAACAGCCAGTATGGATATACTGTTGACACATCGGATTATCATAATTTCACACTTAATTGCAACGGTATCCATCACCTGATTATTAAATCGGTAAAAGCTGGATTCCCCCAGTATGCTCCTACAAGAGGTTTGATGTTCGAATAGGTTTTAGTAAGGTAAAAGGTATAAAAAAAAGAGATTACCAGCGGTAATCTCTTTTTACATTCGGAATGAAAAATGTCTATTAAAAAATCTGACTACTGTTCTTCACTTTCTGAAACAGTTTCAGCTTCAGCTTCACCTTCATGGTTAACTACGGAATTTCCTGCCAGACTGCCTTCCTGTCTGTAAACACTCAAAGCAGTATCTCCGTATTCTTTCACCTTAAACTTAACATACTTGCCGATCTTGTCGGGAAGAGTATTGTCTGAAGAGTGCTCAACCATAATTATTCCATCAGGTTTTAAAAGGTTGTACTTTTCAATGGTCAGTATCGCTTTTTCCTCGAAATTTGCATTGTATGGGGGATCCATTACAATAATTTCCAGCGAATTTTCATCAAGGTGCTTTAGTGCCTTGATAAAATCACGTTTAACCGTAGAGCCTTGATTCTCTACTCCCAAAACTCCGAGAAAATGAGCTACCTGCTTCAGCGCCTGAGGATCAACATCCACAAAATGTACGAACTTCGCCCCTCTGCTGATAGCTTCTATTCCCAGGCCTCCATATCCACAGAATAAATCCAGAACGTTGGCATCTTCCACCATATCCCCGATAATTGAGAACATAGCTTCCTTTACTTTCTGAGACGTGGGTCTCAAACCCTGCCGTTCACGGAAGTTAAGGGTCTTTCCCTTGAATTTCCCGGCAATTACTTTCATTTTGCACCTCATTCAATGAATTATGTCCCAGATAGACCGGTATTTTGATCTTATCTTTTCTTTTATCCTTATATATTCTTTGTTCCCCAGGTCAGGATCCTGCTTTTCAGTATAAAATGCTTCTTCCCTTGCTTTTTGAATTATCCTGTAATCTTTCACAAGGTCAATAAAACGAAAATCGGGCATTCCTGACTGCTTGAAGCCTGATATATCACCAGGACCTCTGATTTTTAAATCTGCCTCGGCTATATCAAAACCTGAATCCATTTTTGTCATTATGGTAAGTCTTTCCGATGATTCAGGTGATGATTCCTCTCCTGACACAAGAATACATATGGAAGGTTTTACACCTCTGCCGATTCTTCCTCTTAACTGATGCAATTGACCCAAACCAAATCTCTGTGCATCCAGAACAGCCATAACCGTTGCGTTTGGGACATCTACTCCCACCTCAACAACAGTTGTTGAAACCAGAATTTTATATTTTCCTGCGGAGAAGTCTTTCATGATCTTCTCCTTCTCATCTCCTCTCATTTTACCATGCAGCATTGCCACAGGTATTCCGTCAAATTCTTTCCGTATCAGCTCAAATTCCTGGGTCAGGGGGGTAAGCTCCAGCTTCTCCGATTCTTCAATTACAGGGCATATTACATATGCCTGTCCGTCCTTTTCAAGCTCCTTTTTAATAAAGGAATATACCTGCTTTTTCTCATTGCCTGTTACATACAGAGTTTTGATTTTCTGTCTTCCCGGTGGAATTTCATCAAGAAGTGAGACATCAAGTTCTCCGTAGATTGTAAGGCATAATGATCGGGGAATGGGGGTTGCTGTTGTAAAAAGGAAATCCGCCCCCATACCTTTTTCTTTCAGAATTGTCCTCTGCATTACTCCGAATCTGTGCTGCTCATCGATAACCGCAAATGCAGGATTTGCAAAACCCACATCTTCCTGAATAAGCGCATGCGTTCCTATTGCCACATCGATGGTGCCGGTTCTTAAATTCTGTTTTATCACTTCTTTTTCAGCAGCAGGGGTGCTTCCGGTAATCAGAGCAACACTGACCCCGAATTTATCAAGGATCTCCCTGAACCTGTAGTAATGCTGTTCCGCAAGAATTTCCGTCGGCGCCATAATAACGGACTGATAGCCGGATTTTGCAGCAAGAAGGGAAAAATAAACGCATACAATCGTTTTTCCGGATCCCACATCTCCCTGAAGCAGTCTGTTCATAGGCTCAGGTGAATGCATATCTCCAAGAATTTCTTCTATCACTCTCCTCTGTGCGTCAGTGAGGCTGAAGCTTATAGATTGTTCAAAGTCCCGCATAAAAGCAGGGGAATGATTGTATTTTATTTTTTTTGCCCCTGTTCTTCTCTTTCTTCTTTGTATGGCAAGGGAAAGCTGCATTAGAAATGCTTCTTCAAAAACAAGTCGTAATCTTGCCTGTTCTACTTCCTGCTGATCTTTGGGATGATGTATTGCTTTCAGCGCATCCCTTATATGCATGAGATTTAACTTTTTTCTGAAATCGTCCGGAAAAATTTCCTCCACGAGATCCAGATATTTATTAAGACAGGAATCAGTCATTTTTCCCATCAGTTTCTGACCAATACCCTCAGTAAGACGGTAAACCGGGCTGAGCATTCCGTCACGGGGTGCCGGAGGCTCCGAGCCAAGTTCTTCCATCTCAGGATTGCTGATTTGAACTTCGCCATATTTCTGTTCAACTTTTCCCATCACCAGATATTTTTTCCCTTTTTTGAGCTGGTTGAAAATATATGGCTGGTTGAACCAGATAAGTGAAATTGATCCGTTTTCGTCATAAAGGGCGGTTTTTACAAGATTAAGCCCGTGACGGATGTTTTTCCGCATGACGGTCCCCAGTGTTCCTGTAATTGCCTGAAATTTATCCGGTTCAATTTTATCAAGCCCAGAGATTGCATTTCTGTCCTGATATTCCCTTGGGATGTTAAATATGAGGTCCTCAAGGGTTTTTATATCCAGTTTTTCAAGAGCCGATGCCGTCTGTACTCCGATTCCCGTAAGAACTTTAACCGAATCGGTAAGTGCAATCCTGTTGGTTTTGGCTGACAATTTGTTTGCAGTCCGTTTTTTTATATCAGTCTGATTTTGATAATCAGGTTTGATTTCCGTCAAAGCGGAGGGGGATTCTGCGCTTTTGCCCGTTAGTCCGGATAGCATTTTTTCAATATCGGGATTTGCCGGATTTTCCCTGATATGATTTAGCACAGGGTATGTAATTTTTAAAATTTCCGCTCTTTTTGAGGGCAGGGAGCCTGAATATTGGTAAAACTTCTGTTTTATAAGGAGCAGAACACTATTGAGCCGGTTTTTCGGCGGTGCTTTTACAATGGATAAATCAAGCCAGTTTTTTACATAGGTATCAAATCCCCCTATAACAGCGTCGTTTTTGCATCCGCGCTTCAGTTCTTCCCTGAAAGGGAGGAGGATTTTTACCACGATTTCTTCGAAGGATTCTTTTGACTTTTTTGTATGATCCATGATACAATGTTCTGCAATAACGGATCCTGATCCTTTTGGATTAGGCAATTTAACATGTAATTTAACATGCATTTTTAGATTCTTGTTGACAGAACAAGATATGCTGTGCTAAACTATCAAGGCATTTATCGAATACGGAAAGGCAGTGACATCGGAATGTACGCAATCGTTGAAACTGGTGGAAAACAGTATAAAGTTGAGCCCCAGTCCACCATTAAAGTTGAGAAGCTCGAAGCTAAAGTTGGCGAAGAGGTTATCCTCCCCAATGTACTGATGGTCGAGAAAATGGGAGAGATTAAGGTCGGCGCCCCCTATGTGAAAAACGCCCGTATTAAAGCTTCCGTTATGGAGCAGGACAAACACAAAAAGGTCGTCATCTTCAAATACAAACCCAAAAAGAGAGTCCGGGTCAAAACCGGTCACAGACAGCCCTACACACAGCTTAAGGTTGTTGAAATCATAGCTGAGTAATGATAGAAGCAGTCTTCTATTTAAATGATGACAATCGGGTATGGGCTTTCGAAATATCCGGACATGCCCGATATGCGCAAAAAGGGGACGATATAGTCTGCTCCGCTGTTTCAGCGCTGGTGCTGACTACTATCCTCGGCATAGAAGAAATTCTTGAATTGAAAGCCGGATTGGAACAGGAAGATGGATATACATATTTCTGCCTTCCATCTGAAATGGAAGCCCGGGATGAAGACCGGGCTTTGCTGTTGTTGGATACACTTTTTGCAGGAATTAAAAAGATAGCTCAGCAATATCGAAGGAATATATCGGTATTGATTGAAAAACTCAATGAGGTTCCTGATTTTACAGAAGATGTAAATATAATACCTTTTGGAGATGATACGATGGCTCACGAAATCGAAACCATGGAAACCGAAATGGTAAAGAAATCCAACCCCTATACTGCAGAAAAGGTCCTCGGCGTTGCTCTCCTCGGAGCAGCCACCGGCGTACTCCTTTATTACATCTATAACCAGCTCGGGGAAGATTCGAAGGCTGCGGTTAAAAACACAATCGTTGAACAGGTTAAAAGCCAGGTACAGAGAATAGTAGCCCAGTAGTTTTTCCTTGTGGAAACTGGTAAAAATCCGGATGACTTCATCCGGTTAATTTTATTTGCAGTGAAAGAGTGACGGCTATGCCATACAAAATTCTCGAAGCAAAAACCTTAGCACCAAAAAACAAACTTATCGTTGTTGAAGCACCTATGATAGCAAGGCATGGTTCTGCCGGACAGTTTGCAATTCTCAGAATTGACGAAACCGGCGAGAGAATCCCGCTCACACTGGCAGACTGGGACAGGGAAAGAGGAACTGTCACCTTTATTTTTCAGGAAGTAGGAAAGACTTCAGTTCAGCTCGGCACACTTTCTGCAGGAGATGAACTTCTTGATGTGGTCGGTCCTCTGGGAAATCCCACAGAAATAGAAAAAATCGGCACTGTTGTTACTGTTGGAGGCGGTCTGGGAATCGCTCCCCTTTTTCCAATCTCAAGAGCCTTTTATGAAGCAGGCAACAGGGTTATAAGCATTATTGGCGCACGAAACAAGGAACTGATTTTCTGGGATGACAGAATACGAAATGTCTGCCATGATCTCAGGATTTGTACTGATGACGGATCTATGGGAAGAAAAGGATTTGTCAGCGACGAACTTGGCAGTATCATTTATTCGGAAACAGAAAATGTAGCTCTGGTTTTTGCCATTGGTCCCACAATTATGATGAAAGTTGTTGCCGATACAACGCGGGCAAAGGGTATAAAGACAGTAATAAGTCTTAATCCGGTAATGGTGGATGGAACAGGAATGTGCGGAGCCTGCAGGGTTGAAGTTGATGGAAAGACCTTTTTTGCCTGCACCGACGGTCCTGATTTTGACGCCCACAAGGTTAATTTCGAACTTCTGATGAAGAGACAACAGGCATTCAAAAGAGAAGAAAAGCTTTCTCTGGAACAATACCATAAAAAATGCCGTGCAGAGTTGAAGCTGGAGAATGCCGGAATATAAGGAGGCGCCAGTTGGAGTATAAAAATACGCTAAACCTTCCTCAGGCAAGTTTTCCTATGAGAGTAAATCTTCCTGAAATGGAAGGTAAAATACTTGATTTCTGGCAAAAAGAACAGATATATAAAAAAGTCCGGAGTGCCTCAAACGGAAAAACAAAATTCACGCTTCTTGACGGTCCCCCTTACACCAACGGTCCCATTCATATGGGGCAGACTTTCAATAAAATTCTGAAAGACATTATTGTAAGATATAAAACTCTGAGGGGATTTTCCGCGCCTTTTATTCCAGGCTGGGATGCCCACGGGCTGCCTACTGAGATTCTTACAATAAAATCACACAAACTCGACAGAAAAAACACCACTTCAACCCAGTTGCGCCAAAAATGTGCTGAAACTGCATTCCACTATGCGGAAATACAGAAAGAACAGTTTAAGAGAATCGGCGTATTTGCCGATTGGGAAAATCCGTATATGACCCTCGATCCCGGATATGAATCGGAAGTAATACGGATATTCGGAAAGCTTGCAGATGAAAATTACATATACCGGGGCCTGAAGCCTGTTTACTGGTGTACGGATTGCGAAACAGCCCTTGCTGAGGCTGAGATAGAATACAGAAATAAAAAATCAGCATTTGCTTTTGTTAAATTTCAATTAAAAAACAGCCTGAAGCTGGCTTCAGACTTTATGAAGCCTGTTTCTCTGCTTGTATGGACATCAGCCCCCTGGACGCTTTCAGGAAGCGCTGCAGTTGCCGTAAACCCCGATGAAATTTACTGTCTGGCGGAAATCAACGGAGAAGGGCTTATTATGGCCGATCCTCTTCTTGATTATGTAATGGAACAGTGCAGTATTGAGGATTATAACATCGTAAGTTCATTTAAAGGCAGTGAGCTGGCTTCATATACTGTTACTCATCCTTTTGCAGACAGGGAGCTTCAGATTATTGCCGGTGAATATGTAAGAATGGATCAGGGAACAGGGTGCGTTCAGATTGCACCGGGCCTCGGAAGGGAAGATTATGAAGCTGCGGTAAAATACAATCTGCCTGTAAAAGTCCCGGTAAATGAGTATGGAATTCTTTTTGATGATGCCTGTCTGTTCAAGGGAATGCACTACAGCAGCGCTGAAGGTGCAATGCTTGAATACCTGAAAAAGAACGGAAAGCTTCTGAAATCCGGTGATTTTGAAAATTCCCACGCCCACTGCTGGCGCTGCAGAAAGCCTGTAATAAGCAGAGCTGCCAGTCAGTGGTTTATTGCAGTTGATATAAACAATCTGAGAGCACAGGCAATGGAGCAGGTGGAGGTTGTCAAGTGGCAGCCTTACTGGGGAGCGGATCGTATATCGAATATGCTTCGCGAAAGGCCTGACTGGTGTATTTCGAGGCAAAGGGTATGGGGAATCCCGATTCCAGCTGTAAAATGTATGGATTGCGGAAGAGAGATACTGGACAGCCATATTATCGAACAATTCAGAAAGATTACTGCTGTTGAAGGTTCAGGAGTCTGGTTTGACAGTGATGTGAAACGATTCATTCCTGACGGTTTTACCTGTCCTTATTGCGATTCTACCGATATTGAAAAAACATATGAGATTTTTGATGTGTGGTTTGAATCGGGTCTTGCTGCTGAAGCGGTTTCAAAAATCAGAAGTGATATTTCCATTCCTGTTGATTTGTGTGTGGAAGGAAGCGATCAGCACAGAGGGTGGTTCCAGTCCTCGCTGCTGCCTTCAGTGGCTTTACGGGGAAAAGCACCTTTCAGGGAAGTTCTGACCCATGGTTGGGTTCTTGATGAAGAAGGAAAATCCATGCATAAATCTCTGGGCAACTATATCGATCCCATCGAGGTTGTTTCAGAAAGAGGGGCGGATATACTCCGTCTGTTAATTGCCTCATCCGATTATGCTTCTGATATTTCCGTTACTGAGGAAAGCCTTGAGCAGTCGCAGGAAGCCTATAGAAAATTCAGAAATACCGCACGATTTATTCTTGGCAACATTGAAGATTTCGATCCGGAAAGTGATTATATCGAAACCGGGAAAATGGCTCCCCAGGACAGATGGCTCCTTTACAGAAAAGACCGGATTGTGAAGGATTGCCTTGAACATTTTGAAAATTATCAGTTCCATAAGGTTGTAAGAATACTCCATAATTTCTGTGTACAGGATTTAAGCCGGTTTTATTTTGTGATAAGCAAGAGTATTCTGTATTATCATTCAAAGGACAGTGTGGAGCGCAGATCAAGCCAGACTGCGCTTTATGAAACATTGAAGAGTCTTACCTGTATTCTTGCTCCTTTTATTTCGTTTACAGCGGAAGAAATTTGGCAGTCTTACCGACCATTTACGAGAGAAGCTCAGTCTGTGATGCTTTCGTTTGTCAGTGTGCCTGAAACAGTGTGGATGGATGAAACAGAAGAATCGAGATGGGAAATTTTCCTTGAACTCAGACGACAGATTTTCGAGGAAGCAGAAAAACTGAGAAAATCAGGAAAAATCTCCGGAATATCCGAAGCCAGAGTATCCATACACACAGCAGGCAATGTTCTTTCAGCTCTTGGCTGGAATATTGAACTGTTCAGAAGAATTATCGGAGCGCCTGTTGTTGAGATTCACGAATGGAAAGAACGGGAACCGAAAAATGCTTTGCCTTCTGCAAGTTATCCGAGAACCTTTTTTATAATAGATAACTTTAAAGGGGAAAAATGCAAAAGATGCAGGAGTCTTTTCCCTGATCTTCTTGAAGGTGAAATATGCCTTAGCTGCAACGAGGTTGTCAACAGAATCTCCGCTGAGGACAGTTGAGCTTAGTGAATAAAAAGGTGGATTTGTATTAATGATTTATATCCTTGTAGCCCTTATCAGTGTAATTCTGGATCAGGTGACTAAAAGCGCAGTTCTTGCCAATTTCAAAGTATCACAGTCAAAGCCTGTGATTGACAAGATATTATATCTTACATATGTTACCAATAAGGGCGGAGCATTTGGAATGATGTCGGGGCATACATTCTTTTTTGTGTTTCTGGCTATAATTCTTTGTCTTGCCGGAATAGTGTTTATTCCCAAAATTCTCAAAATGCCTAAATCCATTCAGGTAGCCCTTGGCTTACTCCTTGGCGGTACAATCGGCAATCTGATTGACAGACTCAGATTTAAGGGAGCTGTCATTGATTTTATAGATTTCAGGGTATGGCCCACTTTTAATGTTGCTGATATTGCAATATGCGTAGGAGTTGGAATGATTGTTTTCCTTCTCTTTACCACAAGGGATGACAAGGAAAATAAAGAATCTGAAAATACACTGACTTCATCAGATGAAGTAAATGGTGAATCCGGTGAACTGCCGGCATCAGGAGTATAATGCATGGAATGTGGGAAATATGGAGTTTTTATCGATGCTGTTACCGACCCGGGCCTCGCCGCCTGTGGTATCGGTATTTTGATTATTCCCTGTGATGAAAAAAATGTTATCTGTATTTCCGACTATGTGGAAACCACCGATTTACATCAGGCGCTTTCAAAAGCTCTGCTTATGTCATTGCGGGAACTCAGAAAAAGAAATATCAGGGAATTTGAGATTTTCTCCGACAGTGAGGGCCTTGTTCAGCAGCTTAAAGGTATTTATCTGATGAGAGATCCTCTGCTGAAACAATTGAAAAATGTAATGAAAACCCGTTTCCCCAAAGTGGATTTCAAAGTAAATCTCATTAAATTCGAAGATAATACCAAGGCTAACGAACTTGCGGTTAAAGGTCTTGACAAATTCAAGCAAAAAGGTGCATTCGCCTCATCTCCGCTTTCTTTTGTAATTGAGCCTGAGGAGCTGAAAAATCAGCCAACCAAACCCGGCATTGATGTTCAGCGTTCTGCAGGCGGCGTTGTCTATAAGAAAGATGGAGATAAATATAAAATCTGTCTGATTGCAAAACACAACCTCAAAATCTGGGCTTTGCCAAAAGGCAGGGTGGGGGAGGGTGAATCACCCGAACAAACCGCCGTAAGGGAAGTTCTCGAGGAAACAGGCCACAGAGCTGAAGTTAAAATTAAACTGGATGAGATAGACTATCATTTTTACTGGAAAGAGAATAACACTTTGTATCACAAGTTTGTATTTTTCTATCTTATGCCCTTACTTGAAGAAAATGCTCAGCCGAGAGACGATGAAGCGGACATGGTCCGCTGGATGACTCCCGGCGAAGCTCATAAAACTGTTACTTATATCAATGAAAAAGATGTGATTAAAAAGGCCTGGAAGATACTGGAGCAGTTGGCATAATCAGTCCCTTTGCGCCTTTATATTTGGGATAGTCCTCAGGAACACCGGCTTGCTCATGATTTTTACTCTTGCAGCAGAATTCGTAATCTTTACCGTTTTCAATAACCCTGTAAGATTCAGAATAAGTATTTTTTCCGCTTTCCTTGCAGGTGGGTAAAAAGTGGAGATAGTTCGGCACTAATAAATCAAGCCTGTCAGGATACTTATTATTATCCATATAATACATTTCAAGGGCTGTAGCAATATTTTTTATGTTATTCATACAACCAAAATACCTGGCTTTGTGTATTTCCTGTTCGGTGATTGAAGCATTCAGTGATTTGAGATAATTGATTATGGGCTGATTATCATTTGAATATGCAAGATAAAGAGGAGTTCTTCCTGATGCATCTCCTGAAGTATAATCTGCACCTTTATCCACAAGATATTTAACCATCGAAAGATTTCCGTTTCTTATAGCGCTGGTTAGGGGTGATTCTCCCTTTCTGTTCTTTTTGTTTATATCAGCTCCGTTTTTAAGCAATACCGATACTATTTCAAAATCTTTTCCGCATGCTGAGATGAGAATCGGAGTATCTCCGGCTTCGTCACTTATGTTTGTATCAGCTTTTAAATCCAGAAGAAGACATACCAGCCTAAGATTTGATTTTTCCACTGCTATACTGAGGGGAGTTCTTCCTTTATTTTCTTTGGCATTAACATCCGCCCCCTGACCTGTGAGCCATTTGCAAAGCCAGTAATTGTCAGTATTTGTTGCATAATGCAGGGGAGTCCATCCGTGTGAGTCTTTTGCCTTGAGCTGCTCGGGGGTGCTTCTCGAAATTTTTATTAGTTCTCCAAAATCTCCTCTTGCTGCAGCAAGGTGGCTTTCGTCCGCCCATACTGCATTAAAGGTGAAAACCATAATCAGGGTGATGGCTGTGAGAATTTTTTTCATCTTTGGTCCTCCTTGTTTATTTCTTCTTTGTTTTAAACAGTCATGTTATTCAAATGTTCATTTTTTTAAAAGAAAATTAAAAAAGCCCGCTGTTGCAGGCTTTTTTATATGTTTAGCTCTAAAGCTTAATTACTTGGTTTCAGCTTTTTCGCCTTCGGCTTTGGGTGCTTCGCCTTCGGTTTTGGGTGCATCGGCTTTTTCGCCTTCAGCTTTGGGTGCTTCGCCTTCTACTTTGGCATCGCCTTCGGCTTTAGGAGCGTCGCCTTCGGGCTTAACTTCGCTGTTTGTGCTCTTTTTGCCTTTTACATCGACGACTTTCCACTTGCCATCTACTTTTTCGAGGGTAAGTGTGTCTTCGATTGTATCTTCTGAGGTTTTCTCTTTGCCATCAACGGTCATTTTGAATGCGCCTTTGGCTTCGACTTTAACTTCAGCTTTGTCGCCGTCTACTTTGTTTACGGTGACTTTAATGTCTTTGAAAGCTACTTCAGCTCTTTTCTCTTTAACGAGACCTGCTACGAGAACTACTGATCCGATATCGCCAGCTTCATTAGGTGATTTGGCGGTTTTGATCTTCTCGACGATTTCTTTCTTAATGACTTCGCCGGTGAGCTTTTCTACGTCGCCTTTTGATACGTTATCATAGAGAGCTGTTGCTGCAGCCTGAAGGTCTGCATCTGCGGGAGCTGCTGCGGGTGATCCTGCGGGAGCGGCGGGTGAGCCTGCCGGAGGAGCGGCCGGAGGAGCTGCCGGGGTCTGGGGTGCCGGCTGAGGATTGCAACCTACGATTGCGCCGATAAGAAAGATACACATGACTACGAGGGACAGGGTTTTGGTGAGATTCATTTTACATCTCCTTTTTTTTATTTTTTTATCCCGATTTCCCCGATTTTACTATAAGGGATCGAAAAAGTCAATATATCCCCATTAAATCGATTAACCGGGTTAAACGCCTTTAATGTCGTGCTTATCTGAAGACAAGCGGACTGAAAATTAACCACATTACGATGATTGTCGCTGCCAGCAGGACACTCAGACCTACATTTACCGAAATTGCCGTTGCTTCCTTCCGGGTTACAAGCATATCTTCATTTTCTTCATTCTTTGCTTCGAATATTTCAAGCTTATCTTTTGAAGGTGCCGGTGTTATAAGGCTTACCACCACCAGAAGCACGCTTGATATCACAAACAGTATAACCGCAAAATGAAGGAAATTAATATTTGCAAAGTTTACCAGTTCAGGTGAAACTATTGCATCGGGAGTATTAGCCACTGCTGAAATTTTACCTGTTTTTACACCAAGTTCAGCTAAAAATCTTGCAGCGCCAACTGCAAATCCACCGAGAAGGGCTGCCAGAGCACCTGCTCCGTTAACTCTTTTCCAGAGAAGTCCTATAAGGAAAACGCAGGCGATAGGCGGTGATACATAAGCCTGAATCGACTGAAGATACACATAGAGCTGCCCGCTCATCTTTCCGATGATGGGAAGCCAGGCAAGTCCGCCGATAACGAGGATTCCTGTAGCTACCTGACCTGCAAACACAAGTTCCTTTTCTGATGCATCAGGCTTGGCTTCTCTGTAAAAGTCCATAACTGCAAGGGTTGAGCTTGAGTTGAATACGCTGGAAAGCGAACTCATAAGCGCAGCCAGAAGTGCAGCTATTACAATTCCCTTAATACCCGGAGGGAGAAGCTGGTTTACCATTGTAGCATACATTTCATCAGGCTTCACACCGGGGAAAAGAACTGCTCCTGCAAGACCGGGGAGAACAAGGATGAAAACCGGTAATATTTTGAGAAAACCGGCAAAAATAGTGGCTTTCTGACCTTCGTGAACATCTTTTGCCGCCAGGGTTCTCTGAACAATCATCTGGTCTGTGCACCAATACCATATTCCGAGAATCGGCGCACCAAACAGTATTCCGGTCCACGGAAAATCAGGATGATGAAGTCCCTGCCATACTGAAAAATATGTAGGGGCAAGTTTTGACGCAAGAACCGGAAATCCTCCTACTTTTGTCATTGCCGTAAAAGTAAGAATTATACCTCCGGCAATCAGGATGAATGCCTGAATAAAATCGGTATAAATAACAGCTCTCAGACCACCGAACACTGTATAAACACCGGTTGCAATGACAAGAACGATAGCGCCTGTGTACATATCCCATCCGAGGATGGTTTTAAGCACGAGTGCTCCTGCATACAGAGCAACGCTCACTTTTGTAAAAATATATGCAATGAGGGAAATCGCAGCCAGATAGTTGCGGCAGCCTCTGTTGAATCGTTTTTCAAGAAATTCCGGCATTGTGAAAACACCGGTTTTGAGGTAAAAAGGTACGAAAAACCAACCGAGAATCAGAAGTATAAAGCAGGCAATCCATTCGAACTGTCCCACTGCAAGTCCGCTTGCTGAACCTGAGCTTGCAAGACCGATAAAGTGCTCGGCAGAGATATTACTTGCAAAGAGACTGGCTCCGATAGCCATCCAGCCGATGCCTTCACCGCCGAGAAAGTAGTTTTTTGAACTTTCCATACTGGTTCTGCTGGACCACCAGCCTATAAAACCGACTACTGCAAAATAACCAATCAGGATTACAATGTCTATTCCGGCAATGTTCTGCAAAATTTACACTCCCATTCTGAAGAATTTATGAAATAAAACTTCTCGGGATGCGTCTTTTCTTTTTGAGATTCAATTTACAACAGCATTTCCCGATTATCCCCAATAGTTTTTCAGGCAGGCGCCTGAAAGAACGGTCGCCATTGCAGGTGTTGTCTGAAGTGTCTTTTAAAAAATTCCGGACGTTTTGGGCAGCCCCTGCAATAACCATTTTTTACCCGGTATTTACAGAATTTGTAAAATACCATAATATTTGTTCAGGAGATTATATAAAAACTATATTTATCAAAACTCCGCACCCCCCCTGCAGGCAGGCATCCGCTTTCCCAAAACTTTTGAATTGGGGGACCGGCCAGGGACCGGGGGGATTTGGGACCGTCAGAGGGAACTACGCTTTTTTGGAAAAGCGGGTTTTCCTCCGAACCTCCATTCTTGAAAAACAAGAGTATTGGGGATTGGGGTTGGAGTGGTTTTTGCTGATTCAGTGACATCGCCCTGAAACCAAAACCGGACTTCAGTCTGATTGAAGGCAGAACCGGACAGCCACAAGCCCAAACCATTTTCAACGGTTCTGTTTTATAGAATCTATCCCTGAACCGAAGTTTTTCAATCTGCCGGATTTTGTCATTTTCCCTGAGAAATGACCCAGAGAAATAACTTTTACACAATCTCTTAAAAACAACTTTTCCGAATATCAAACAGAAACAAATGTTCATAACCTATAGCCGGCAACCTTGCCGTATATAAGCTTGTCAATAGTAAACCCTTTATATATTTAATGTATTCGGGTAATATCCTGCAGTTTTAAACATATATACTATGTAAAAATAATTTTCAGGATAAATAAAAAAGAGACTGCCTGAATATTTTTATCTTTCCGGACAGTCCCTCAGAATTAACTTTTTAGAACCTTTCCCACATCTTCTTTGCCAGTTCCCTTGATCTTGCCATAATTCTTTCTTCATCAAGATGAACGAGCTTTCTGTTTCTCATCAGAGGCTGTCCATTGACTATGGTGGTATCCACCATTGAAGAATTCATGCCAAAAAGACAATGGCCAAGGAAATTGTCTGCGGACATCGGGGTGGGGGGATCATAGTCAAGTCCGACTACATCAGCGTAAGCACCCGGTTCGATGGCTCCCATTGCTGCATTTTTCCAGAAAAGATCGCATACTTTGCGATTGTTGAGGAATATGGTCTGATAAAGCCTGTCGAAACTATATGTTCTGGGATCTCTTGCATGTATTTTATGCAGGAGGGGTAGAACTTTCATCTCCTGGAAATAGTCGGCTGTCATACCGTCTGTTCCAAGACCCACATTTATGCCCATATCCATCATTTTGAGCACGTTTGCAACACCAACGGCGTTGTTCATGTTTGAAGAAGGATTGTGGACAACATTGATTCCTTCGTTTTTCAGTATGCCGAATTCTTCATCTGCAAGGTGAACACAGTGAACTGCAAGTATTGGGAGTTTTGTTGCTCCCATTTTCTGAAGTCTTGATATAACAGGGACTCCGTATTTTTCCTCACTGTCTTTTCTGTCGGCAAAATCTTCCTCAACATGTATGTGGAGAACCGGTGAACCCACAGCCTGAGCTTCTTCAAGACATTTTTCAAGGGTTTTGTCCGATACTGTAAATGAGGCATGAAGACCTAATGCACCTTTTACAAAGCTTGTTGAATAATCCTGGCATTTTTTCAGGAAGCGGATATTCTCCTTTATTCCTGCCAGAGCTTCAGCTTCGCCGCCTCTATCAGTTACCTCATAACAAAGGCTTGCCCTTATTCCCGATTCAAAAACAGCTTTAGCCAGCACATCAAGGCTTCCGTCGATTGCTCCCGGACTTGCATGATGGTCAATTATCGTTGTTGATCCGTATTTAATGCACTGTATGAGTGCTACCATTGCGGAATAGTAGTTGTCCTCATCGGTAAGGACTTTATCAAGCCTCCACCATAGTCTTTCCAGAATTTCCACAAAGTTTGCCGGAGCTTCGTCTTTCAGTCCCATTCCCCGGGCAAATGACGAATAAAGATGGGTATGTCCGATGATGTTTCCGGGAATAACCAGAAGGCCCTTCATATCTTCAAAATCAGTGTTGGGGTATTTGTCCTGAATCTCAGTGTTTTCCCCTACATCCCTGATGATTCCGTCTTCGGTGTAAATAGCGCCGCAAGGGAAATAACGGTTGTTTTCCCCAAGGGTCATTAACCGGGCATTTCCTATAATTAAAGTACGCTTTTCCTGCATATCTTTCCACCTTTCAAAGTAATACCGGTTTTTTTGGATAAATGCTTCAGACTGGTAGTGTTATCCTGTCCGACAGGCTCAGGCAATCCAGTCTTTGCAGCAGATATTTTTAAACCGGTATAAGCAGTTGATGATTTACAATTAACAGTGGCTTGCATCTTCCTTTGATGAAACCATTCTGAGATAATCTTCGGGAGTTATGAAGCAATCTTCCTCCATAGCTTTTCTTGCTTCTTCCAGCTTGGAACCGTCGGCTTCGTTAATTTTCACGCCGGTAAAGGTAACTCCTTCGGGTATTGCACTGACAGAAATTTCTTCAGATATTTCCCTTATATTCTGTTTTTCAGTTTTCTTCACAGTTTTGGGAGTTTTCCGCTTAATTTCCCCTGAACAGGAAATTTTTCCCTTTTTCTCCCTGCCTTCCGAGAAAGCCAGAAATTCAAGAAATCTCACTGCAGTATGCAATTCCTTATCGGGTATAAGTTTAACCAGCTCCAGAAGATATGATCTCTCATCCTCCAAAGTGACCAACTCCGAATGCTCTTCCGATGTATTCCAGCTTTCCGAGGAGGTCTTCGATGATTCTGTCCCAGGTGTACATTTCTGCAGTCATCTTTGCCTGATGACGGATTTTTTCCACCAGACGGGGGTTTTCCGACAGATACATAAGATAAGCTGCGATTTCACCCGGATCATCGGATTCCACAACAAGGGCATTCTGGAATGCTCTGGCATAGTCTTCGCCGGAATTGCCGACGAACGGAATTCCGCCCAGCGCCATAACTTCAAGGCCCACAATACCGAAGGGTTCGTGTCCTGAGTTGGCAAGAACTGCATCGCATGATGCATAAAGATATTTAAGAAATTCTTCGGGAACGAAGAAATTGAGTTCGATAATGTCATATTCCCTGTAGCGGATAATTGCATCTGTTATTTCGGTGAAACTTCTTCCTCCGACATCACTGTATGTCAGTTCTTTCACACTGAGTCCGTTGAGATAGGCAGCTTCCATAACTTCCGCTCTGTGAGGTTCAAGTCCGCCGCGCATAATCAGGGTGGATTTTACACCTTTATCCTTGAGGTTTGCCACTGTTTCAACAGCCATGATCCATCGTTTGTCAGGTGTGTATCTTCCGATTTTTACAAGGAAGAACCTGTCATGGAAAATGGACTGCATGTAATCCACGCCGCGTCTGTCAAGGGGATCAAGGAATCTTCTCGGAATTCCGTTGGGAATAGCCATGGGGTTGAGATCGTATTTCCACATGATATGCTTCATGTATCTGCTGACCGTCGTAACGGTGCAGCTTGAGTTCAGGGCTGCCCAGTCAACATTCCAGAAGCCATAGGTGTTGTTGGCATTCCAGAACATAATAACTCTGTCTCTGAGTCCAACTGCGTTAAGATAGTTGTGCAGGTTTATAACCGTGCGGGCTGTGTGCCATTCTTCCGCAAGAACCACTACTGTGCGGTTCTGATAAGCTGCCGGTCTTACAATGTTGTCGATGATATTTTGGGGAATGGAGTTTTCATAATCAAAAATCTTTCTTTCTTCACCGTCATAAACTCCATTGGGATGATGGTTGCTAATCCACTGGCACCAGCGGTGCAGTGTGAGCATGTCGCGATACTGTTTTTCTTCACCCGGTTTATTGGGGTCGCCTACAAAATAAAGATGTGTTTCGTATCCCCATTCTGCAAGTGCTCTGGTAAGTTCGGTCATTCTGACCCCCAGGCCTCCTGCCTGTGAATAAACATCGGGACCTTCAAAGGATAGTCCCACAAATATGGTATTGTGCGGGTTAAGAGCCGTCATCGGGCGCTCCTTCCAACAGTGGTGGCACTGTTATTTCGTTTTGTCTGAATCATAGTGTAGTGGTAGGTTAAACCTTTTTAGAAATTTTCATCAGCCCTTAAAAAAAATCCTCCACATGATACATGATCAATCACCCGAAATAAAAAAAGCTGTCCGATAAAGTCTGAAATACGGACAGCTTTAAATTTGACTGAATTTACTGAATAGCTTCCAGATGAACTGTTGTATCCAGATCTTTATTCTCTCTTACTTTAACCCCGATTTCGCAAACACCTGGTGTTTTGCCGAGTGTTACGCTGATTTGCGCTTTTCCATCGCCGTTGGTTCTTGCCATTGTAGCTGAAAGAATCGCTCTGCCGGATTTAAGGTAGAAAGACACATGAGCGCCTTCCACCGGTTTTCCGTCGGCATCAGTTACGAGAATAATGATAGGATCGTTGAGTTTTGATCTTATTTTGGCTCTCTGTCCGCCGCCCTGAACCACTGCCACTAATGCAGGCTGGCCGGAAGCGCCTGAACCTGCGGGGGGCTTTACTGTCATTCCGCCTGCAGGCTCCTTTGTTTCCATTGAAGTGGGTTCTTCAGTGCCGGGACGGACTACTTTGGGTGAGGGACCTGTTCTGATTTCCGGTCCAGATTTGAACAGTGCTCTCAGATCCGGATTTTCCATTGACTGAGCTTCTATGGTGAAAATTCCCATTGAACCGGCAATTTCCACATAGCAGATTCCTTTTCCGTCGGCAGTTGTCTGCACGATGGGGGTAAGAACCTTAATATCGCCTTTGAGGCAGGTGAATTTAATAGCTGTTGAAACCGGTGCGTTTCTGAAGTCGCTGACGCCGATTTCAAGCTGCATAACCTTGGTTTTTTCTATATTTCCGGTATTTTTAGCCTTGAGATCATAGAATGCTATGCTGGCGGGATAACCGGGTGTGTTCGAAGGTGTGGTCGAACGGATGATAGGTGCATTGCCTTCGGTTTTTGCCTTTGCTTCCGGTTTCTGGGTGTTTGCGAAAGCAATTGTTGAAAGACCGGGTTTTTCGACTACCTCGGCAACAATCTTAATGGGGTTGGTTGTGTTGACCACTACAAATGTGCTTGCAAGACCTCTTGCATCGGTCTGAACTTCTTTGTTGATGATTGTTGCATTGCCTGACATAACTGTAAATGAAACTGTAGCAAAAGTGGGATTGCTGTCAGAATCAGTTACATAAACAACAACGGGCTGCTGAAGTCTGACGCCGGGTTCCGACATCTGGAAGTTTCCTGCGACCACACTGATGTTTGCAGGTTCCCTGCTGTATGTGGTTCTTGAAGTGCCGCCTGTTTTTGAGGGCAGCTTGATTGTATCGGGAATATAAGGTGTTTCATCAACCTGAGGAGTTGAAGGAGCAATCGGCGTTGATACTGTTCTGGGTGTGTTTGCAGGTGAGGGAACCACTGTGGGGGTCTTCACTGCAGCGGGAGCTTTGCTGATTGCCTTGAGGTTGAATGTTGTTGAAAGATCGCTTACGCCGACCACATCAGCTTTAATATCAATAGCACCGGTTTTGTTGCCGGCTTTTGCCTTTGTTGTTGCTATGCCTTTTTCGTTTGAAACTGATTTGTCGGGTGATAATGTTGCTGAACCATCTATTACCGAAAATTTTACCGTAACTCCGGACATTGGGTTTCCATCTGCATCCATAATCTGGACAGCAATTTCATCCTGTCCTGTGGTGCCTACGGGTATCTCCTGGTTATTTCCGCTGAAGCCTATGATAACTGAAGCTACAGGTTTTTTAACTTCCGGAGTCTTTGCAGGCTCAGGTGTTGCCGTTTTTGCAGGTGTGGGAGCCGGAGTAGGCTCTGGTGTGGGAAGCGATGTCGGCTCCTGGGTGGGAGTTTTTGCCGGTTCGGGAGTTGCCGGAGCAGCAGGAGTAGCTGCAGGCTTTACTGTGGGAACCTTTTCCTTGTTGATAGGTTTAAGAGCGACAGTTGATTTTCCTGATACAGGTTTTTTAACCTCAGGTTTTCCGCCTTTATCGGGTTTATCCAGAGTAATGGTGTAATTAAGCTGAACTCCGGTGGCGGGCATATTTGCCACTTCAGCTTTTACCACTGCATCACCGGGAATAACGCCGGCAATCACAAAAAACTTTGCGCGGCCTGATTCGTCAGTTTTTACACTTGAAGGTGAAAATTTTACTTCGCCTTTTACAGTTTTAAACTGAATAGTAACCTGAGCGGGTTTTCCTGTTGAGTCAGTAACTCTGAGAACCAGAGGTTTGTCGGCGGTTTTACCCACCTGAATCTTCTGGTTGTTTCCATCGGTTATGGCAATATGATAACCGGAAGACCATGATACTGCCGGTATTGCCATTAAAGCTGCCAATAACAGGACAATGGCAGGGAATAATTTCTTCATTCGTTTCACCCCATCTAAAAATTTCTCCTATTTTCTTTTTTTAACCCGGATCTCCTTTCAAAGTCAATATGGATATGATATAATGTATCAAATTCCGGGGGGGTGTTCAACAGACTCAGGTAATATGCCCGATTCCGAACCACTACATTCCGGTTGGGTTTTCTGTAAGTTTGGAATATTCGGACTATTGAGCTTTGAATTGCCGCCCAGCAGAGATATGAAGAACAGAATATGCTTGATCTTGTAGAAAATCCAGAAAAAAAATACCAGCCTGATGAGCTGTTTTCCATGCTCATTGATATGGTCAGGTTGTACAATAAAAACGAATCAGATATCGAACTGCTGAAAAAAGCATACGCAATAGCCCTTGAAGCCCATGGCGATCAAAAGCGCGCTTCAGGCGAACCTTATATTATTCATCCTATCCATGTTGCACTTATTCTGTCTGAAATTAAGATGGATACCCCCTCTCTTATCGCCGCAATTATGCATGATGTGGTGGAAGACACTGATTTTACAGGTGAAGACCTTCAGAAAGAATTTGGTAAAGAGGTGGCAAACCTCGTTGACGGTGTTACAAAACTCAGTGCAATCAGTGCTTCAAGAAGAAAACAGGAAGGGGAAAACACCGCTATCAAATCCCGTCTTGATAAACAGGCGGAAAATCTTAAAAAAATATTCCTCGCCATGGCAAAGGATATCCGTGTCATTCTTATCAAAGTGGCGGACAGAATGCACAATCTCCGCACCCTCTCATTTCTGCCCGAACATAAACAAAAATATATCTCTCAGGAAACCCTCGAAATATTTGCGCCCATAGCAGGCCGCCTCGGTATGTGGGAATTCAAATGGCAGCTTGAAGACCTCGCTTTCTACTATCTTGAAAAAGAAAAATATCTCGAAATTTCCCAGGGTGTTTCACTCAGAAGAAAAGAACGGGAAGAAGTAATCGAGCAGGTTAAGAACACTATCAGAAAAAGCCTCCTTGAAGTGGGCCTCACCGATGTTTACATAGAGGGCCGTTCAAAACATCTTCATAGCGTTTATCAGAAAATGAAGAAAAAAGACTGCACCCTTGATGAAGTTTTTGATCTGACTGCAGTCAGAATCGTTGTAAACACCATCCGTGAATGTTATCAGGTTCTGGGAATAGTCCATAATCTCTGGATGCCTCTTAAAGACAGGTTTAAGGATTATATTGCCCTGCCGAAATCAAATAATTACCGTTCCCTTCATACTTCTGTTTATGGACCCGGAAATGAACCTCTTGAGGTTCAGATAAGAACCTGGGAAATGCATCAGGTCAACGAATTCGGTATTGCCGCCCACTGGGCTTACAAAGAAGGCGGAAAAATCGACATTAACATGACCAACGAAGTCTATCCCTGGATCCGTAAAATTCTCGATTTCGAAGATGAATCAAAAGATGCACGGGAATATGTTGAAAATCTGAAACTGGAACTCCTTGATACTGAAGTTTTTGTATTTACTCCCAAAGGCGAAGTTATCGATCTTCCTGCAGGATCAACCCCCCTCGATTTTGCATATACAATTCATACTGAAGTAGGCCATCGCTGCATCGGCGCCAAGGTCAACTCCAAAATCGTCCCCATCGAATATCAGCTTAAAAATGCTGATATCGTTGAAATTCTCACCTCCAAACATGGAACTCCTTCCAGAGACTGGCTTAAAATTTGTAAAAGCAACAACGCCAAAAACAAAATCCGCCAGTGGTTCAAAAAGGAACGCCGTGAGGAAAACCTCGTTAGGGGAAGGGAAATAGTCGAAAGGGAACTCAAGCGGAACAGGCTTGACATCAGTCTGAATAATGCGGATGTTTTCGGAAAAATAGCGCGTAAATATAATTTCAATACCGTTGATGATCTGTTTGCTTCCGTAGGATACGGCGAAACAAGTGCTATAACAATCGCCCACAGAGCCACGGAAATGCTTGCTCCGGAAAAGCCCCTGATACCGGAACCGGCTCCTGAGCCTCCTAAAAAAGTCAAGAGAAAAAGAAAATCAAAATCCCCGGTTCAAGCTGAAGGCATTGAAACCCTTATGGTCAAATTTGCCAAATGCTGCGCTCCAGTCAGAGGCGATGATATTATCGGCTACATTACCATTGGTAAAGGTATGTCCGTTCACAGAAAAGGCTGCACAAGTTTTGCCAGTATAGCAAAGAACAAAGACAGAATTATTAATGTTTTCTGGAATGAAGACGAGCAGGAAACTCTCTTCACAGTTCAGCTTGAACTGGAAGGCCTCGACAGAACCGGTCTTCTTTCGGAAATCATGAATAAAGTCAACGAGAGAAAGATTCACGCCAATTCTGCCTTTGCATGGTCTAAAGGTGCTATGGCAGTAATTAAAATCTCCATTGATGTAAAATCAAAATCAGAACTGGAAGAACTTACCGTTGCCCTTCATGGTCTCAAAGGAGTAGTCAGGGTAACAAGAACAACCAGAAAAACCGGGGAATAATCAGAAATCCCCGGTAAAGAAAAATAATACTGCTGCAACCCTGCTTCTGTCCCCTTCAGTAAAGCAGTTTGATGCAGTGCCCCACATCATGCCGTTCTTTCTTATTGTTCCGTCAGATTCGATTTTACCGATCATTACACCGGATTTTCTAAGAGTGCCGTCTTTTTCAATACTGCCGATCATCATGCCGTTTCGTCTGATGGTGCCGTTGTTGTCTATACTTCCAGCCATCATTCCGTCCTGTCTTATTGTTCCGCCGGAATCTATACTTCCCACCATCATTCCGTTTTTTCTGATTGTGCCGTCATTTTCTATATTACCCCACATCATACCGTTTTTTCTGATATCAATACCCCCTGCAAAAGCAGCACTAACGGTGATAAGGATAAAAAGAACGGTAATTACCGGAAAAAGTTTTTTCATAAAGCACCTCCTTAATGCTTTATACCCCGTAAGAATTTCTTTATTCCACAAAATCCGGAACTCCCGGAATCTGAATAACTTTTGAAAATTAAATCCATCCGCAGCCAAATATTCCTGTTTTTCAGGGGGAACTTTTTTGGAAAAAAGATTCCCCCCGAACCCCAATGCCACTGAATTAGTAAAATTTACTCAAATCCCTAAGTCAAATACTCTTGTTTTTCAAGGAGGGAGGTTCGGAGGGCAACCTCGCTTTTCCAAAAAAGCGTGGTTCCCTCTGACGGTCCCCAATCCCCGGTCGGTCCCCCTATTCCAAAGTTTTGGGATGGAGGTCCGGAGGAAACTTTTTTCAAAAAGTTTTCTCCGGGAGCTGGGCGAATGGTTATAATTCTTGTGAACGATTGGATAAATTCATGCTTTAATTCAAGGCATTGGACTCGCCCTACAATTTGTGGAATAGTGCCGTTATGGGGCTTGATGGTGGAGCAGGTTTGTAGTGAAGGCGAACCCTACGGGTCCGCGTCGGGGTTGCAGAGATTGTGTAAAAACTACTCTTACCACAACTCTAAACCTGTTTAAACATCGGATTTGGACATTTTACATTAAACCCAATGCCCCTGGAACCAACACCGGGTTTTAACCCGGTGGAAAGCAGAACCCCATAACCACGGGCTTTAAACCATTTCAATGGTTTCCCATGCATAGAATTTACCCCCAAACCAAAACCATTGATTTTTGCCGGATTTGATTTTTAACCTGAAAAAATACCCTTCGAAAAAGGTTTTTACACAATCTCTGAAGAGATTGTGTAAAAAGTTAAAGTGTCATTTTCTGTTTTTCGGATTTTTGATTTTTTGTCCGTTTCGGGTTTGTTAGATGCAAGATTCGTTCTGGGTTTGTTTTTGGGGAAATCTATTTTTAAAATGATTTTTTCGGGTTG
>JAJTBE010000167.1 GCA_021287065.1 Bacillota bacterium
CCAAACCCTTCCGGCAAAAACTTTCAGTACATCATTTTTCCGATCTTTTTTATTTTGCTTTCTGCATACCGACTTTATTACTGTTTGCTTATTCTCACTTTTTTGAAATCTGCTTCGCAGTTTTCAAAAAGGTTGGCAAACGGGGGAAGTATCCCCCAAACCCCCACGGCATAAATATTAGCCGCAAATTTACCGAATCGCAGGCGCCGCCTGCTCCTGGGTTATATCCCAATGTCATCGTATTAGTAAAAAAACCACTCCAATTTCCAGTCTGAATACTCCTGTTTTTCAAGGAGGGAGGTTCGGAGGATAACTTTTTTCAAAAAAGTTTTCTCCGGGAGCTGGGCATGCGGCTATAATTCCCGTGAGTGATCAGGCAAATCCATGCCTTAATTCATGGGCATTGCCTTTGAACCAACGCCGGACTTCAGTCTAATGAAAGACAGAACCCCATAACCACTGGCCTAAACCATTTTGAAGGTTTCCCTTTTATAGAATTTTACCCCGATGCTGCATTCAACATCCTGCACAATCAGCAGCATTTCTTTACAATTTCTTCACAATTCCCCAAATTGCCTTTACAGATAAATTTTATTATTAAGACAGACAAAATAACATATGGAGGTACACAAAAATGAAAAAGCGAAAATTATTTATCGTAGCCGGTCTCTCATTATTTCTGCTCACACTGGTGGTAACACCGGTCATACTGGCATCATCAGCTTTCCCCCTTATGGATAGTTTTATGAAGGCTGATTTCAACAAAAAGAAGCAGGCTCTGGAATACTTAAGGACCAATTACCCCAACCTCAGACAGGAAGTATTCGAATACATCACCGCCACTGACCCTCAGGCTCCTGCAAAATTCCATGCCGCAAAAATGGAACTTATCAAAAACAAATATCCCGGCATGCCTGTAAAACTTGCAAGAGAAATTCTGACAGAGCTGGAAAAGACCCACTCAAGCCCGGTTCTGGATATAGCAGTGGATGTATCGGAACTGATAAGCACAAAATACCCCACACTGCCCTCGGATATAATCGAGTGGAGGGCTGAATCGGGAGTAAGAAGCAAAAGCCTGAGGGTAATGAGGGAAAAGCATAATGGATTGATGATTGATGTAAAGGATGTTATCCATTCAGGCAATTACAAACAGCAGGTCGAATCTTTCGGAAACGATGTAAAACAGCTTATGGATTCCAAATATCCCGAATTGAAGGAAAATGTCAGAAACGAAGTTATGGCTCTTGTTAAAACCAAATATCCCGAACTCCCGGAAAAGATAGCGGAAATAAGGGAAAATCCGTCAAAGAACCCCCGCTTTGAAATACCACGGATGATTTCGAAAGAATACCCCGGACTTGTTCACGAAGTTCTTACAACCGTCAGGGACAAATACGGAAAGGAAATTCACTCCGCAGCCATGGATATTCTGAAAATCGCCGATGAAAAATACCCAACTCTTTCAACTGATTTAATGGCTGACATATCTGCAATGATTGCTCAGAAGCACCCTGAACTGATTACCGATATGGCGAAGGTGAGATTCGCCTGCCACAGGGAGATTTCCGAAAAAGTAAAACAGAAATATCCCGGATTCGGAAAAGATCTGAAAGCAATGATGGAATCAAAATATCCGGGACTCGGAAAACAGGTTTTCGCTGTAATACACAAAACTTATCCCAACCTGAGAAAAGATATGGCGGAAATGATGACAACCAGATTCTCAGGCCTCATAACAGGTTTGCACGAAGATATAGCAAAGAAACACCCCAAACTGATTCCCGAACTGACAAAAATACTGCAGTAGATCAGTAGATATCCGCACAATGGAAACCGGCTTTTGATAAGCCGGTTTTTTGTTTGTCATTAATACCATTGCTTTTCAGGGATGGGGGGTCGGGGGAAACTTTACTAAATTATTGCCCCCTGCGGTTGGCGGAAGCTTGTGGTTATGGAGTTTCCGGCGGGCAGGCGGGGATGCCACTGAATTAGTAAAAAGCCGCTCAAATCCCCCAGCCCATTACTCCTGTTTTTCAAGGAGGGAGGTTCGGAGGGCAACCTCGCTTTTTTAAAAAAGCGTGGTTCCCTCTGAGGGTCTCCAACCCCCGGTCGGTCCCCAATTTTCAGAGTTTGGGATGGAGGTCCGGAGGAAACTTTTTC
>JAJTBE010000195.1 GCA_021287065.1 Bacillota bacterium
CAAAAAAGCGTGGTTCCCTCTGACGGTCCCCAAACCCCACGGTCCCCGGTCGGTCCCCCAATTCAAAAGTTTTGGGATGGCGGGTGCCTGCCCGCAGGGTGGGCGCGAGGAAACTTTTTTCAAAAAGTTTTCTCCGGGAGCCTGGCAAACCGGCATAATCCTCGTGAGCGATTAGATAAAATTATACCTTAATTCAGTGTCATTTAGCCCTGATCGGCGTAACATCCTGAACATCCTGTTCTTTCTTCTCATCAAGTGGAAAACGGACAATTTCGCTTCCCGAGTAATCAACTTTATTCATATCCACTTTGCGAACCCTGCGATTATTCTGTGTGTGGTAATACAGAATCTTTTTTGATGTATCCCATCCCGATGTCCAGATTGTCGAACTCCTCATATGCTCCAGCTTCTTTCCCTCATCATTCGATCCTTCGGATGCTCCGAGGGGTACATTGAAATTATCCAGAATGCGGAAAAGTTCATATACAGCTTCTCCTGAATCTTTTAAAGGCCTGTGGGTTTGTGTCCAGGCAACTGCTCTTACAAACCTTGACGGCGGTGTAAAATCTCCGGGAAGCCCAATCATTCCGCTGCCTCCGCCGAGAGGTGCAAAGTTGAGATCATCAATCTTTTTTGTGGGAATAGCAACCGGTGAAAGATTGACATAATTCCGCATATTGGTCATGTGCCAGTCATAATCAGGAGCGTTTGTGATTACGCCAAGAGGATTGTCATAGATAGCCATCTGTTTGTCTTTGTATTCAATCACAATGGACTTCCCGGAAGCATCCGTAACCATCCAGTGAGCCTGAATCGGTATTCCGATAGCTTTTTCCACCACGGCAACCGTCCTTACATTTTTCAGGCCAGCTTTTACTTCATCTGTTGTGGAATAGTTTGAAAGAATATATGCGACCATATCTGAAGCTGTAATGGTGCTCCCAGCTTTCGTTTTGTCATAATCGGGATAAACTGCAAATCCGGGATGATAAAAAAGTCCTGCTGCAAGCCCCTTTTCGTTCATTCCATCGGCAAAAATATTCTGCCCCATCATATCAATGGAAGCAAAACCATACTTCACTTTCCACTTCTTTCCATTGAAACCATCGGGGGTCTGTCCTGTAAAAGAATAATCACGGGGAACAACAGCAACATTAGAATTAAGATCAAACGCTCCCCATTCCATAGTTCTGCCGTAAACAACCCCACCATCCTTTGCGATAATCCTGATACCGGTGCAGGCAAAAGCCTGGGTGGAGATAATGGACATAAGAATAAAAACTGCCGTAAGACAAACAAAAATCCGCTTAACCATAGCTATAACCCCCTGTAAATTTTCAATTTCGCCTGACAAATATTTCGTTATGAAAGAAGAAAACCCTGTACAATAAACAATAATCAGAAAATTTCATAAAAAACCAACTTGAATTTTCAGCCTGACACTCCTGTTTTTATAGAAGGAGGTTCGGAAGAAAACCCACTTTTCCAAAAAAGCGTGGTTCCCTCTGACGGTCCCCAAATCCCCCCGGTCCCTGGTCGGTCCCTCAATTCAAAAGTTTTGGGATGGCGGGTGCCTGCCCGCAGGGTGGGCGCAAGGAAACTTTTTTCAAAAAGTTTCCTCCGGGAGCTGGGCGCATGGTTGCAATTCTCGTGAGCGACCAGGTAAATCCATGCCTTAATTCATGGACATTGGGTTCGGAGGTAAACCCACATTTCCCAAAAAAGCGTGGTTCCCTCTGACGGTCCAAAATCCCCCCGGTCCCTGGTCGGTCCCTCAATTCAAAAGTTTTGGGAAGGAGGTCCGGAGGAAACTTTTTTCAAAAAGTTTTCTCTGGGAGTTGGGCGCATGGTTGCAATTCTCGTGAGCGATCATGTAAATCCATTCCTTAATAAATTGACATTTGTGTTCGGAGGGAAACCTGTTTTTTCCCATAAAGCGTTGTTCCCTCTGATTGCCCCCAACACCCAATGCCACTGAATTAGTAAAATTTACTCAAATCCACAGTCCAATACTCTTGTTTTTCAAGGAGGGAGGTTCGGAGGGTAACCTCGCTTTTTCAAAAAAGCGTGGTTCCCTCTGAGGGTCCCCTAACCCCACGGTCCCCCGGTCGGTCCCCAATTCAAAAGTTTTGGGAAGGAGGTCCGGAGGAAACTTTTTTCAAAAAAGTTTTCTCCGGAAACTGGGCAAATCGACACAACCCTTGTGAGCGATTAGATAAATCCATTCCTTAATAAATGGGCAGCCACCCTTCACCATCCCAACAAAAAAAGCGGGCTTTACGACCCGCTTTCTTATCATATTTCATCACAAACTACTTTGCGATATCGTCTTTCTTAACCTGATCGATAAGAGCTTCCTGTCCTTTCAGGAACTTTGCCTGAACGACATTTTTATCGGGGAATCTTTTGATGATTACCACAGGTCCGACCTTGTCAACAGTGAACATTCTCATACGTGATGATGAGAGGGGATCTCTGAATTCGTCAACGCTGTAAATCCAGAAGCCCATGCCTACTGATGTTCTTTTGAAGTCGGCATCGCTGAGGCCTATTGAAACTGATCCCGGATTGAGGCTTGTCACTACGCCTTTTACTGAGGTGTCCCATTTGAGATCCAGTTCTTTGGCGTATGAATAGCCGTAAATATCCTTAGCTTCGATAGTTACGGTAACTCTCTGTCCCGGTTTGCCGTGGGGAACCTGCACGGGATAGAACATTTCAACATTCTTCTCGGGTTTTCTCAGGGGGAAATCCTGACCATTGACGGTAATGCTGTCAACTTTGGAATTGTCTGAAACCAATCCTTTGAGAATAATGCAGGATGTTTTGATTTTGTCGCCTGAGCGGATATTTTCAAACTGGATTGTGGGAGGCTCTCTGTCGGTTACTTTTGTTCCGATTCTGTCGATGAGTCCTGTTGCCAGTTCTTTTGTTTTTGATACATAAAGATCAACTACCTGAGTCTGGAAGGGGGGTCTGAATTTTCCCTCTTTGCGGGCAAATTCGTAGTGTGCATCCACTGATTTGTTCCAGATTTTTCTGCCGCTGCGATCATACAGAATTCCTTCGATTTTGAAATCGAGGAATCTTCCTGCTTCAGCAAGAAAACGGGGCTCGAGGTTGCCTTCGAGCTGTTCCACTTTACCTGTGAGAACTGCATCCAGTCTGTTCTGGTCGCAAAGTGCCTGAACCTGATTGGGCTGAATGTCAACATCAGCTTTAATGCTGGAAAAACGATATCCGGCTTTTTCCAGTTCGTCGGCTCCAATTCTCTTGATTACATAGTTGTTCGGCGGAGCGCTCAGGATATTATCCATAACTTCCACATAATAAGGGAAGTCAATATGTCCGGGGAGTTCCGTCTTATTCATGGGTTCCATTACGCCGATAATGTAGATGTCGTCCCTGTTCTGTGCCATTGCCGGATTTGCGGCAATCATGGCAAGAAGAAGCACGGCAAGAGCTATCAGCGAAAAAACTCTGAAAGTTCTCATTGAACATCCTCCTTATATTTTTTGAGAATTATTAAGATTTCTACATATGATGTTCATACCCTTTTCAGCCTATAAAAAGGAATTCATCATATCGTTTGTGAATTATAAGCGCCAAAGGAGTAGAGAAAAATGGAAAATCAGGAACACATAATTGAAAATACTCAGGCAGAAAATGAATCTGTCCTTGAAAATATTAACCAGACAACAATAGAAAACAATGAACCGGAACAAGATGATCCCCTTGCGGTTCAGTGGAAACATACCTGCAGAATTCTTGAATACGATGATGTTGTTGAAATAATTGCCAGAAAAACAACCAACCTCTACGGCAGGGAGTTTGTCAAAAATCGCCGTATGATGGATGATCCTATCGAAATCAGTGAAATCCAGGCTGAAACTGCAGAATCCATCAGAATTTTCGAATCCACCGATTCGTTTACAGTAGGTGAACTTTATGAGATTAGGCCTTTTATAAGCCTTGCTGTTAAAGGTGTGGCTCTGCAGGCAGGCGAAATTCTCAAAGTATATGAAACTGCAAAAATAGCCAGACTTCTCAAAAAATATCTGTCCACCAGAGAAGTTCTTGCTTACAGGCTCAGGGAAAAATCGGCAATGATCGAAACTTGCCCCGATTTTGAAAATGCAGTGAAAAACTCAATCGACACCGATGGAAAAATTCTCGACAAAGCTTCACCAAGACTCAATGAAATAAGAAAAACCCTTAACACGCTCAATAACAGAATTCATTCCCAGCTCGATCAGTTTCTGAAAGATCCAAACCTTAGAGGTATGCTTCAGGAACCAATCATTACAAAGCGGGAACATCGTTATGTGGTCCCGGTTAAACAGGAATACAGAACCCAGTTCCCCGGTCTTGTTCTCGATTCATCCTCCAGCGGCGCCACTTTATTTATGGAACCCCTGTCGGTTCTGAAAATGACCAACGAACTCAAGTTTCAGGATTCTGAGGAAAAAAGGGAAGAAGAAAGAATCAGGCTCAAATTATCCCAGATGGTTGCAGTCAGGGCTGAAGATATTCTCAGAAATCTGGAGTTCCTCGGTTATTTCGATTCTCTCCAGGCTTGTGCAAGATTTTATACCGATTTCAGATGCACACTGCCGAGAATTACCGATAAACCCCTTCTCGAACTCCATCAGGCAAGACATCCCCTTCTTGGTAAAAAAGCAGTGCCTATCGATGTTCGAATCGGCGAGGATTTCAAAGGACTGATCATTACCGGACCCAATACCGGCGGAAAAACCGTAACCCTCAAAACAGTAGGTTTGCAGGTTATGCTTGCATTGTCCGGATTCCCCATCCCATCTGCCGACGGATCAAGGGTAGGGGTCTATACCCGTATTTTTGCCGATATTGGCGATGAACAGAGCATAAGCCAGAACCTCTCAACTTTTTCATCCCACATAACCCAGATTATCCGCATGATTAATCTGGTGAATGACAGAACCCTGATTCTTCTGGATGAAATAGGCGCAGGAACTGATCCTTCCGAAGGCGTTGCCCTTGGTTCAAGCCTTCTTATGCATTTTATCAACAAAAAAGCTCATGTTTTTGTAACCACCCATTACAACGAGCTTAAATATTTCGCATCCCACAACGAACAGTTCAGAAACGCCGCAGTGGAATTTGACGAAGAAACCCTAATGCCGACATATAAGATCGACATTGGACTTCCCGGCAGATCCTGTGCGTTGAAAATTGCCTCCCGTCTTGGTCTTGCCGATATTATCATAAAAGAATCGGAAAAAATTCTCGGCGCCGAATATATGGAAATGGATTCACTCCTTTCGGAAATAGATCTTGAAAAGACCAAAGCAAAACAGGAAAGCGAAGAAGCTGAAGCCCGCAGAAAAGAAATGGAAAAACTCCGGGAAGATTACGAACGCCGTCTCAAAGCTGTGGAAGAAGAAAAACGCCAGATAATTGAGCGCACAATGGAAGAAGGCAGACAGTTCATCGACGAGGTTTTCAGGGAACTCCGGGAAGCCCGTAAAGACTGGAGAAAATCCCATAAGGATTTCAAAAAAGGCGAAAAGGAACAGTCCGAGGTCAAACAGGATGAGGATAAAGTAAGATCAAAACTGGAAGAATCCCTTAAAAGACTGAAATCAATGCAGGTTCAGCAGGAACAGGAGAGGGAGGAAACAGAAGAAAAAGGCCCCGCATACAAGGATGGCGATCTTGTAATGATTGCCACAATGGGCCAGCGCGGCAGAATTGTCCAGATCCTTGATAAGGATGCTGCTATGGTTCAGGTTGGCAGCATAAAAATGGAAATTCCGTTTATCAATCTTGAACCGGTCGATCTTGACCTCACAGGCCATGATGAATTTGTTTCCGGCATTAAGATGAAAAAAGCCCTCAGTGTAAGCAATAGAATTGATGTCAGAGGTATGAGGGTGGAGGAAGTTTTCCCCATTCTGTCTAAGCATATCGACGACGCCAATCTTGGCAATCTTGCAAGTTTCCAGATTGTACATGGAAAAGGAACAGGCGCACTCAGAAAAGGCATTCATGATTATCTGAGATCTCATAGCGGAATAAAAAGCTTCAGAGATGGAGAATTACATGAAGGCGGCTGGGGAGTAACTGTAGTGGAGTTGTAATATGGAAGAAAACAGTGCAATTATTATTGCAAATACCAGTAAAACCGATGAAGCGGCAATTCTTGCCAAAAAAATGGGATTATCTTCAATTGAAGGAAAAATTGAGGACGGAAGTTACCATTATTTTCTAATAATGGGTATAATAAATAATGTATGCAGGCAATTTGGCATTCAGGTTACCAAATCCGACTTTTACGAACAGAACAACAGGATTGCCGCTATCGTAAGAGTGGATATCTCCAATATGGGAGATAACTTTGGTGCACTTTCAAAATCCCTTGAATTTGCAGGAGAAAAATTCAAGATAAGGATTAAAGCTCAGAGGGAAGACCTTTTCAGATTCATGCACCGCATCTGATTGCTCAGCCTGTTGAAAACTAACAAAGAAAGGGATTTTTCAATCTCCGCAGTCTTATAGTGATAAGAAACAGTGCGGATAGAAATTATGGGGTGAGAAAAATGGCAGAGTTGAAAACAACTGCTAAAAAACCAACAGGTCAAACAGGAGAAGAAAAAGCAAAACTATTCAAAGCCGGTTTTTCCGGTAAAACTATTGTTCCTCTCATTATTCCGATGCTTATCGCAGCAATACTTGTTTGGTACGGAAATTTTAATAACTCACTGTTCCCTATTCCCGACGATCCGGGTCGTGGTTTGTTTGTATTTGGCCCTATGGTATTAGGAGCTGTAATAATTATTTTCTCAGTACTTACTATTATCGATAATATGCTTATCAGCATAATGGTTACGCCTGAATACATCCTCTGTAAAAAAGGCGGAAAAGAAATGAAAGTCGGCTGGAGGATTCTGGCTTTTGCGCCTCCTCTTCCCGGAAAGAAAAATCTACGCACTTTCACAATAGGCGATGGCAAACAGATCTTCAGAGTAAACGAAATCTTTCTTCCCAAGTTCGATACTGTGGTGAACATAATAAAAACAGCAAAGAACGCTGCAATAAAGAAGGGATATGATATCTAAACTATCGGATGTTAAAAGCGTTTTTTAATCTTTCAAGGTTCTCTGCCGAAAGAAGCTTCTCTCCGCCAAGCATGCGGGCCATCAGAATGACCTTGGCATAAAGCTCAAGTGTCTCCATTCTGTGGGAAGCTTCTTTTAGATCTGCCCCAAAAACAAGGGCGCCATGATTAGCCAGCAAAAATACATTGTGATCAGGAAGCCATGGAATAAGCTTTTCAGGTACTTCGTCTGTCGAAGGCATTCCATATTCAACAATCGGAACACTACCCAATATTAGTATAGCTTCAGGAAGAACCGGCATATCAAGGGCAAGCCCCGCTGCTGCAAATGATGTGGCAAATGGGGGGTGGGAATGAATTATTGCACCTATGTCCGGACGGTGCCGGTATGAAGCAAGATGCATCTTCATTTCCGAAGAAGGCTTTCTCACCGATTCCTCAATTACCTCGCCCTGAAGATTCACTTTGAGCATATCAGCCGATGACATAGAACCTTTATTCAAACCGGAAGGTGTGATAAGAATCGAATCTGAACCGGTGCGAACGGAAATATTACCTGAAGCTCCTGCCATAAATCCCATATTGTAAAAATGCCTGCCCGCACATACCATCTCTTCCTTAACTTTGTCAGCTTCCATCTCTTCCAGAAGCTTTTCCACGACAGATCCCACATAAAAACAAAGCTCGGGAGAAGCTTTTTCTCCCAGCTTTGTCAATGATTTTTCAACTAATCTGCCGATGGTGTTTTTGTCAAAACTACCACTGAAGTTCACTCGGCTGTGCCTCCAAGATCCTCAATTTTCTTCTGAACAGCGGGAATGTTGGCAGGGAGTTCGTTCATCTCAATACCCTTGTAGATACTTGCCTTTATCAGGTTCGACTCTGTAAGGTTCTTGGGATCGCCGAAGACTTTGAGAAACTCTTTGTAATACTGAACCGCTTTCTCTTTGTCTCCCTTTTTCTCGTAAATGGCAGCTATGGGATAATTTGCCCAGGCTTCACCTGCAGGATCCTTTTCCAGTGCAGTTTTGAAGTTTTCAAGAGCTTTATCCATATCACCTTTTTTGAAAAGAATGATTCCCTTGGCTACATAAGCTCTCGGTTTATTAGCTTCAGGCAGCTTCTCAATTGCCTGATCCACTATTGCCATCTCGTCGTTGCCGTCTTTACCGGTATTTCCGATAATCTCAAGAAGCGCCTTGTATGAAACCGTTACTGCATCAGAAGTTTCCTTATCCGATGTAGGCGGTATTGTTGTTACGGTTTTGAAGCACTCGTATGCTTTGTCGGGAATCTGCTCGTCAACATAAATCATTCCCATAAGGGTCTGAGCTATGGCATTCTTGGGATTCTCCTTGAGAACTTCAGCAAGGATGGGTTTCGCTTTTTCGTTCTGGCCCATACTCACATAGAAATTTCCCATTTCCTGTTTCATTTTCATGTTTTTAGGGAATTTTTTCAATCCCTTTTCGAGGAAATAATAAGCTTCGTCCTTATGGTCCCCGGCCATCAGTGCTCTTGAAAGAAGAACATATCCTTCTTCGTTGTTGGGGTCGATTGTGTTGTATTCACGGAATTTCTTTGCAGCATCGTCATACTTACCCTGCTGCATAAGGGCTTTGCCCTCGGTCATGGCATTTGAACCCTGCTGAACCTGAATTACTTTCTGAGTCGAAAATATCACAGCCGCTGCAATCAGTATTATGCCGATTATGATAAAAATTACCTTGTTTCCGCCGGCAGCTTTCTTCGCTCCGGTTTGCTTTTTGTTCTCCTGGGTCATTCTTTCTGCTCCTGGTCAGTAAACTGGGGCTAAACCCCGATTTTCATCCCCCGATTCTATACTTCATCAGGTTTTTCCTGCACTTCGGGAGAAACTTGGGGTGCAGGCTCCTCATTTTCATTCCTGTCTTCTTCAATTATGCATTCGCATATCATTTCTTCTTTTATTGTAGCTTCACGATTTTCCAGAATGTAACTCTGAATCTTTTCAGTAAGCCACAGAAGATTGGCGAAATCATTCAGCCCTCCGGTATGTGTCTTCAGGGTAAGAATTCTCTTCTCATCCATCACTTTACAGGTGAACCCGCCCGGTGTAGGCTTCATTCTCACTTCCTGAATTTTTGCTATCTCAAATTCCTGCCTGTAAACCACTTTTCCAAGGAAAAACAGTGTATAAACAAGCTTTTCGCCTATCAGATCCAGCGTCTTCTTTATACCGGAGTAATAAGCCAGACTTCCAAGATATACAACGAAAATCAGGTTGTAGATATTTCGGTTTTCACCCATAAATTTTATATCCACCAGACTGTCGTTAACACCGATTACGCCTATCATAACAAGAACCGCAAAAGCACCTGCAATAATGGATGTTCTGATTATATTGTACCATGTAAAAGTCGTCCAGCTATAAGACTTATTTCTGTTTGAAACAATCTCTTCAAAAATCGATCTTTCCCCCGGTGATTCACCCAGCATAAGAAGCTGTGGGAACTTTACCGCCCTCAGTGAAAACGGCATATTAACTTCCTCAGGCTTCAGAAACAAAACTGTGTCTGTCTGGTCTGCGTATGTATAATCAATTACAGGCACGCAAAACCTTGTGGAAATAGTTGAAACTATCTGCCTGAATATTTCCTGCCTGTCAATATCTTCCGTAAGAAACAGAGTCTTATCTTCATATCCAATATAAATCTGCCAGTTTTCCCTTGGTATGCATACCTGAATAAACGGAAAATTCTCGAACAGAATTGCCATTTTTCCGGGAACAACCGGCAATACCCTCTCCCCGCCGAACATGCTGTTTTTAACAAAAATTCTGTCGGGATGAATCTCTATCTTCTTCTCAAAAAATGCTATAAATCCGATACCCGCAAACACAATGCCAAAAAAGATTAATATTGAATTCCAGTAGAATGGGGGAACCGGTAGAATCTTTCCGATTAAAACAAGAGGAGTGCCGAAAAAAAGAAGAATGAGGAAAATCAGGAACTTTGCCAGTTCCATATGATCCTTCGACAAAAAGCGTATTGTCGTTACATCTCCCTTTGTTTTAATATACAAAAAAACCTCACTGAATTTTCCTGATTTGGTTCATTAAATTGAACAAACACCTTCAGGAAATCTTGCGCACAATATCATTGCGCCTTTCAAAAAAACGGATCGCAGGCATCCCGCCTGCCCCAATGCCACTGAATTAGTAAAATTCACTTAAAACCCCAACCCCATACTCTTGTTTTTCAAGGAGGGAGGTTCGGAGGGTAACCTCGCTTTTCCAAAAAAGCGT
>JAJTBE010000197.1 GCA_021287065.1 Bacillota bacterium
CATAACCACGGGCTTTAAACCATTTCAATGGTTTCCCTTGCATAGAATTTACCCCTAAACCAAAACCATTGATTTTTGCCGGATTTGATTTTTAAACTGAAAAAATACCCTTCGAAAAAGGTTTTTACACAATCTCTGCAAACCCCTCCTACAATCGCTGGCAAAGCCTGTGGTTATGAGGTTTTATGACGGTTTATGATAGCTGATTTGATATAATCCCTTGCATTAGAAAATACCACATAAATTTCCCAGCCCAATACACCTGTTTTTCAATGAGGGAGGTTCGGAGGGAAAACTGCTTTTCCAAAAAAGCGTGGTTCCATCTGACTGTCCCAGTTCTCCTGACATTGTCCCCCGAGCTCCGGTTCTCTAATCCCCTGATCTCTACGGGTCCCGATTCAAAAGTTTTAGTATGGCGGGTGCCGCCTGCAGGGTGGGTGCGGGTAAACTTTATTGAAAAAAGTTTACTCCGGGAACTGGGCGAATGGTTATTATTCCTTTGAGTGTTCAGAGAAATCCATGCCCTAATTCAGAGGTATCGGTATTCACTTATTTAAAATAATGAAATCAGACAGAAGTGAGTAGAAGCAAGACAATCGAAATTGCTTCTACGACAGCAGCTTTTGCCGGATTAAATCTGATGTGCTCATTTTTTCATTTATATTTCTCCTGATTAGGTGAAATTTTGTTCTGCATTGTAAACTCAATCATGAGTTTCTTATTGTGGTTAAAAGTGTAAAGAAAGCTTTATAATAACATGTTATTTTAGGTGAATTTTTACACGATAAATTTTTCGCTTAAATTTATAATACTTTGTGTCATGATGTCAGAAGAAACGGCGGAAACTCTCATGAATACATGTTTTTCGGAAATTTGCCGTCATTTTTATCATGTTTTTCTGCAATTTTAGTGAACCTTCCTAAAAAAACTTTGAAAAAAAACCTGATTTTTCACGAAAACAGAGAGGATTTTCCGATTTCAGTCGAAATACAATTATCAATCTAAAATTTAATTTTGCGGGTGATATTGCTCATGGTTAGTGATTATGAGGTTCTTGAACTCCCTCTCGATGGTGTTGAAACGCCTAAGTTGTGTCTTGATAAAGCTCTTCTCGTTTCAGAGATTGAGAAGCTTACTGAGAAAGCAAGTCTGGATGAAATCAGAGTTAATCTCAGAAATATTATTGATTCTGTCAACGATGAAAGCGTAACCAGCAAATGGATTCTGGAGCCTGCCAGAAGATACAACGGCAACTGTTATGAAATCGACCCCGAGATGTTTGCGAAAAATCTTCAGCAGATAATTGATACATACAGCCTTGACAGAACCATTTATTATCTGAAAAGACTGAAAAAATCCATGGTTAAGGTTAAAACAGGACGTATAAACGACATTAACCTCAACAGATGGAAAGAATATGAATTTCTTTACACCGACAGCCTCTGGATTGAAAAGAAAAGAGAGCGGTCGGGCCGCCACATGGCTTCATACTGGGGCAATTTCATTCCTCAGATTCCCCAGCAGATGATGTATCGTTTTACCCGTCAGGGCGAATATGTGCTCGATACATTCTCAGGCAGCGGAACCACAATGATTGAATGCCGCAGAATGGGAAGAAACGGCATCGGAATCGAGCTTAATCCCAGTGTCGTCAGTCAGTCCACAGAGTTAATCGAATCACAGGAAAACCCGTACCAAGTTAAAACCGAGGTGGTTCAGGGTAATTCAGCCACTATTGATTACGAACAGGTTCTGAAAGAGCGCAATATCGACAAAGTTCAGCTTATCATCATGCACCCTCCGTATTTTGATATTATCAAGTTCAGTGAAAATGAAGACGACCTCTCCAATGCCAATGATGCGGAAGATTTTCTCGACAGACTGCAGGATATAGCCCGCAATTCAGCTAAGGTTCTTGAAGATGACAGGTATATGTGCCTCGTCATAGGCGACAAGTACACCGGCGGAGAATGGATCCCCCTTGGTTTTCAGGCAATGCAGAGGGTTCTGGATACAAGGCAGTTCAAGCTGAAAAGCATAATTGTCAAAAACTTCCAGGATACCAAAGGCAAGAGAAGCCAGCAGGAATTATGGCGCTACAGAGCAATGGTCGGCGGCTTCTATATCTTTAAGCACGAATACATTTTCCTTTTCCAGAAGCACTGATATGGTACAGAAAAACAAACAGAAAAACGACGGCATTTACATAAAATTGTTTGTCAATAAAAACGGAGAGACTCTTCTTTGCCGGGGGAGGCTCTCTTTTATTGAAGCTGTTGACAAATGCGGATCCATAGCTGAAGCTGCAAAATTAATGGGGTATTCATACCGCAAAGCCTGGGGGCTTGTGGAAAAAACCAACCGCGCCGCAGGAAAAACCATAATAGAAACCTCATCAGGCGGAGCAGCAGGAGGAAGCGCCAGACTAACCCCGGAAGGCAGGGAGCTGGTGGCAAAATTTAAAAACTATCTCAAAGAAGCAGAAGCATTTGCAGAAAAACTCTGGACCGATTTCAATCCCCTGTAGCGCAAAGCTTCAACTTTGCTGTCGAACCATCGTCGCACCAAACTTCATAGGCTGCGCCAAAACACATGTTTTATAAAGCTGATGTTGAGTATTTATTAAATAATACTCAGCTTTTTTTATTGAGAAGTAAAACAGGAGTATTTCATCCCAACTTTCCAGTATAATCGCCACACACTGGCAATGTTAATCGATCAATCACCGTAATTGTGAATAAATGGCTCACATTGGTATAACGCAGATATTTTGGAACAACGGAATTACAGCAAGGTTCTGGAATCAATACCAGACTTCTGTCTGGTGGACTGCAAGTCACAATCGCAAGGCCTGAACTGTTTTAACAGTTTACCGGAAAATGTCATTGCAGAAATCGGGGAAAACTGTAAATTTATCTGATCGATCACTGGAATTATGTCCGTACGCCCAGCTCCCGGAGAAAACTTTTTGAAAAAAGTTTCCTCGCGCCCACCCTGCGGGCAGGCACCCGCCATCCCAAAACTTCTGGAATGGGGGACCGACCGGGGGGATTTTGGACCGACGGGGGGTTGGGGACCGACGGGAGTTTGGGGACCGTCAGAGGGAACCACGCTTTTTTAAAAAAGCGAGGTTAGCCTCCGAACCTCTCTCCTTGAAAAACAGGAGTATTGGGTCCGGGATTTGAGTGGATTTTACTAATTCATTGGCATTGCCCCTGCGGGCAGGCACCCGCCATCCCAAAACTTCTGAATTGGGGGACCGACCGGGGAACGGGACAATGCCCATGAATTAAGGCATGAATTTATGTGATTCGCTTATGAGAATCATAACCGTATGCCCAGCTCCCAGAGAAAACTTTTTGAAAAAAGTTTCCTCCGGACCTCCTTCCCAAAACTTCTGGAATGGGGGACCGACCAGGGGGATTTAGGACCGACGGGAGTTTGGGGACCGTCAGAGGGAACCACGCTTTTTTAAAAAAGCGAGGTTACCCTCCGAACCTCCCTCCTTGAAAAACAAGAGTATTGGGCTTGGGATTTGAGTGGATTTTACTAATTCATTGGCATTGGGGACCGACGGGAGGTTGGGATTGTCAGAGTGAACCACATTCTTTTTGAAAAGCGGGTTTTGACCCGAACCTCCCTCCTTGAAAAACTAGAGTATTGGGTCCGGGATTTGAGTGAATTTTGCTAATTCAGTGGCATTGCCCCTTGTTACTCCTACTTCACCAGATAAAAAACATAATAAATCAAAAGGCTTGTGCCTATTCCTATTATTGCCCCTAAAACCACTTCGAACCATTTATGGAATTTTGCTTCCATTCTGGATTGAGCCACAAGAACGGCGAGGAAGAATGCCAGAGATGTGGCAAAAATATTTCTTGTTGCAAGTAAAATCGCAGTGGAAACGCCGAATGCCACTGCAGCATGTCCGCTGACAAGTCCGCCCTGAGTGAATGTTCCTCTTTTACCGAGGGTCTTTCCGATTACCACTATGATTATAATTATGAAAAGTATAATCAGGGTAATGTGCGCCATAGAACCTCTTGCCTTTGTTACCACCATATCAAGAAGAGGCTTCTTCATAGAAGAAAATATAATCAGATAACTCACAGCAAGGGCATTCACCGCCGCAATAAGAACTCCGCCTGCTGCTACATCCTTTGAAATCCGCGCCAATGGATGGTGGGAGAGGGTGAGCAGGTTTACAAATGCCTCTATGGCTGTATTTATCATCTCTGCAACTATGACGAGGGCAATAGCGAAGAAAACCATTACCACTTCAAGGCGGTCGAGATCAAGAACAAGACAAGCGGCAAGAACGCATAGTGTAATAGCGAAATGAATTTTCAGATTTCTTTCGGTTTTAAAAGCATAAATAATACCATCAACGGCATGATTTATACTGTCGGTGAATTTTCTCAGTTTCATTTTATATGCTGGCTTATTGCTTCCAAAATCCTGTCTTCTTCAGCTTTCATCTTTTCGTAATCTTCATCTTCGATGTGATCGAATCCATGAAGATGGAGAATTCCATGTATCAAAAGAACTGCAACTTCTTTGCTGAAGGGATGTCCCTGCTCAGCCGCCTGTCTTTCTGCGGTTTCCACAGAAATTATAATATCTCCGATAAGGGGTTCGAAATTTTCATCGTCGGGCATAGGAATATCCATACCCTCAGACTGTGGGAATGTAAGAACATCAGTAGGCTTGTCAATCTGTCTGTAATCTTTATTGAGCTGTTGTATTTCCTCGTCTGAAAGGAATGTAAGGGATACTTCGCCTTTCCCTTCAATGCCGGAAGCTTCGTATATTTTTAATGCCAGATCCCGGATGCTGTCTTCCGAAATTTGCTTGTATTCGGCGTCATTATTGACCAGAATTGTAAACATACACATCTTCTCCGTTTTTATTAAAAATTGCCGTTTTTCAAAGGAAATGGTTTACCGTCGGTAAATATTTCAACCGGGTTTCAATACCTGATATTCTTTGATGTTAAAATTTTCCCTTGTTTACGGGGATATTTAAAAATCTCAGGAGGCTGCTGTAATGATAAAGCTCGATGGAAAAAATCTTACTATAGAGGAAGTTGCAAAGGTTGCAAGGCACATGGAGCCTGTGGCGTTGTCGGAGGAAGCATATGCGCAGATTGAAAAATCACGCAGTTATATAGAAGCGATTCTTGAAGGCGAAGAACTTCATTATGGCATAAATACCGGATTCGGTGCATTTCAGGATGTTAAGGTTTCAAAAGAAGACCTCAGCCAGCTTCAGATAAATCTAATCAGAAGCCACAGCGTGGGGGTGGGGGAACCGCTATCCACGGATGTGGTCAGGGCAATGATGGTTACAAGAGCAAACGCACTTTGCAGAGGGAATTCCGGAGTCAGACTTTCCACTGTCAGTATTCTCATCAATATGCTCAATAAAGGCGTCCATCCTGTAGTGCCTTCAAGAGGTTCAGTGGGTGCCAGCGGTGATCTCTGTCCGTTGTCTCATATTGCTATGTCTATGATGGGAGAGGGCAAATCAGAGTTTGGCGGGGAAATAATGGACGGAGGCACGGCGCTGAAAAAAGCGGGAATAATGCCTCTTGTGCCTGCAGCAAAGGAAGGCCTTGCTCTTATCAACGGAACTCAGCTTATGGCGGGTATCGGATCCCTTGCTTTATATGATGCAAAAAATCTGATTAACATTGCAGATGTGGCGGGAGCAATGGCCATTGAAGTCCTCCTTGGAACCGACGGCGCATTTGCAGATGAAATTTCCCGGGCAAGACCTCACAAGGGCCAGTCTGAAACTGCGGCAAACCTCAGAAGAATCCTTACAGGAAGCGAAATCACAAAATCCCACAGAGATTGCGGAAAAGTTCAGGATGCATATTCACTCAGGTGTATGCCCCAGGTTCATGGAGCAGCCCGGGAAACCGCAAGGTTTGCAGAAGAAATTCTGTCGGTGGAAATTAATTCTTCCGTTGACAACCCCCTTATTTTTCCTGAATCCGACATGATTATCTCCGGTGGAAATTTTCATGGTGCCCCTGTTGCCATAGTTCTCGAATCCCTTGCCCTTGGGCTTCAGTTTTTATCAAACATGTCGGAAAGGCGTATCGAGAGAATGGTAAACAGCCACTACAGCAGCGGCCTGCCTGCATTTCTTTCCCCCCATGCAGGACTGCAGTCCGGTTTTATGATTGCCCAGTATGCGGCGGCGGCTATGGTTTCCGAAAATAAGGTTCTCTGTCATCCTGCATGCTGTGATACAATTCCAACTTCAGCAGGACAGGAAGATGTAGTGAGCATGGGTTCGATCTCAGCACTGAAGCTTCTGAAAATTCTTGATCACACAAGAAAAGTTCTTGCCATTGAGCTTCTTGCATCATGTGAAGCGATGGAATACAGGAAGCCTCTGAAACCTGCACCGGTAACAGGTAAAACTTACGAAATGATAAGGGAAATTTCCCCCAGACTAACGGAAGATCGCTCGTTGAGCATTGATATTGAAAAGGTTGACGAACTGCTAAAAAATGAAGGATTTATAAGTGCTCTGAAGAAGTGATTATTTCGTGAAATTCCTGACAATCGAAACAAACATAAGGCGGAGGAAGGTTTATGAGAGAAGATTCTGACAAAAGAGCAGAACTGGACGATATTGAGGATGAAAAAGAAACTGTAGAAGTTGATCTCAGAAAAGTAGGCATAACTGCCACGCCCGGCAATATCGAGCGGCAGCTTCAGAATCTTTCTTCACATTTGTCCGATCTGGAAGATGAAAAAGAAGAAATACTGCGCCGTCTTTCTATGGCCATAGGCGATTCGAAACTTGCCATCGAAAACTCCAACAGCTCTCTCAGAGATATAAAGAAAATTCGCAAAGAAAACGAAAAAATACTCAATGATACCTTTGCAAGACTTGACGATTTTGAGGCAGATCTTCGCAAAACCGAGGAAGCCCTTGTTAAGATAAATAAAATCGATGCATTTATGGGAGAGGTTCAGGAAAAGCTACAGCCTCTCAACGAATCCATTTCTGCACTTGAAGAAGGCAAAAAGGAACTTGGCTCCAGACTGGATGAAGTAAATACCGGTCTTGGAGAAGTGAACGAAAAATTCCAGCCGGTTCAGGAAAAACTCAGCACTCTCGAAGAAGGCAGAAAAGAACTGCATGCCGGAATAGAAGAAATAAATGCAGTTATCGGCGGCCTTGAGGAAAAATTCAAACCGGTTAATGAAAACCTCAACGCCCTTGAAGATGGAAAAAAAGAACTGCACACCAGACTGGATGAAGTACACGAAAAATTCAACCCCGTAAATGAAAATATCAGCATTCTCCTGAGCGAGAAAGAAGAACTGAAAACCCGCCTTGAATCCCTTAATGAAGTCCTTGCATCAGTTCAGGATAAAACGGGCCTTCTGGACACCCTCAGAGATAAACTTGAGACTCTGGAAAAATCCGTAGAAACAGATGTAATGGAAAAAATAGACAGCCTGAAGGGAAGCCTGAATATAGAGGAACTGTCAGGTTTTCAGGATTTGAAAACATCTGTGGAATCATTCTGCAAAGAGATAGACAAGGTTAAAAAGTCACTGAAATCAAGGCTCTCATCCACAGAGGACGGCATTGAAAAGATTAAAGGGCACATGATTATCAATATCGACGCCCTCGACCAGAAATTCAGGGGATTCCGCAGTGATGTTTCCGACAAACTTAAAGAACTTGATAAAAAAGTCGGAGATAATGTTGCAGAAAAAATCACAGATTTTGAACAGAAGTTTGAAGACCTTCGTTCAGCTATCGGCAAATCAGACGTAGTAAAAAGCCAGGTGCTTGAAAACCTTGAAAACCTCGAACGGAAATTTAATGATTTTCAGGGCGAATCAGCAGAGAAAATGGCTGAATTCGATAAAAAAGTAGGCGAAAATGTTGCTGAGAAAATTCAGCTTTTCGAACAGAAATTTGATGAATTCAGAGTCCTGTTTGATAAAACCGAGGAACTCTCAGGAAAACTCGAAGCAGCAGACGGAAAAATAGCTACGGTTTCCGGTGTGATTGAGGGAATCGATGAAAAACTTTCCAAAGTGGCGGAAAAAGTAGATACTGTTGAAGGCAGACTTGCGGATACTGACGGAAAAGTTGAACAGATTGCCGCAAAAACCGGCGAAATGGAAGAAAAGTTCTCTGCCGGCATCACTAAAATGGACGGAGTCGTCAAATCCATTGAAAAGATGGAAGAAGAATTCATTAAATTCAGTGATGATTATGATCTCAAAATCAAGGATACCAACGACAGAATAAGGGAACTCCTCGAGGAAAGACTTCTGTCGGTTGATGATAAGCTTGCTGAGATTAAAAATAAGATCGAAACCGAGCTTTCTGAAAAGTTAGCCCCCCTGCAGGAAGAAGTAAAAGGAATGTCATCAGATTTTGATCTCAAACTGGATCCTTTCCGTGAAGAGATTAAATCTGCCAAAAGTCATCTTGAAGAGGAATTGATAAAAGTGAAAGAATCCTGGGAAAAACTCGATAAAACCCTTAGCGATTCCAACGGCGCAATGGAGATTGCATCCAAAGCCAGAGAAAGCCTTCAGAGGATGGAAGCTGAAATTGCCGCAGCTATTGACAAAGTAAACAATCTTATGGCAAATCTGAGCGAAAACACGCTCAAAACAGAATCCAATAAGGAAAAAATTGATCTTACAATCAAACTTATTGATGAAGCCAGAGAGAGAATTAAAAATGTCAATGTCCCGCCAACTACGATAGTAGGCGGTCCCGCTGCTATTCTCGACGAGGAAATTATTTTCACCCAGTCGGAAATCAACAATCCCCCGGATGTTTCAGCCCTTGGATTCGAACTTGACGACCTGCTTCATGTTATGATTAAACACGAAGCATCTGACCTTCACCTTAAAGCCGGCTCACCGCCTACAGTCAGAATGGATGGCGAACTGATCCCTGTGGGAAGTCAGATTTTAACCGACGAAGACTGCAAAAAACTCGTTTTCAGTGCTATGACCGCATTCCAGCGCAAAATGCTGGGAAGAAAAAGAGAAGTTGACTTTGCTTATGCAATTCCCGAAGCCCGTTTCAGAGTCAATGCATTCCTGCAGAAAGCATCAGTCAGCGCTTCATTCAGACTTCTGAGAACTGAAATTCCGGGTATGGATGAACTTCATCTGCCCGATGTAATGAAAAAACTTTGCGACTACAATCATGGCCTTATCCTTGTTACCGGACCTGCAGGTTCCGGAAAATCAACAACTCTCGCTTCGATGATCAATTACATCAACGAAACCAAGAAGATGCATATTGTAACCATTGAAGATCCTATCGAATTCGTCCATCAGGATAAGCTCAGCATTATCACTCAGCGTGAAGTGGGAACCGATACGGAATCCTTCGGAGTGGCGCTCAAACAGTCACTCCGTCAGGACCCCAATGTTATTCTCATCGGTGAAATGAGAGACCCGGAAACAATTATGACTGCAGTAATCGCTGCGGAAACAGGCCATCTGGTTCTTTCCACCCTTCACACCCCCAACACCGTTCAGGCTATCAACCGTATTATCGATGTCTTTGCAGGTGATACCCAGAAACAGTTCAGACTGCTTCTGGCAAATACCCTCAGGGGCGTCGTTTCCCAGAGACTTCTCTCCAGAGTTGATGAATCAGGCCGTATTCCCGCTGTGGAAGTTCTTGTGGTTACTCCCACCATCTCAAGCCTTGTAATGGAGGAAAAAACCGGAGAAATTTACTCCCACATGGTTCAGGGCGCAACGGAAGGTATGCAGACATTCACACAGTCCCTTACCGCTCTGTTTGAAAAAGGTCTTATTTCCAAGGAAGAAGCAATGTATCATGCCGATCAGCCCACTGAGTTCAGACTTTCGATCGAAGGTCATACCACAGGCAGCGCGGCAATTCACGAAGATAACCTTATGAGCTGGTTGTAATCAATGGATTTTTTAGAACTTGAAAGAATGGCGGAAGACGCCACTCTTCAGCTTAACCGAATATTCAGCGCATCAGAGGCATCGGTCTCGGAAAAGGTCAGGCTTGCCATTGAAACTTCCGTAAAGGAAGAACAGGAAAGCCCCCTTGAATTTGGATTTGCAGATCTCCTGCAGGTCCTCAGAAAGCACGACGCCTCTGATTTGCATCTGAAAGAAGGTTCCCCCCCGATGGTGAGAATCAACGGGGACCTCTTTAATGTGGGAGAGCACAAGCTTACACCAAGAGAATGCAGAGAGCTTATTTTTTCTATATGCAACAGGCATCAGCTTGAAAATCTTCTCAAAGGTAAAGAGGTTGATATAGCTTATTCCGAAATGGGAGCCAGATTCAGAATTAATGCCTTCCTTCAGAAATCCACTTACAGCGCATCGGTTCGTATGATTAAAACCGAGATTCCTACTTTCAGGGACCTCAGTCTTCCTCCTCAGGCTGCTGAGCTGGTTGGGTTCAGGCATGGCCTTGTTCTGGTTACAGGACCTGCCGGCTCCGGAAAATCGACGACTCTTGCGGCAATGGTCAATGAAATCAATAATAATCAAGCCAAACATATCATCACTATTGAAGATCCTATCGAATATATACATGATTCCAAAAAGAGCCTTATTTCCCAGAGGGAAATCGGAACTGATACGCTTAGTTTCTATGCCGGTTTAAAATACTCACTCCGTCAGGATCCCGATGTTATCCTTATCGGAGAAATGAGAGACCCCCCGACTATCTTTATCGCAGCTCAGGCGGCGGAAACCGGGCATCTTGTGCTTTCAACCCTGCATACCCCCAATGCGGTTCAGGCTATCAACCGTATTCTCGATGTATTCAGCGGCGACAATCAGAAGCAAATGAGGCTTCTTCTCGCTTCAAACCTCAGAGGTGTAATCAGCCAGAGATTACTTCCCCGTATCGATCAGGAGGGAAGAGTGCCCGCCGTGGAAATCATGATGATGACTCCCACCATATCGAGCCTTATTCTTGAGGAAAAAGTCAACGATATTCATCAGTATATATATAAAGGTAAAAGCGACGGAATGCAGACCCTCAACCAGTCTCTTTATATGCTGCATGAAAAAGGTATTATCGATACGGGTGTTGCTCTCTACAATTCGGATCAACCCAACGAACTGAAACTTATGATAGATGGAAAACACGGCACATCATACGGTGCCGATGACGGCACACTTGTGTCATGGATTTAACAATCTGTTTACATGCCGCCGTTGACAACAGTTTTTAAGGATCATATAATTATTAGTAGTAATCACAAAATGCAGCAGAGGTAGAAATCAGTGAATACAGGAATTAATCCGACAACAGGATTTGTTTCTCAAGCCGGAACCTTTAAGGTGGCACCGGAATTTTCCAAAACAGGAACCCAAAACACCACATATCATTATGACAGTGTAGCGGTGGACTACTCTCCGGTAGATAAGGGAGATAAAAACAGCTATACCATTTTTGGCGTTCCTTACAAACATGCATCTGATTTCTCGGAAAAAGCCCTCCTTGTAAATGAAACTTCCGGTTTGCCTGTAATAGCCGGAATCGGTATGAAAACCAGTATGTTCCTTGCGGGAATGGGCGCTGCAGGTGCAGTGGGAATGACTGCTGTATCCATACATGGCCTTGTTAAGGCAAAAGATCCCGTTGAAAAACTTGACCACGCCACAAATCTCGGCTGGGGAGTTCAGACAGGAACAAAACTGGCTGCCGCTGCCAATCTGGTAGGCACAGGTTTAAGCGCCGCCGCCGATGTAGTGGGTGGAGTAGGTGGAGCTTTATCTACAGGTGTTGGAATTCATAAATATATCACCGGCGTCAAAAACAACGATGAAAAGAAACGCATTATGGGAGCGCTGGATATAGGCATAGGCTGCTCATGGATGGTTGCATCCCTTACACCTGCGGCTACTGTAGGCACAGTGGTTTTCCTTATTCTGGGAGCTACAAAAATCGGAATGTCGTCAAAAGACCAGATTAAAGGTTTGATGAATAAGTTTTTGAAACAAAACGATCCGAAATCCGAACATCTCCTTCACAATACCACGCAGCCTGTCAAAACTAAACCTGCAGGGTTTAATGTAGCTGTTTCTCATAAGTTTTAAACAGATTTTTATAAAATATCCGAATCCTGACTTTTGTTAATTCTGAAACCAGCAATCAAAGATTTGAGTATATAACAAAGAGCGAGCCTTGCGCCCGCTCTTTTTACGTTTTTTGGAAAATATACAGATTTCAGCTGGTCTACACCATTGGGGTAGTAGCTTCCATCTTCTGTGAATGCATCTGAATTGGTAAAAAATTCACTCAAATCCCTCAGCCCAAACCTCCTGTTTTTTAAGGAGGTAGGTTTGGCGGGTAACCCGCTTTTTCAAAAAAGCATGGTTCCCTCTGAGGGTCCTTTACTCCCGGTCGGTCCCCAATTCCAAGAAGTTTCCTCCGGGAGCTGGGCAAACTGCTTCCATTCTCGTGATCGACAAGGTAAATCCATGCTTAATTCATAGGCATTGGGCCTACCTTCAGACCTTCCGTAGAATTATATTGGGGGTAATCTGCAGGAACTCCCTGATTCGAATGATTGCTTCCTTTACAGAAAACCTCATACTTATCAGGATCCTCAGATGATTTGTAACTGTCCGAGTAGGTGTCTTTTCCTGCTGAAGGGCAGGTGGGGATTAGTTTCAGATAGTCGCCTTTCAGCTGGTCCAGACTTTCGGGGTAGTGTCCTCCGTTGTCCGTTGAATACATTTCGAGGGCGGTTCCTATGTTTTTGAGATTTGATTTGCAGCTTGTCAGTTGTCCGTTTTCGCGGGCAGACTGAAAACCGGGCACTGCCATTGAACCGATAGCCGCTATGGTGCAGCTTACATCGGGATCTATCAGCAGTGTGAATAGTCTGCCGACTCCCATATTATTCAGTTCAGTTATTGCTGCTTTATCAGCTTCCTTAAAATTGAAATTGGCAAGATGGAGTGTATTCATCGCATCGATTTTCCATTTTCCATCTCTTCTGATAAGAACAAAGGTTTCCTGAACCGTTTTGAAATCTGTGTCAAGTCCCGGGGGAGTAGGTCCGGTTTTTGGTGCTATTTTTCTGGTTTCCTCAACGGTAATGAATGCTATTCCGCCATCTATATCCACTTTTTTTATCAAAAAGTCTTTGACTTCGATTGTTACCGAATTCTCAAAAAACTGTTTTGCTCCGCTGATTATGTTCTGTTTCATTGCATCGTCAACAGGAAGCCCCGAATGTGTGATAAGTGCGCCTACATCTTTAGACTTGACTGCTTCCATATATTTTGTAACAAGATCTCTGACAATCTGTTCATCTCCGGTGGTATTAATTCCGGGTCCGCTTTTTGCACAGGATGACATTATCAGCGAAAACATAAGAAGAATAAAAACCGCCGCCGGCAGTAAAATATTATATTTTTTTGCTGACATCCGAACCTCCGATTATTAAGAGTTCATAAAAGCCCTGACAATAGAAGCTATATATTCCGGCTCCTGATACATTGCACCATGGCCTGCACCCTGAATTTTTACCACCCATGAATTCTTGACCTGCTGTCCGATCATATAGGAATTTACGGGAGGTATCATAATATCTTCGGAACCGGTAAAAAGCAGAACCGGCATTTCCAGCTTGCTGAGGCTTGAATAAACACCCTGCCATTTGGTCCAGGCTATATACTGCTCCCTGATGTTTTCCGATTTGGGAATTGGTCTTTCGGGATCGTAAATCTGAGGATTAGGGTTTTTCTCAAGCCATTCTGCTGGAAAAAGATGCTCGATAAACATTCTTTCCGCATCGTTAACATCTTCAGGGGGATTTGAGAGAGCTTCCCTTACCTCAGGAGTGCATAAAACAGCTTCCCTGCCTCCGCAGTCTGCGGCATAAAGCATCAGCCTGCTTGTTTTGTCGGGATGCCTTACGGCGAATTCCTGAGCTATGTATGTGCCCATGGAATATCCGAATATCCCGGCTTTTTCAATTCCAAGAACATCCATAAAACTTGCAAGATCATCTGCAAGCTGGGGAAAAGTATATTCTTTTGTCCCCATGGTTGAAAATCCCATGCCCCTGTTGTCAAAAGCTATTACAGTATGATTTTCCGCTAATTTTTCAATGAGTTTTGGCTCCCATATTTCTATGCAGCCTGCATATCCCATAATCATAAAAATGGGATCACCGGAACCCCATTTTGCATAAGTTATATCAATATCATCAACAGTAATAGTCGTTCTCGTAATCAAAATCAGAACCTCCGTAGTTTGAACAGTTATTTTTCAATGAAACCACTCCAGGAATTATAAAGTGGAAAGTTTGGCTTTAATCCTGCTGAAGAATGGTTTGAACCACTGCAGTAGAAAGTATAGGCATCAGGTTTGTATGAAACCTTATATGATGTCGAATAGGTGTCTTTCCCTGCAGCCTGACATTCCGGGATTTTCACAAGATAATCAGGAGTCAGTTTTTTCAGGTTTTTCGGATAGTGGCCATCGTTGTCAACAGCATACATTTCCAGTGCTGTGCCTATGTTTTTTTCGTTGGATGAACATATCAGTTTCATACCTTCAGGTTCGGTTGTATGAATTTTGTAGGTTTCCACTGGCTGCTCCGGTATCTGATGGGAGACCGGAGACTGAGGGGTGATCATAAAATAAAAGTAGCTTCCCCAAATAATCAGTTTTGCCGGTGAAGTTTTGAGCATACTCAGGTTAGGAACAATCACTATGTAAGTCATAGGATCAACAAGAGCTTTCTCCACAGGAGAAAGCTCTCTGTATTCACTGGAATTATTATTTTCCTGTTTCTGCTCCTGAGCGCTGCAAAAAGAAAATGTTGCGGCGAGAAGCAGCATAATTAAACCTAAAACCGGTAAGAATCCCCGTTTCCTCATTTCATTCCCTCCGTTATTATTTATTCACCACAGGCGGATGATAACCCGGAGCTTTGTATCTGTAGTCGCTTTCTTCCCTGCCCTTGTATCTGATTGCCTTAACAGGGCAGATATTATAGCATCTCAGGCAGGCTATACAGTTTTTGCCAAAGGTGAAAACACCGTCTTTTTTGGTAATATTTCCTGTGGGGCAGGTTTTTATGCAAAGTTTGCAGTCTGTGCATTTGTCATTTACAAAATATCCGTTTGAATGACCCTTTGCGGAATTGGCGAAGCCGTCCCGCATGATATTTGTAATGAAACTGCCCACAAACGAGCCGGAAGCGTCGCAGCGATCTATTTCCGCCATTATTTCATCAACAGTGTTGATTACTTTCTGCTCAGCTCTGGCAAACTGATCCTTTATCTTTTCTTCCGAAGCTGGTTGTCCCAAACTACTTGTTGTGTAATTTGAGGGAAGAATGTAGTTTTGTGAGGAACACATCTTAAAACCTTTGTCCTGAAGAATCTTGTGGATTTTCTTTACAGCTTTGAAATGCATTCCCGCACTGGTGGAAATCACGAAGGCTTTCTGTTTTGCAGAACCGTTAGGGAGCTTTTCCACAAAATCCCTGACCAGCTTAGGCGCATTCCACGCCCAAACCGGAAAACCGATTCCGATATAGTCGCAATCGGAAATAAGCGGAGTTCCAACCACTGTTTCTATTGGATACAGCTCAGTGGTTACTCCCCGTTCTTCCAGATATTTTTTATACAGCTCGCATACCGCCCATGTGTTTCCTGTTCCGCTGAAATAGAATATAGAGCATTTGCTCATAATTACAGCACCCCCGCAAAAATTCTCCCTGATGCTTTTCTGGCGATAACTTTTTTCACTGCTTCGATTATTGCTGTTGATGACATTCCGTATTTTTCCATAAGTTCTCTCGGTTTGCCTGACTCTCCATAGCTGTCGGGCATTCCTATAAACTCCTGGGGAACCGGATTGTTTCTGGCAAGAGTTTCAGCCACAGCGCCGCCAAGACCGCCTGTAATCTGATGCTCTTCTGCAGTTATAACGGCTCCGCATTTTCTTGCAGCATAAACAAGGGTGGTTACATCAAGGGGTTTTACCGTATGCATATTTACAACCATACAGTAAACGCCATTTCTCCTCAGTGTTTTTGCAGCATCAAGGGCTTCATAAACCAGAGGACCATTGGCGATGATTGCTACATCGCTTCCATCCATAAGAATATTGGCTTTTCCAATCTTAAAGGGAGTCTCTTTAGTTGTAACTTCAGGTACTTTATCCCTTCCGAATCTGAGATAAACGGGACCTTCCAGATTTGCCGCTTCTATAGTTGCTTTTCTGGTTTCTTCCCGATCACAGGGTGCAATAACGGTCATTCCGGGCAGTGTTCTCATCAGGGCTATATCTTCCATCATCTGATGGGTTGCTCCGTCGGGTCCCACTGAAATTCCGGCATGCGCCCCGGAAAGTTTGACATTGGATCTGTTGTATCCCGCAGAAATGCGAATCTGATCAAAGGCTCTGCCGGGAACAAAAGCGGCGTAAGTAGCTACAAAGGGTATTTTGCCAACCATAGACAAACCGCAGGCTACGCCAACCATATTCTGTTCACAAATCCCCATTTCGTAAAAACGATCAGGGAATTTATGTTTAAATCCTTCTGTTCTTGTGGATTCTGTCAAGTCTCCTGATAAAACCACCACATTGGGGTTTGATTCCCCGAGTTCAACCAGTGCTTCGCCGTAGCCGTCCCGGGTGGGTGTCATTTTTACATCATTGTTGAAAAGATTTTCTGCAAGTTTCATTGCTTCGTTAACCATCTTATATACCTCCCAGTTCTTTAAGGGCAAGCTCAGCTTCCTGTTTGTTCGGCGGTTTTCCGTGCCAGGAGTGGTCATCTTTCATAAATGAAACTCCCTGCCCCATAAATGTGCGGGCAAGGATAACAGAAGGTTTTCCATTTGGTTTTGACGCTTTTTCGAATGTTTTGATGAATTCTTCCATGTTATTGCCGTCACATCTGAAAACATTAAACTGAAAAGCTTCAAATCGTTTATCCAGATCCTCAAGACAAGACACATCTTCCGTGTGTCCGTCGATCTGAAGATAATTGCGGTCAACTATCACAATCAGATTATCAAGTTTGTATCTCGAAGCGGTCATAAATGCTTCCCAGCAAGAACCTTCCTCCAGTTCGCCGTCTCCCATCAGGCAGATAACTTTATTGGGTTTTTTATCTGATTTAAAGCCAAGAGCCATTCCTGCAGCAGCGGAAATACCCTGTCCCAGGGATCCTGATGAAATTTCAACACCGGGAGTATCCAGTCTGTGGGGATGCCCCTGCAGCATTGTGCCAAGCTGTCTGAGGGTGCTGAGAGCCTCTTTGGGGAAGAAGTCTGCATGTGCCAGTGCAACATAAAGGATAGGGCAGATATGTCCGTTTGAAAGAACTATTCTGTCCCTCTCTTCCCATTTTGGATTTTTTGCATCATATTTTACAAGCCCGCCAAAATAAAGGGCTGTGAAAATATCCGCCATTCCAAGTGGTCCGCCGGTATGGCCTGAGCCGGCTTTTTCCAGCATTTTTATCAAATCTATGCGTAATTCAGTTGCCTTGTGTTTAAGGTTTTGAATGTCCATTTTACCTCCCATTTAGCCTTCCATTTTTTCCTTTTTTACCTTACATAGCAGGTTTTACGGAAAAATTTCAACCTGTAGAATAATTAGTAAATAAAAAGAGTAATTCCTCTGTTATCTTTCCATCTCAGCCATAATTTTCAGGGCTTCATTGAGAAGATTATCAAAATCGGTTTCATCTTTGCCTGATGCTTCCCGAACCTTTGCAAGAACTTCCCTTGCTTCCTGAACTGAGCAGCCAAGCCCCAGAAGAACTTCGACTGCTTCTTCAAAAATATCGTCGCACTCTTCACCCGATTCATCGAGAGTTTTCTTAACTTTCTCCTGAAGTTCGAGAATCAAACGATCCGACACTTTGGCTCCTACTCCGGGGATTTTTGCCAGAGATTTTTTATCTCCGGAAAGGATAAGCTGCATAAGCTGAACTGAAGCGGCGGAAGAGAGAATCTTCAGCGCTCCTTTGGGTCCGATTCTGGGAATATTGATCAACATGCGGAAAAATTCTCTGTCCATTCCGGAAATAAATCCGAAAAGGCTGATATCATCCTGTCTCAATATGGTAACAGTGTGCAGGGTGACTTCGTTTCCCGCCGTTACAGTTGTGCCGATTAATCTGTCCGGTATATTCACGCCGTAACCGACACCGTTTACATCTATCACTGCAAAACCGGGACTTGTGAAAACGGTTTTACCTGTTAACTGATATATCATTTAGATCCTTCCATTGGTAATCTCACTTCTGATAAGTGCATTCATCGATGTGAAATTACGGGTCATTCTGTGAAATTCGTATTTGCCCTGATCCTTTGCCTTCTGCATCCAGACCTCAACACGCATTCTCAGTTCGTGGGGCAGCGCTCTGTTGGGGAATGTTGAATCTGCTATTTCCTCGATAAAATCGAAAATAGGGAAGAGCTTTACCAGACTTTCATCCACTCTTTCAGGTTGCGTCCCTTTCTGCAGAAGTTTTTCTCTGGCATATTCAATCTGAAATTCATCAAATTTGATTATTGTCCATTTTTCAAGCTCAGGCAGACTCCACCAGTTAACTATGTCTTCGTTGCGGACCGATTCTTTGTAGAGCCATTCCCTGATTTGTGCAGCATCGGCAAATCCTGAGCCTTTTACAATTTTGTCGCCTATCCCCGGGTTTAATTTCTTTGTGGATTCCTGCTGTGCTTTTATTGCTTCGTTTATTATCTCCCTTGCTTTTTCAGCAGCTTCATGGTGATTGTAGTCCATATTAATAAGGACTTTTTCAAATTTAGCCTTCAGAGCTTCAGCTTCTTTCTTATCCTGTCCCATCAGTTTTGATAAAAAACCCATTAATTATTCCCCTTTCGGTTTTTGTTTTCAGATTAATTTTTTCAGGTGGAAATTTCCCCTGACTTTTTCAAGTTGTCCTGCGTGAATGGTTCTGTCGTGGGCTGTAACAACAATCCATCCGCCTTCAAATGCTTCTTCCAGAAGAGGAGTTTTTACCGTAACCGTTTCTTCGGGAAATCTGTCAAATCCGCAAGTCCAGTTTGTTCTTACCTGAGATGCCAGAGCGGCTATGTCTCCGAAGTGAGCTACGGTTTTTTCCCCTGTTTCAAAAATAACAATCTGATGACCCTTTGAGTGCCCGGCTGTAAGCTTTACTCTTACCGTATTGTCTATCACTTCATCACCATCCAGAAGGTGCAGGGCAGGGGAGTCTTTCAGGGCTGAATAGAAATTCATAAGGTATGAATCTTTGAATCTCGGATGGGGATTGAGAGCTTCTTCCCATTCGGTTTTCTGAACATGATAAACGGCATTTGGAAATGTAAGTTTTCCCTCGTTGTCCTGAATCCATCCGGCATGATCAAAATGAAGGTGCGTGGGGATTACATCGGTTATGTCTTCCGGTTTGAAACCGGCGTCAGCTATCTCCTCAAGCAGATTTTTTTCTTTTTCTATTCCGTAAATAGCTTTTCGTTTTTCGTCAAATTTATCCCCGATTCCCGTATCTGCAAGATAAACTTTTCCTCTGCCTGCTGCCAGAAGGCAGTTCATTCCCATATAAAGCCGATTTTTTTCGTCATATTTTTCAATGGTTTCCCATATAGCCTTGGGAACCATTCCATACATAGAACCGCCGTCAAGTCTGTAATAGCCGTCCCGGACCAGATAAAAATCAAACCCGCCTGCCGTAATATGCAGACGGGATTTATTCACTGTAAATGAAGGACTTTCAGTCATTAACAATCTCCGATTTTTTGGGGAAACTGTTCTGTATTATTTTATTATTTCCTTCAACTTTTCTTATTTGGGAAGTGCGTTTTGAGCCTGCGTCACAGACTGCTTTACCGAATCCAGAGATGAAATAAGGTTGTTTATCGAATACTGGGCATTATTCGAAGAGCTGTCTGCGCTGTCAACTTTCCACTTGGCATCTTCGATTCTTGATGAAAGCATTCTTGCGGAAAAGCTTACATCACTACCGGGTCTGTCGAACTGTATATCTGAAATAAACGATTCTCCAAAACGGAGTTCACCAAGGCCTGATTCGATATCCCTTCCGGTTTTATCAATTTCGTTTTGGCTTCTGAAAGCATCATTCTGTGAATTTGTTATTTTTTGAATAGCTGCTTTTATATGCTTTGCCGAAGCTGAGTGTTCGGATGAAGTGAGATCGCTGCTGAGCTGTTCCAGTTTGCCTCTTATACTGTCAACATTTCTTTTAATGCCGTCCATCGAATTCTCTGCTTCCCTGTCTTCCCACTTACCTGATTCAAGGCTTCTTTCCGCAGAAGAAATATAATTTTTCAAAGAAAAACCTTCGCTGCTGACATCTTTGTCTTTGGTGTCATTCTGTGCCATCATCAGCGGGAAAGATGTGCTGCTCAGGTTTGATTTTGCACTGCTGAGATTGCTCTTAGTGCTGCCCATTTTGCTGTTTGTATTTCTTGCGTCATAAATGCAGGAATCTATCATGCTTCTTACTGATTCCATATTATCTCTTAATGAAGCATTGGCACCGGCTTCTGCACCTCTGGGAGTTGAAGTTTCAGAAGCTTCTGAGTTTCCTGTGAGATTCACGCTATCCTGCTGCAGTGTGAGTGTGCTTTCCTGCGGTTCTGTCTGTGCGATGGGTTTCAAATCCATCTTAATCGGCATCAGTGTGTTGTTCGTTATTGCCCCAAGTCTGTCCATCTCTCTTGCTCCTTTTATGTTTCTTCTAAAAAATAAGGCAGTCTTTCGACTGCTCTGCAAAGGTCAACTATATTATCAACTAAGCTGTGGTTTTCTTGTTTTTGACAACTTCATCGGCAAAATGCACCGGTACATCTTCCATTGCGACCTGAACCGGAGCTGCGGGCTGAGTTGTCGTCTGAGGTTTAGGGGGATTTTTCAGCGCCACCTGTATAGCTTCCATCGGATCCACAACGCCGGCTCCCTGTTCTGTGGGCTTGGCATTGGGGATATACTTGTCCGCTGTGTCCATCAGGATCTTCTTGATATCCTCATTGGTAAGATTGGGGTTAGCCTGATACATAAGGGCTGTAAGACCGCTGATAAGAGGCGTTGCCATTGACGAACCCGATATGGCGATATATTTGTCGCTTACATGGGGCATATCCGGTGTGTCAAGGGTTGAACCCGGTGAAAGGGGTCCGAAGATTTCCACGCCGGGAGCCAGAATGTCGGGTTTTACCAGTCCGTCAGGGGTCGTGGGTCCTCTTGATGAGAATCTCGCCAGTGTATCATCTTCACGGGCGGGAGTATTCTTATCATCGAAAGCTCCTACTGTGAGCACTTTGGGGTCAATACCCGGAGTGCTGACTGTTCCTTCGCCGGGACCTTCGTTTCCTGCGGCAACAACCACCATGATTCCTGAATCCCAGGCTTTTTCTGCGGCTTGTGCCCAGGGATCATTCTGGTATGATTTAATGGGGAAATCCCCGAGTGACATATTCAAAACTTTGATATTGTATTTATCTTTGTTTTCGATAGCCCACTGTATGCCTTTAATAGCTTCAGCAACTGAAGTGATGCGGACGCTGATCAGGTCAGCTTCCGGAGCGACTCCTTTGAATTTTCCGGCCATTTCTGTGCCGGAGCCTGCAGCAACGCCTGCCACATGTGTGCCATGTCCGTAAGGATCGTAAGGCAGGGGGTTGCCTTCCGACATATCTGCAAAGGCTTTTATTCTGCCTTCAAAATCTTTGTGAGGGTATATACCGGAATCGATTACACATATTCCTATACCTTTTCCGGTTAAGCCCATATCCCAGAGTCTGTTTATGCCAAGGGTTGAATTTTCGATGTCAAGAGCCGGTCTGTCGTTTTTCTCCAGTTCGCCGGGCTTGATTCCAAGCTGTTCGGGATCGGGATATTTGATTTTATTGTCGATTACAACGCTTGAACTCTGAGGGAGGGTTTTCATGATCTGGCCAAAGTCTTTGGGATCAACTTCAACTCTGAGGCCTGCCACGAGCGGCAGATCATCGGTGAATTTAGCCTGTTCTTTGCCAAATTCCTTTGCGAGCTTATTTTTAAGCCTCTTCAGAGAAATGTGGGATTTTCCGGAAATAATGATTGGTATTTTTCCATTGGGAGTGAAAGTTTCAGGAGCTATACCGTTAAAGCCGAAGGTATCATATGCCTCGCTGTTGTTGTCATGAACAGAGGATGATATGTTATTTTCAGGCTTTGTGTTGTTGCCCGATGATACTTTATCGGTTCTCCCGGAGGGGTTCTGATGACCTCCCGGAGTGACTCGGTTTATCATTTAGTCCTCCCTTTTGAAGAAAAGAGCTTCCTTCATAGTTGCTGCATACCGGGAACCTGCATTTTCTGCATGTTCCTTTGCTGTGAAAAAAGTGAAAAAATACGATTTCCCTATTGAAAGAGTATCACCCGGAACCGCATTCCGTCAACATCCAAAGGGATGATTATTGTTAACAAAATGTTAAATTCTTTTCGATTTGATAGGCACCAGAAGCGTTGCGGCAATCAGTCCGAAGACTACTGCCATGTAGAAAGGGGCTTTTGGTCCATAAATCACTGCAATTCTTGAACCTATTTCTGGTGACAGGGAGCCGAGAATTCCGGGGACCATGGAGAAAATTCCCATAATAGTCGATCTTGTCCTTACACTGGTTAAATCGCTCATTATCGTATCATGTCCGATATAGGAAAGCTGCATGAAAAGATATGACGGAATAAAGCATAATGCTGCGGTAAAAAGATTGTTTGAAAAAAGCCATGGAAGAAAGAGCAGAACATGTCCGAGAGACCCGATAATAAGGGATTTTCTCGAACCAAGTTTTCCTGTGAGTTTGCCGTTTATAAAGTTGAAAAAAATTGAAGCCAGAGCTGCCAGCATTATCAGAGCCTGAATCGAACTGTTGGTTAAACCAATCTGATCTTTTGCATACTGCGAAAGAAAAGGTCCGTAAAATGTTGCATCAAGCATCATGTAAAAAAATATGAATGCAAAAAGAAGCAGAATAAGATTGGGATTGAACGATTTTATTATATCACCGATTTTTATCTTAAATGCACTGTGTTCAACCGAATCTTTAAGCCCTACCCAGCGGAGAAAGCCGCAGGGGATCATAACGATTCCTGTGAGAATCATCATGTTTCGGATTCCCTGTTCGCTGGAGGAAAAGAACATTCCGATAAAAGGACCTGCCACATAGCTTGCTGAAATGGCGATTTCAAGAATGGAAAAACCGAGGCCCAGATCCTTGCTTTCAACTGATTCCGCAATCAAAGCATATATAGACGGCGCCTGAAGCCCCTGAATAAGATTTCCGATGGTCAGATATACCATGATGGTGATCCAGTCTTTAGAAAAAGCTGCTGCTATATACACAACGGGTAGTATAAATGTGGGGAGGGCAATAATTTTCTTTCTGCCGTATCTGTCCCCGAGAAAGCCTCCCAGAGCCTGAAACAGAGAGAACGAAAGCAGAAATGCAAAGTAGGCTGTTCCAACCTGTTCCTGACTTGCTCCCAAATCCCTTAGAAATATGGGCAGAACAAAGACCCAGGTTGAGGCAGAGGAAAGCAGCAGAAATAAAGAAAGACTCGAAATCCATATGTTCGGTTTTTTTATTATCTGCAGATATTCTTTGAGCATTTGATATTTACATTATCCTGTGTTTGCTGATACTTTTTGTTTATTTCTGCTTTTCGGGGAATAAGCCGGGTTGAATATCGTCTGTTGATTAAATATAATAATTGTTGTACAATTATTATGCCGCAGACATCAGGCTTTTTCGGCTCTGAGACCTGCAGCAAGACATTTGTCAATGCAATATGAAAAAAGAGGATTTGTTATGCCCAATCTCGGTTTCAGCGAATTAATGATAATACTGGTGGTAGCACTTTTAATCTTTGGTCCCAAATCCATACCTCAGATAGGAAAATCGATTGGAAACGGAATCAGGGAATTTAAAGATGCTATGTCCGGAAAAAAACATGACGATGAAGACCGGAAAGCTGAGGCAGAATCCGAAACTTACAAAATTGATGAAAAATAAGAATAACTAATCCTGACGGAAACCTATTTTTCTGATTTGGGGAACATCTATTTCCAGCTCGTTATGTCCGGGGAAATAGAGTATGGTTTCAATGTGGGACCAGGGGATAAAAGCAATAACTTTGCTTTCTTCAAGGGAGATGTCTTTTGATTTTACAGGGCAGTTTTTCATCCCATCCATCTCAGCCCAAATACCGATTTTGTTCTCATATCCACGAAGGGTAAAGATGTTTTCTTTCTTTTCAATACCGTAGGGCATAAGTGATTCAAAATCTCTAAGTGCTACAAAAACCTGCTTGTGGAGCAATTTTTCCAGATTGATTTCCATAAAAACCTCACAAAATATAAGGGGCTGTCCAAAATTAACCATTTGGTGTTTTTTGGACAGCCTCTTTGTATAAACTCTTATATGCCGAGTCTGGCTTCGGTTTCAAGAAGCTCCTGTTTAATTTCGATGGCACCGATGTCTTCGGTGATATCTTCAGGGAGCCAGTCGATTTCGCCCTGATCCGGGAATTCTCTGAGCAGTCTTTCGTTTTCAGCATTTCTGGCTTCTTCGCCTTCAAGCCAGAATTCAGGGTGCATAACACAGCGTTCATAGCCGGGACATTCATGGCATGTTCTCTTTTTCATCATAACATCCCTAATGCGTCTGTCCATACATTCAGGTTTGAAAAATCTGAAGTGCTCGTAGTATTTTTTTATATATTCCTTACAATACTGTACCAATCAAGTCGCCTCCGTTACGGAAATTCAAATTATACTATTCGGGTTTAACCGGAGAAATACTTCTTTTTCTGAAAAAATCCTCTGTTGTCCGCAATTTTTTCTTTAAGAAATCATTTTTCAGGATTGATTACTGCGGGAAGAGTAAAATAAAAGCTGCTGCCTTTACCCGGTTCGGAATCAACCCAAATCTTTCCGCCATACATCTCCACTATCTTTTTACATACTGAAAGGCCTATGCCGGTGCCGGTGTAACCCGAATTGCTGTGAAGCCTTTTGAAAATGATGAAAATGCTCTGGTAGAATTCTCTGGAAATACCGATTCCATTATCTTTTATACAGAACTGATGATAAGCTCCCCCGGGCATGCATGTTATGGAAATCCGGGGAGGCGCTTCGCCTCTGAATTTTATGGCGTTACCGAGAAGATTCTGGAAGAGTCTGATTATTCTTACCCGGTTTGCCTTGATTCCGGGAAATTCATCATATTCGATAACCGCTTCATTATCTTCTATCGCCTTGTGCAGAATCAGAGAAGTTTCCTTTATGATTTCAGGTATATCCAGCACTTCCGTTTCTGAATCATCTGAACCGAGCCTTGAAAAATCAAGAAGATCATCAATAAGATTTTTCATCTTGAATGAATTGTGGATAACCCGCTCAATAATTCTGTCAGCTTCTTCATCCAGCTTGCCTTTGTATTCTTCTGCCAGATATTCCACAAAATAGGTTATGGTTCGCAGAGGTTCCTGCAAATCGTGGGATACGGTATGTGCAAACTGGGTTAGTTCCTTGTTTGATCTGATCAGTTCTCTTGCCAGTTTTTCCATCTGCCGGTCTGCATTCACCTGAGCTGTAATATCTTCGATAAAACCTGTGATTCTCTCTTCCCCGCTTACTATATCCGATGTGAATTCAGCTTTGTCAGAAACCCATTTTATATGGTTCTGTTTAGTTAAAATGCGGTATTCGATATTCAGGGGTTTTTTTCCGGTTCTGCACTCTATGAGATTATCCATTACAGTTCCAAGATCCTCAGGGTGAATTATTTTTTTCCACATACCGGGTTGTGTCAGGAACAATTCTGCCTCATAGCCGGTAAGCACCTGAATTCTCCCTGAAATAAACTGAGTTCCTGCATCTCGGTCGGGCATTGCGGAATAAACAACCACAGGGATATTTTCACTTAAAAGCCTGTATTTTTTCTCACTTTCTTTCAGTGCTTCCTCAGCTTTTTTCTTCCCGGTTATATCTATCAAAGTAAGGAATATTGCCGGTTTAGAATCAAACTGTATATGTCTGAGAAACTGTGCAACCCATTTTTCTTTGCCTTTACAGTCAACAATGCTGCATTCTGTTTCATTGTATTTGCTGTAATCCGTTTCAAAGTCCATAAGCTTGCCGAAACAAGTCCTGTCGTCGTTCTCATTATTTCCATACCTGAGGATTTTACACAGATCATAAGTTTTCCATCTCATAATCTCTTCAGCATTGCACCCCAGTATTTCTGCCATACCCCTGTTGACATATACTATGCTGCCTTCCCTGATAATCAGGATTCCGGGAATAGGCTGATCTGTAATCAGTTTCAACTTTTCTTCAAATTCCGTCTGAATTCTCTTTGCAGCCTGAAGAGCCCTTATGTCCATAACAGTTCCGAAGGATGCGATTTTTCCCTGATATTCGATGAGG
>JAJTBE010000009.1 GCA_021287065.1 Bacillota bacterium
CCTCATAACCGCAATAAAACGCCAACACTGCCGGATCGCAGGCGTCTCGCCTTTCCCACCGGTTAAATAGCCTCGCATGCTCTCCACAATCTACGGAATGGAAAAATAACTCAAACTGTAGATTAAGTGCCAATAATCCGACCCAAAACCAAAACTGTCTCAAATACAAATTAAATTGTGGTAACTTGAGGCTATTAGCTTGATATTCATGATTGCGAATGATTTGAGGTTTGAGTTTGTGGCGCGGGCGGACCCTGTGGGTCCGTTTCGGAGTTACAAACTCCTCCTACGATCGTTGGTCAAGCTTGTGGTTATTGGGTTTACTGGCGGTTGGTGGTTTGTTTTGGGACCCGTGGGGACAGGCGGGACGCCTGTGATCCGGCAGTTGTTGGCCAAGATTGTGGTTATGCGGTTTACTGGCGGTTGGCGGTGGGTTATGGGACCCGGGGCAGGCGGGACGCCTGCGATCCGGCAGTTGTTGGCGTTTTGTTGCTGCGCTTTCGAGAGATTTGTGGTTTGAGTTTGCGGCGCGGGCTAACCCTGTGGGTCCGTTTCGGAGTTACAAACTCCTCCTACGATCGTTGGTCAAGCTTGTGGTTATGCGGTTTACTGGCGGTTGATGATTGATTTTGGGACCCGGGGGGCAGGCGGGACGCCTGCGATCCGACAGTTGTCGGCCAAGGTTGTGGTTATGGGGTTTACTGGCGGTTGGTGGTTTGTTTTGGGACCCGGGGGCAGGCGGGACGACTGCGAGCCGGCAGTTGTTAGCGGGGGGGTGCCGAGTTTTTGGGAGATTTTTGGTTTGAGTTTGCGGTGTGGGCGGACCTGCGGGTCCGCGTCGCGGTTGGAAACCGCTCCTACGATCGTTGGCCAAGCCTGTGGTTATTGGGTTTGCTGGCGGTTGGTGGTTTGTTTTGGGACCCGGGGGACAGGCGGGACGCCTGCGATCCGGCAGGTGTTGGCCAAGCTTGTGGTTATTGGGTTTACTAGCGGTTGGTGGTTTGTTTTGGGACCCGGGGGGCAGGTGGGACGCCTGCGATCCGGCAGTTGTTGGGCATGCTTGTGGTTATTGAGGTTGCCTGGTGATGGTGGTTGTTTGTGTTGAGATTTATATTCAGGTTAAGCTTTTGATGATTTAATTAAACTTTCTATATTTCCGCTACGGATTAACTCAAGATTTGCTGCGATTTTTTCCGCGTCCCAGTTCCACCATTTTATTTCAAGGAGAGTATCTATGGTTTGTCTGTTAAAGCGGTATCTTATTACTTTTGCCGGAATCCCGCCAACAATGGCATAAGGTGGGACATTCCTTGTTACCACTGCCCTTGTCCCGATAATTGCTCCATCTCCGATTGTCACTCCAGCCATTATGATAGCATCGTAGCCTATCCAGACATCATTTCCTATGACTATGTCTCCCCTGTTGTCCCAGGCATCACGGGGATTCATTGAAGGATCCCATTCATCCCGGAAAATTGGAAACGGATATGTTGAAAGTGATTTCAGAGTATGATTAGCGGAATTGAAAATAAATTTTGCTTTGCTTGCAATTGAACAGAATCTGCCGATTAATAGCTTGTCATTATTTATCGGATAATGATAAAGAACATTATTTCTTTCAAATCCCTCAACATCTTCAGGATCATTATAGATTGTAAAATCACCTGCGATAATGTTGGGATTTTTTATAATATTTTTCAGATAACAGGTCTCTTTGTCATTTTTTCTCGGGTAAACCTGATCAGGATCAGGAAGAACTCTCATATTATTATTTTCAGTATTCATCTATTAAAAACTTTCATTAGTTGATTTTCAACTCTCCTGAATTCGGAAAAGAAACCGTAAGAACATAAAATTTTTACGACTTTATTGCAACAGAATTCCGCAAAAACGGTAAAACACATAGCAGAATTATCATTCTTCAAATTCTACATTTTCGTGTTCTGATAATCTCTACTTTGACAGGAACAGGGCTGCTCCTACAACTGCCATTATTGCCACTGCAGCTACGCTGCCACCGCCGGCTATGAGCATTCCTGCTGCGGGAAGGCCTATGGCTAAGCCTGCCAGTGCGAGGCGGTCTTTCATCGATACTGTTTTTCCAGTTTTTTCCGATTCACCGGCCTGATGGGTATAACCGGTGTTTGTGTAAGTGCCTGAATGATTGTTACTGTTGCCCAGCCTGACTGAATCTCCGGCAAAACCTGAAGTAACTATTTCGGGTTTCAGTCCGGTTCTTATGGCTGATGGGTTGAGGCTTATTAAATTCTGATTTATTGAATTGATGGACATTTTTATCTGCCTTTCGTTCTTAATTTTCAAAGAATCTATAATATAAACCGATTAAGTTTCTTTCAGGTATCTGTCGAAATAATTCCGGCATAATAACTGTCCTGCAACTTGGGAATGAATTCCCTGTTTAGCAGTTCTATTTCCTTCAACCTGTTGATTTGATGGAGCTGGTTCCTATTCTATGGCGTAACGGCAATGCCCATGAACTAAGGTATGGATTAGTCTGATTTACTCTGAGACTCATATCCGTTTGCCCAACTACCAGAGAAAACTTTCAGAGGTAACTACGCTTTTCTGGAAAAGCGGGTTTTCCTCCGAACCTTCATCCTTGAAAAACAAGGTATTGGGAATTGGGATCGGAGTGGTTTTTGCTAATTCACTGGCATTGGGGGTAACGGGGTTCTATTTTTCCGTTTTCCGCAACTTTATAATCGCATGCGTTGGATATGTAACCGGCCACTGATTTTGCAACCTGTTCCATATCATTGATTTTTGCATATTCCAGACCTGTGTGAACATTAGCTACACCGGTTCCCACAGTTATGCTCTTTATATGCTTTGAATTGAAAGCTGTGGTGTTGGCATCAGAGTGTGCTCCAATAATAGGCGGTGCATGAATAGGTCTGGGGGTGATTCCTGCTCTTGCCATAGAACGCATTGCAATCTGAACGATTGGATCTTCCTGACTGAAGTTGTACCCAGCAGGTTTTTCAGCATGATGGGAGCCGTCTATAGTAAGGAAAAGATCGCTTTTATCTGTGGCGTCAACCACAAAGCCCAGAGTGGGACGGTCTGAAATATCTTCGGGGTTGAGTTTCTGCGCTCCATGTGCTCCTGTTTCCTCATCAACAGTGAATACTATTTTTATCTCCGGACGATCATAGCCTTTTTCAAAGACTGTTCTAACACCTTCGAGTATTTCTGCAATACCAGCCCGGTCATCTCCGCCGAGGATATTTTTTTCGTTGGTATGGATAGTTCTTCCGTCATTTTTTATCGATTCTGCGGATGTGGGTGAAACGGTATCCTGATGGGCTGAAAGCAGAACTGTGGGAGCATCCTTTATGGTTCCCGGAATTGTGGCGATTATTGTGCCTTCGGGTCTTACATTGTATGCTATACCCATCATATCGAGCTGATTTTTCAATTCTTCAGTTACGGGAGCTTCTTTACCCGATGTGGCGTTTATTCCGGCGAGTTTAATAAAATTGGCAACAAGACGGTCTCTTTTTACTTCAGGTATGGGTCTGTCCAGGAAGTTTACGGTCTGAACGGGTTTTTCCACAAAAAGCTTATTCCCCACTGCATTGGCATCCATCAGGGTTCCCATAATGGGTTCCGAAATGATGTTATTGACAGAAATCAGGAACTTGTTGGAATCTGCGTTGATTTCCCCTTCTTTTGCAGCTTTTTCATATTTTTTGACTGCTGAAGGTGATATTTTTGCAATGCCTTTTTTGGCTAATCCGACAAAACCTCCGACAGCTTCTCCCATGAATTTGCCTGCGCCTATCAAGTTTTCCTCAACTGAGCCAACCACATTGCCAAGGACTCCGCCTGCAAGGGTAGCGAGGCAGCAGCCGACGGGTCCGCCTACAAATGCGCCTGCAATAGGTGCTGCGAGAAATGACAATGCAGAAACAAGAGTTGTTACCATTGAACCCATTTTCTGAGCATCTGCATTGGGAACATATTCTTCACCGAAGATTTTTTTCTGGGCGGTGTGGAGTATTGAAGGTAAAAGAGGTTCTTTTGCTTTTGCACCGGTTGGTTTTTGCATCGGGAGTTCAACAGGTGAATCAGACGGCGCTCCTGCAGGTTTAAAATGCTCTCTGATTGAACCGGCTGCAAATCCTGCCGCTTTGGCTATTTTGCCTCCGATAAATTTTCCGGCGCCTATATATTTTTCCTCAAGTCCAACAGCGAGGATTCCAAGGCCTATTCCGATAGGTCCGGAGTAGCTGCTTAAAAATGCCGGCGCAACTGTAGCTACGAGGCCCGGACCGAGGGCAACTCCAAGATTTGCGACGCCGAACATACCGAGTTTTTTGCCCTGTCGTTCCCAGTCTTTTGAGGTTTCCTGTATGTTTTCATCAGATAACGCTTTATCCGCTTCCGAAGGTGAAAAAGAATCGGTCTTAGCTGAAGAGCCGATGGCTGCTTCCGATGTGCCGGCCTTTAAAGTATGCGCTATGGGCTGGCGCAGCGTGGCTAGTGTGTTCATCATTGCGGAGTCAATTTTCTGCATTAAAAGAGAACCTCATCAGTTGCGAAATCAATAAAAATACTTAATTTACAAAATTCATTATACAATAGCATGAAGCTAAAAAGAATCGGCTGATTATTAACATTTTGTTAATTTTGGAAAGGGGGTCATCAGCCCATAACAAGCCTTCGCAGGGTTTTGAAGGAGACTTTTCTGCGTTTGCCCTGTCTTTTTACTTTACTGATTACAAGATTGTATAATTCTTCCATCTGATCGGTGGTTTTGCGAATGTCGTATTCCCCACCCCGGATTTTTGCATTTTCCGACATTTTTTTGCGGAGTTGTTCATCAGAAAGGAGTTTTTCCATATAGCCTGCTATTTCTTCATCATCGCCGGAATGAGCAACAAATCCGTTATCCGTAATCATCTCAGGAACGCCTTTGGCATCAACGCCGATAAGAGGTAAGCCGAACATGCTGGCTTCGATGATTGTCATGGGTTGATTCTCCGAGGTGGAGGCTGTAACAAAGAAGCTTGATACTTCGAAGATTCCTGATGAAATAAGGTCATTATGGGCGATTGAACCGGCAAAAACCGTATTCTTTTCAATTCCCATAGTTCTGGCAAGTTCTTTCAGATCATCCAGAGCAGGTCCGGAGCCGACTATCAGCAGTGATGTATCATCTCTTTTTTCAAAAACTCTTTTGGCTGCTTTCATAACTACATCGATACATTTTTCAACAGAAACCCTGCCTATGAAAAGCATAACTTTTTCTTTAAGCCCGTATTTTTCACGGATAGCTTTTTTCTCTGATTCGCTGAGGTTTCTGGCTTCCTGCAGAGCGATTCCGTTTGATATGACCCTGACCGGGCAGAGAATATCCTTTCTGCACAGTTCATCTGCTGTAAACTGGGAGGGGCTAATTGTGGCATCACAGGAATTGTGGAAGAAATTGGAATATGCCCATCCAAACCGGTTGATACCTGGCATTCTGTGAAGATGGACTATTTTGAGATATTCAGGTTCGATAAAATAGGTGTGGAATGTGCTGACAAGGGGGAGTTTCATAAATGCTGATGCAAGTATAGCTTCAAACCCGATTGTAAAGGGTGTATGAAAGTGGATTATGTCTGCATTATGATCTCTGAGAATTTTTACAATTTTGTGAGTTGAGGGATAAGTAATGCGATAGTCGGGATAGAACATTGCTTTTACCCCGGACAGAAGATGGACATCCAGATGCGGATATGCCTCTTTGATGATTTCTTCCTGATTCTGTCTTATCCGGGGGGCGATTATTTTCACTTTATGCCCTCTGCGGAGCAGTTCTTCCGATGTATTAACGATGGATGTAACTATTCCATCAACCTTAGGCACAAAAGTGTCGGTAAAGAATACAATATTCATAGCCGATATCTCCGTCAATTTATTTGTTGAAGTCTCAGCTCTTCCAGCTCAAGGCTTTTTTCTTCCCAGGCAAGTATCTTGATTTCAAGATCTTCCTTACTGTTTGTATATTCCTGCACCAATTCCTGCATTTTATTTTCATCAGCCATATTTGCAGGGTCTTCCATAGCTTTTTCCACTTCTGCCAGTCTTCTTTCCGCTGATGCAACCTGATCTTCCAGATTCAGGGTTTGTTTTTCCAGCTTTTCAGCAGCTGAAGGCTCATAAACCCATAGTTTCTTACCGTTTTTCTTTCTGGGCGATGAATCTGAAGAAGAGGAGGACTGTTGTTTTTTCTTTTCCCGGAAATAGGAATAATTGCCGGGATAGCTGACGAGTTTTCCATCTGACAATTCAATAACCCTGCTGCAGACCTGATCGATAAAATAGCGATCGTGTGAGATTATGATTACAGTTCCCTCATAATCATCAAGGGAGTCCGCAAGGGCGTCTCTTGATCTTATGTCAAGATGGTTGGTCGGTTCGTCCAGAAGCAGAACATTAGATGAACGGCAAACCATTCTGGCAAGGGCGAGCCGGGATTTTTCACCGCCGCTTAAAACCCCTACACTCTTGAAAACATCATCGGCAACAAACAGGAATGCGCCAAGTATGGTGCGAAGCCTGACTGTGGGCGTTCCCGCAGGTGCAGCTTCTTCCATTGCCTGAAGAACCGTATGCTCCTCGTTAAGCTGTTCTGCCTGATTCTGCGCATAATATCTGATTTTTGCATTAAAGTGGACTTTCAGTTTACCTTCATAGTCCCTGTCATTGCCGGCGAGAATTCTAATAAGCGTTGTTTTACCGCATCCGTTTTCACCGACGAGGGCGATTCTTTCATCTCCCATAATTTCCAGTTCACCGAGGAGAGGCACTGTTTTGCCCGGATACTCCTTCGAAAGGTTATTAAGACCGAAAACAGTAGTGATTTCCTTCTGATCCGAATCGAAAGATACACTTATGCTTTTTCCGTCTTTTTCCGGAGCTTCCACCATTTCCATTTTTTCCAGAAGTTTTTCCCGGCTTTTCACTCTTGTGGCAAGAGTTGCTTTTGCCCGGAATCTCTCAATAAAGCGCAGGTCTTTCTCCAGCTTTTTCTGCTGGGTCATATAGAGTTGTTCCTGCCGTTCCCTGTCAGCTTCCCTCTGGGCTACAAAAAAGTCGTAATTGCCTGAGTATGTCTGAAGTTTTCCCTTATCAAGATGTATGGTTTTCTTTGTTACACTGTTAAGAAAAAAACGGTCGTGGGAAACAATAAGCACGCCGCCGGGATAGTCGCTGAGATAGTCCTCAAGCCATTCCACAGCTTTGAGATCGAGATGGTTGGTAGGTTCATCGAGGAGGAGAAGATCCATTTCCTGCAGGAGCAGTTTGGCGAGTTCAATGCGCATCTGCCATCCGCCGCTGAATTCATTGACATACTTTTCCTTATCGGAAAGTGAAAAACCGAGGCCCTGTATGATTCTGTCGATTTTCCAGCCCAAATCATTGCCCTGCTGATGATCAAAGTTTTCGTGCAGAGTGGTATATTCATCCATCAGGTGCTGAAGGAGTTCGGGATTTTCTGCCCAGCGTCCCATTTCTTCCTCAAGAAACTGAAGTCTTCTTTCCATTTCAAGCAGATCGGGAAGTGCACGCTTCATTTCCTCAAACAGTGTATTGCCGGGAAGAACCGTAACAATCTGTGAAAGATAAGCGGTTCTGATCGAAGAGGTATAAATAATTTCACCGGCATCAGGTTCCATTTCGCCCATAATGATTTTGAGCAGCGTTGTTTTGCCACAGCCGTTTGAACCGATAAGGGCTACTTTTTCCTTTGGTTTGATGTGTAAATTGACTTCGTCGAGAACTTTCTTCGCACCGAAGCTTTTTTCTATGTTATGAAGATGAAGCATGATTAATAACCTTTTTCAACACCATACAAACTGGTAAATATTTATCCTGAGGAGGTCAGGTTTCCGGAGGCTTCTGAAAAATCCCTTCAGGCTAAAACTTGTTATTTAGCTGAATGAAATAAATATTCTTTTTATAAGCCCAACCGGGTATGCCTGTATTCAGGGCTCTGCGGTAATAGCCGATTTCTCCATTCCACGAATCCGTAAATTTTCTGGTGATTTCAGCGCCTGCCACATTCCAGGAAGCTTCAGGTTCAAATCCTACAGGATGCCAGTTTTTATATTTTCTGTTCTCATATATGTAAGAAGCTTTCATTATGTAGTGGTTTCCCAGATCCTGAGTAAGGGTGGTGTTCAGATCGTTTCTGTTATATGAATACAGCGGATCAGCGCTGTTTTCGTTTCCTGTGGAAAGGGTCATTGTGAAATTGGTGGGCCTCTTCTTTTCAGGGGAAGTGCCGAACTCCACGCTGTAATCCCTGCCGTTTGAATACAGATAATTATATTTGTCATAGGTGAAAGTGGAGAACGAATAGGACGGTTTCAGATAATATGTGGGTGACAGTTTATACAGAATTCCGCCGGTAAACCGTTTTTCGCCGTAAACATTTATATAATCCAGTCCGGGAGGAAGCTGTGCTCTCTCGTCCAGATGGGGTGAAGTTCCAAAATCCTGAAACTGAATTTTACTGTAAAGGTATTCAGCCTGAAGAATCGCTCTGCTTCCGAGTTTCACAATAAATCTCGGATTGAGGATAACATCTTCCATTGCATCATAACTGACAATAGATGGAATCTGACCTCTCCAGTGGTAATTCATCTGCATATAAACATCAGGAGAAAGCTTTTGGGTAATGTGCCAGCGCCATACAAGCCTTCCGATTCTGTCGAGGATTTTTTCCTTACTGTTGTCGATATTGGCATAATCATCGTAGAACATGCGGTATTCCGCATCAATATCCACCCTTGTGTTGTCCCAGACATGTGATTCTGCAATATCCGTGGAACCGATATAACCATGTCTTGCCAGAATGGTTCTTGCTTCAAGATGTCCCAATATTCCGCCTGCGAGTACATCCGAGGGCCAGTGGGTGTTCTGCTGGATTCTTGAAAGTCCGGACATAAGGGCAAGAGGATATGTAAGCCATTTAAGGTTGTAAGCTTCACCGAGGATTGTAGCCATAGAGAAAGCTACTGATGTATGCCCTGAAGGGAAAGAATCATAATTAAAGGACATACCGACATTGGAAACCAGTTCGCTGGGTCTTGTAACTCCAAGAACTCTTTTAATATACACAACCCGGAGGCTTAATGCCGATTCCATCAGCATCTGGGCAACCTGCTGGTTTTTCTTGTTGCCTGACAATGCCAGAATACCTGCTACGCTCACTTCTGCAAAGCCGTCGGCAATTGATGAAAGCCATGATCCGTTGTTTTTCCAGAAGTTTGATTTGCTCATTCCGCTTTCGAGGTCGTTATAAACCTTGCGGTCGTTATCCATCAGATAACCAAGAGATGCGGCAGTGGCGATTCTCTCCGGTGTATTGAGCTGTTTGGTAAGAGGATAAAAATCAAATATATTCTCAGGTTTAAGCCTGTCCACAATGATTTGCATCAGCGACATAGGCTCTTTGAACTGTCTTTTGAAAGGAGGGAGTTTCTCCGGGTTAATTCTCTCCTTGAAAACAAAATCAGGTTTAAAGAAGCATTCATATATTAATTTGTCTGCTTCTCTGCCTGTTGTATAGTGGTCGTCTTCGAGGATCATTTCCCTTGACTGTCTGAAGTTGTCGGGATAGTTAAACTGCGCGTATGCCTGTGTATATATTGTAAAGCAAAATAATAAAACAAAAATGACTTTAGATAATTTCATAGGTTCCGATTCTCTCTCTTTGCCTTCAGCAGTATCCTGCTATATCCAGAAAATAAACTCAATAGTTCAATCAGAAACTCAGGATTCCTGTTTTTCGGGAAAAAAAAGGAAACTATTTTATCAGATTTTTTGTTTTGAAAAAGCTCCAGATTGCTTCACAGGCATCAAAATCGTTACAGACTCTTCCTATCAGCTTTACCGGCATATACTGTCTTCCGCCGGGCCAGGTGTGGCCTCCGCCGTTTACCCTGTAAAGAACGACCTCAGTCTTATCGTTGCCGTTTTCCCATTTAAAAACAGTTACGGTCATTCCATCGTTTTTGTCGGTATCGGGAAGTTCTGATTTAACTGTGTTTTTGTTGCAGCCGTTATGTTTTACCCAGAACTCTGCGGTCTTATCAGTAGGAATGGATTTTCCCCTGACTTTGCCCAGAACTTTTATATCTCCGCCATTGTATGGCAGAAGAGGATCTGCTGTTCCGTTTATTATCATTACGGATATGGGGCGGGAAGGTTCGGGGTAAGTTGTCAGTTCCATTGATATATTGCTTATAACCGGCGCAATGGCGGCTATTTTATCTGATTTTTCAAAAGCCATACGGGTGGTCATAAAACCGCCGTTGGAAAGACCTGTGAAGTAAATCCGGCTGGGATCTGCGTTGAAATGTTTTACGGAGTAACTTATCAGGGAATTGAGAAACCCAACATCATCCGCACCGGAGAAGTTTTTCTGCTCGATTTTCCTTCCGTCATTCCAGTAATTATTGAATCCCTGTGGATAGATAACAATAAAGCCATCTTTGAGGGCGAGTTTTTCAAAACCATTTTTCATTACTTTCGGAAGCTTGTCTGCGGTTCCCCCTCCGCCGTGAAGCACAAACAGAACCGGAGCCGGTTTTTTATTAACAAATGCTTTTTCATTGAAAGCATAGAAAGTCCGATCGATATAATCCCATTTAACCGAATACTTATTAAGGCTGTATTTTTCAGCAGCGACAGCCTTTACAGCGGCAGAATGCATAAACACACCCCAGATTAGCAGAGTAAGTAAAACAGCAGTTTTGAATTTCATATATACCCCCCCCGATTTTTTAATTAATCTTACATAACAATTCGGAATATCTGATTGAAGTCTGTCTTTTCCACTGATTCCGAAAGGCATTGTAAATTAAGCAAAATAATTTCCCCATCTATAAAAATTAAAGCAAATCGAAAAAACACCTTCAAAAATTAAGATGGGGGGGATTGTTTTTTGCAAATAAAACATCGGCGGGAGGTTTGTAACTATTCAACCCCTGTTAAAAACGCCCGAAACGGATCAGAGATAAATTCTCTTAAAAGCCTATTCTGAGGCTATTCTCCATCTGTTTTCTGCTTATCAAGTTCGTCCTTGATGGTTTTGTAATATTCGAATTTATACAACTGATGTGCGCAGAAGAGGGGGAATCCTTCGAGGGTATCGTCTTCGTGGCCGTCAACAACCGACTGGCAGAATTTCACGCCGAGTCCGCCAAGTTCGAGTATATCATTCAGAATAAAACGGGGGGCATGTATGCCTGTGGCCATTTTCACTCTCATTGTGGGGTGTTTGTCCACAAAAATAACAGCTGTTCTACCCTTTGAGCGAGCCTGATTGAGGAGTTTGGGCAGGTCGGTCTTTTTCCATCTGCTCTTGTAGTGTGAAACTATGGCATTGCGGTTGTATTTAAGGGTTAAGCCAAGTGCTCTGAGGCGGAGTCCCAGCTCGAGGTCTTCCCAGCCGTATTCTGTGAAAGTTTCATCAAATAAACCGGCTTCTTCAAGATATTTTTTTGCCACAGAGACATTACTTGTCCAGAAAAATGCTGTTGAAATATCCTGCATGGTGAATTTCGGCTGTTTCCCCGGTTTATCGAGATCGTCAACATGGTTGACCCATCCTCTGACCACGCTTTTGGGGAATTCGCGATGTATCTTCATATGTTCTGCGATAAGATTTTCGGAAGCCATAATGTCATCATCAACAAACAAAACGATTTCGCCCTGTGCAGCTCTTATGCCCACATTTCTGCCTTTTGAAAGACCTGAGTTTTGCTGATGAATGTAAGTAAATTTACAAGGCGGTTTAAGGGATTTTATGACATCTGCGGTTCCGTCGGTGGAGCCGTCGTCAATCAGCACGATCTCATATTTATCCTTATCGTAATTCTGATTAAAAAGCGCTTCAAGTGCTTTCCCGATAAGATGTTCTCTGTTGTAGGTACAAATCTGAATACTGATATCCATAGTTATTCCTTTCGTCCGCCGTTATCCGACAATGCATTTCGGATACTGCTTAAATAATGGTGCTGAAAAATCCTGTCTGTAAAGAAGGCATGCATAACAGGATTTCCTTCTGATTTACCCGATAACAGAACCTTTTCACTGTATTCCGCCACGGGTTTGCAGCTTAAAATTCTCTGAAAATAGTAATTGAGAGGGTGAAGCCCCACTGCCATTTTGACTTTCCAGTGAGGATGCTTCGAAAAATAAATAGCTGCGCTTCGTCCCATTTCACCGGCTTTTGATTTCAATTCTGCAACCACCTGCTCCCGCTTTTTGCTTTCCACCGGTTTGTAGTGAAAAATATAGGCATCCATGGAGAAATTTACTTTGCAGCCATGCTGCCTGAGCCTCCAGCCGATTTCGTTGTCTTCAAAACCGTATTCTTTGAAACCGGGGTCAAAACCACCGATTTCCATAAGGATTTTCCTGGTTGATGAAGCGTTGCAGGTGCAGAAGAATGCTCCGGACATATGAAACATTTTTGGAGTAAAATCAGGAATAATCACATATTCCTGCACGTTTACGATAGGTCCCCTGACGACTGTTTTTTCGCCGTCTTTGTATTCTTTGAGGTGTGAAAGTAGAAAGTGAGGAGGAGCAAGCACATCATCATCCACAAAAACTATAATTTCTCCCTGTGCTTTTTCTATACCAAGATTTCTGGCTTCTGCCCTGCCTCCCCAATCCTTGAAATAATAACTGACCGGCACTTTTGTTTTCAGCTTTTCAACGGCATCTCTGGTATGATCCGTTGAACCGTCGTCAACAACAACGATTTCATAATCGGAAGATTCGATACCTTCCTGTTTATCAAGTGTCATAATAGAGCCTGCAAGCAGATCCGCCCTGTTATGAGTGCATATTACAACGCTTAATTTCAAAAGTTTACATCCTTGCCGGAATCATAGCCGTTTTCTTTTCGACAGTATCTGAACCACCCTGCCGGTTTGCTGGAAATAGTATTTTCATCAATCCCCCGATTTTCCTTCATACCTGAAAAAAGCTTATAACGCGCTGATTTTTTTCACATATCCGTCTGCATGAAACTTACGCTTTAAACCGCTGTCGTTCATATATCTTATTGTTCCGAAAATTTCCCTTGTGGTCCAGGGGCGGTCGTGTTTTCCGAAACACCAGGCTACCCCCGCATAACCATTAGGATCCCTGCCGTCCAGTTCGTATTTGTCGTTGAGATAAACTGCGGTTTTGTATGCTTCTTCAGGTGATTCCATCCATTCGATGATTTTTTTACCCCAATACATACGCATATAGCCGTGCATTTTTCCTGTTTTTACCATTTCAAACTGAGCAGCGTTCCAGTAAGGATCGTGGGTTGAAGCTGATTCCAGTTCTTCCTGTGAATAAACATATTTTCTCCGGTCTCCGCTGTGTTCCAGCAGGGTCTTTCTGCACCATTCCTGCAGGTTGTTGAAATTATCATAATCATCGTTGTAATGAACGAAATTCATGCTTAATTCCCTGCGGACCACAAGTTCCTCAATAAATGCCAAACCGCCTTCCGACTGCTGTTGTCCGCTTTTATAAACTTCATAGAGTATTTCAACAGGTGAAATCTGCCCGAAATGAAGATACGGACTCATACAGGAAACCCCGTCAAGATTAGGGTCGTTTCTGTCCCTGTGATAAAACGCAAGCTGCCTGTCAACAAAATTATGCAGTTTCTTCATGCATTCCGTTCTGCCTCCTCTGTAAAAAGCTGAAGGCTCTACGGATTTATCCGAATTCAGTTTATTTAGAATATCTTCGACAGATGCTCCCCCTGTAAGATTTATTGCCTCAAACTCTGCTTCAACCGGAAATTCCATACCAACTGAGGAAACAACAGGATTCTTTAATTCCGGTATTTCAAGAAAATACGGCAGTTTTTCCATGATTTTTTTTCTTATGGTTCTGGCTGCATATTCTTCTTTTGGCGAAACAGTTTCCACAGGAACAACCACATCAGATTCAACCATCACAACAGGGCATTTTGCACCGGCAACCACCTGACTACTCCATTTTTTCTGAATACCCGTATATCCCCTGTCCATTACCAGCAGGCAAGCCTGCTTTGATAGACTTAGCGCGCCTCTTGAAGGTTCACATAAGGAAAGGATAAAACGGATGCCCCTTTCACAAAGGCTCTCCGCAGTTTCAGCAAGCCCCCGGAGCATAAAATCATAATGACGGAGGTTAGCCCCCGGATAATCAGGTGTTAAACCGAAATAAACAAGGAGGGGTTTCCCCCTCCGGTTCGATTCTTCAATAGCATATTCCAAAGCATGATTGCAGAAAGCTCTCTGGGAAGCCTGCATCCAGTAAAGGACATAGTTTCCTCTGCCGGAAGCAATATTTTTCAATACGGATGTCCGTTCTGAATGGATCAATTACCTGAGCCTTCTTCCCTATTTAAACCTTCTTTTGTATCGGGGAGTATATCCTGAATTTTCCGAAGGCCCAGCTTCATGTTCACCGGCATCATCATAATCAGCTTCTTCTTCCCCTGCCTCATCATGGATCTCTTCATCAGTATCATATTCATATTCTTCCATATCGTCGGCAGCTTCTTCATCATCATCAAAAAGCTTCTCGTGATGCTGTCTGAATTCCTCAGGAATATCTTCTTCAACTGTATCATCAAAATCTTCTTCTGTTTCCTCACCCGGCTCAACATAATGCTCAATAAGATTGAGAATCTGTATTCTCGCCTTTTTCAGCTTGTCGGCTGTAGCAATAAGAAGATCCTTTGTGCCGGTCTCTGTAAACTGGTTTATATCCGTAAGGGACTGATCAATAAGATCCACTGCATTTCTTACTTCCGCCGGTATATCAATAGGCGTCAGCGTCATTAACTCAGGATCCTGACTCTCAAAAGTCAGGCTTTCCAGTTTTGAAAGGCCGTCCTGAATCATCGCCGTTGCTGTGGAAAGATCAACCTGGCCTTTTCCAAGTTCTTCAAATGAACTTGCAGTGAAAAAGCTGTCTCTTGCAAGATGTAAACCGGCATTTATCTGCGACTGGGCAGTTTCGAAGTTTGCCATAAAACGCTGGAATGATTCGAAATCCTCATCCTCAAACTGACCTCTGGTCTGTTCCTGAATCTTTTTAAGATCTGAAAGATTATCCTTTACCTGCAGCATGGTTCTGTCCATAATCAACTGAACAGATCCCATAATCTTACGGTACATTCCATCAAGAGATTCTTTGGTATGAGGAATCTCTTTTTTCATAATTTTAGTAGTTATCTGGGCAAGCTGCTTTACAGGTTCGTCAAAATCAATGACTTCAGGTATTCGCTGTTTGCAGGCTTTGCAAAATTCTGCATCGTTATCATTATCGGCGCTGCAATAAGGACAAAATCTTGACATCTTCGCCACCTCTTACAAAAATGAAGAATAAACTGAAATATTTCCAGACAATTTGACAGAGGCTTCAAAAAACCTGCTATTTAAGCTTCTTTTGGTCCGAATTTTTTCAGCATATTAAAAACGCACAAAACTACTTATCTATTTCAATCCTGTCTATCCAGAATGTATTTGGTCCGATTATCCCCTTATCACCTGACATGTCGGCAATCACCAGTTTGCTGTTGAGCTGGTCGCAATCGAGTTTGCCGTTGGCATCGTGTGCATCTGCGCTGGGGCTGAAATCAGCGGGTGTTATGGAAACATCCTGCCACTGATCAGCTTTGAGTTGAAAAATATGCATATATACCACACCGGAAATTTCCTGAACAGATACTGCAAAAGTTCTGTCAGTTTTGCTTTTTATCCTGAACTTTATATTTTCAAAATTCTTCATGTCGGGCTTTATGGTTACAACGCCAAAAAACTGATCCACTTCATTTTCATAGTCATACTGGAGACAAGCTTTGCCAGTTGCTCCCGGAATACCTGACGGAGCTGTAATTTTACCTTCGCTCTTCCCCCCGCCTGCTATGGGCATAAACGCACCTGCAGAGGATGGAAATTCAAAAACGATTGTTTTCTGGTTGGAAACACCCGGTGCAAATCTGAAAAAATAGATCAAAACCACAGTAAGCACAATTGTAATAACAACCAGAACCATATTATGCCTGCCAAACAGAGGATCTTCCCTGCGGTGAAGCTTTACTCTACCGGATTTATAATTCGCAGACTCCCCACCGCCGGCATTAGGATTGTTCTTTTCATTTTTTCCGGATTTTTCCATATTTTTTTCATCCTGACTCATTCAAATCACCCCTGAAGATTATAGCACGAAAAAGCGAATATTGAAAAGAACCGCCGGAATCAGAATACTACAGGAAGAGTGCGGTTTCTTTTCAGATATTTTCCCTGCCTGGGGGGGAGGGGCAATGCTACTGAATTAGTAAAATTCACTCAAATCCACAGCCCAATACTCTTGTTTTTCAAGGGAGGAGGTTCGGAGGGCAACCTCGCTTTTCCAAAAAAGCGTGCTTCCCTCTGACGGTCCCCTTATCCCCGTCGGTCCCCTTATCCCCGTCGGTCCAAATCCCCGTCGGTCCAAATCCCTCTGGTCGGTCCCCAATTCAAAAGTTTTGGGATGGAGGTCCGGAGGAAACTTTTTTTAAAAAAGTTTTCTCCGGGAGCTTGGCAAACCGACACACCCCTCGTGAGCAATCAGATAAAACTATACCTTGATTCATGGGCATTGCACCAACCCCAATGCCAATGAATTAGAAAAAATCTACTCAAGTCCCCAACCCGATACTCTTGTTTTTCAAGGAGGGAGGTTCGGAGGGCAACCTCGCTTTTCCAAAAAAGCGTGGTTCCCTCTGACGGTCCCCAAATCCCCGTCGGTCCAAATCCCCCTGGTCGGTCCCCTTATCCTTCCGGTCTCTGGTCGGTCCCCAATTTAAAAGTTTTGGGATGGAGGTCCGGAGGAAACTTTTTTTAAAAAAGTTTTCTCCGGGAGCTTGGCAAACCGACACACCCCTCGTGAGCGCCCAGACAACTCCATGCCTTAAATAAATCCATACCTTAATTCATGGGCATTGCCCCGGTCCCCGATCTGTCCCCTATTCCAATAGTTTTGGGATGTCGGGTGCCTGTCCGCATGGTAGGTGCGGGAAACTTTTTCAAAAAGTGTTCTCCGGGAACTGGGCAAACCGGTATGATCCTCATGAGCGATCAGATAAAATTCATGTCGTTTTTGATCGGTATAGATTTTGCTTACATCAGAATTCCGATATCGCTGTGGTTTTTCACTGTTTTTTTCAACTCCGCCTTTTTCAGGTTTCTCATCGGATGACGGTATAGCTTTATATGAATCAGGTGAAAAAATCTTATCGAGAATACCATCATCAGGTATGTTTACTGTCAGGATTCTGCCATTGCGTTTACCGGATTCACAGCGTTTGGAATCAACAGAATCAAAGTCATAAATATTTTGATATAAAATCCTTTTTTTATTGTCAGTTACTTTAATTACAGCAGGAAGCCCCTTGTAAACTCTCACAATATCGGCCTTTTTTTCAAAAGGCTCAACGGAAAACTCCTTTTTACCAAGTGAAGTTGTTACAGTCATAAAACAGCGCCCGCTGCTATAATTATTTAATTGAACATCGCAAAAGTTATCAACCAGGTAATAATCCAAAATCAGACAAACTAAAGGGAAAAACAGAACAAACAGAAGTATTAACAAGCCAATATTGGCTTTAGCCGCTTTTAATATCAAATCCACCAGTCTTTTGCTCCGGTTATTTCCGCTCATTTTCCACATCACCCCACTGTGATTCATCCGGGATAACAACAGTAATTTTTTCATCCCTGATTGCTGACTTTTTTTCACCTCTGTCAACTATGCTTACGACTTTGTCTTTGTATTTTATTACCAGATAACGGCCCTCAATTCCAGTCCATGTCGAACAACCTCTATCCAGATAACCTGAAAACTTTAATTTGTTATTCTCAGGTTCCCATAAAGTCAGAGTTTTACTGCTTTTATTAATCAAATAGGCACAACCCGGAAAGTCGCCCATAATCATGCATAATCCACCAAAACCAAGAACAATAAACCAGCACAGAGCTATCAGGCTGGATAGGAAAACCAGACAGTACCCCCCTGTTTTCCCTTTTTTTTGTGGATCAGAATCATCAGAAACCGGCAATCCCATATTTTTCTCCATATATGTTTTTATTGTCATTTTGGTAAATTGAAGTGTTTTTTTTGTTTAATTCTCTTTAACCGGTATAAATCTTAAATCAGGATATTATAAAAGTTAAAGGACGGGACAAGATTTCCTTTTTTGAATGAAATACAGGGGAAATAATTTCTACAGATAAAGCAAATAATAATTTCTTTATTTCAGGAATCTGATATGTTGAGTCGTTTTAGTTTTTATAAAAATGCAAAAACAAAGTTAATCACACTCACAGCAGGAGCTATTCTTTTTTCTGTTTTATACTGCCTGATCTTCATCGGCGGACCTCTTCATATAGTCAGCGCCATTGGCACTGAACCTGTAATTTCGTATCTGCTGAAATCAGGATATAAAACCGATGAATGCTGCGGATTTCGCGAATGGACACCTCTTCACGTAGCTGCCGCCTATGGGAATGAAAAAGCGGTCAGGCTCCTTGTTGACAATGGTGCAAACATTAACAGCACTAATTCGGAAAACTATGAAACTCCCCTTCATTACGCTGTTTTATATGGCAGGTTTAATACAGTCAAAGCGCTTTTAGAAAAGGGATCCGATGTAAACTCTATTGCCGGAGATTCTCAACAAACTCCGCTTATGTATGCAAAAGACAAAGGTAATCGGAAAATCATTGAATATCTCGAAATGAAAGCAAACCCGGAGTGAAAGATATTAAACAGACTATTTTTTCCAAAACAAGCCTGTTTAATCTTGCTTAAATTATTGTTATAATCCGGATAGAAAATATAATGTACAAACCTGGAGAATAACCTTTGGGAATTGAATTCACCACCAAAGCACGAACTCTCGAAGCTTTGCAGGGAAAATTAAAAAGGGCTGAGGTTCTGCCTCTGTTTATTGTTGGAATTAAAGACATTTACAAACCCGAATGTCTGAAAATGCTGATGAAAAGCAAATCCGGAAAAACAGCTCAATTTCACAGCCAAATCCCTGTATTTTAAGGGAAGGAGATTCAGGGGGAAACAGTTTTTTGATGAGAAAAATGTCCCCCGAATACCGGATTTTTTCAGGGAATACATAAGTAAGAGCATATATTTCCGGGGGGTTACTCTGCTTCTGAATACCGGTTATTTTCCTGATTTTTTATTTCTTTTCAGCTTAATGCCGCCTATACTTACGGTATCGTCTGACAATTTGATGGTTTTGCTTTCCGCATTTTTTCCTTTATCACCGTGCAGGAGTGAATCGACGGGCAGGCTGGATACTGCCTCTTCATACACCAGAACATTTTTCGCAATTTTTTCCAGTGCTTTAGTATATTCGCCAATCTGATGTTTGTTATTGCCTGTGTCCAGAAACAAAGCGCTTTTCAAAGCTCTTGTCTTTGTTCTTTCAGTTTTCAGAGCTTTTGCAGCTATTTCAGCATTTTCTTTAAGTCCTGCGTTTTCGGATATTGCCTTTAAGACTTTTTGTGCGACTGCTATCGAGTTACTTTCCCCGCAATTCTGGGCATCTTTCAGAAAATTTAACCCGGTATCGGCAAGGCGCCATTCTACAGAAGGATAAGTGCTTTTGGGATCGATAAATCCACCACTTGTGGTAAGTTTCAATGCCTGATCTACAAAGCCCTCATTTCCGTTTTCAGCCATTTTTAATATGTCCCTGTTAACGCCTATTACTACGGATTTATTCCTGTCGCTTACATTTTCGGAAAGTCCGTCTGTTAGAGAAGTAAACATTTCAATAATTTTCTTTTTTTCATCAAGATTTTTAAATTCAAGACAGGTATGGGATTCCATATTAAAAATCATAGTCATATATCTTAGTTTTTCTCCGGAATTTCCGGATTTTTTCTCCAAAGCTTCAAAAACTGATTTTTTCAGCAGAAAAGCATTGTTGATTCCGCCCTGACTGCTTTCATTCCCTTTAAGGGCTTTTGCCGCAGCCTCCCATACGATTTTTTCCGCAGAAGGCGCAGAAGATGCTGCTTTTAACAGTAATTCGCCATCTATATACATAAATGCATTCTTATCATTTTTCCATTTTTCTGCAAGATACTCTCCAAGAGGCTTCTCCACAGCTCCGGAAGATACATCACTCAGAAAAGAAGCCTGTATTTTCGAAAAATCATCGGTGGTAATATTTGCAGCCGGTTTATCTATGGCTCTTTGCAGTGCTTCAGCCATAATTTTCTGATTTGGTGTGCCTGTTTCCCTTAGTATATCAAGTGTTTCCCTGCCAACCTGAAGCCCCTGGGAAGTTTTCATCATGTTTTTTTCCGTGATTTTAACAAAACGGCCGTCAAGATTTTCTGAAACAACATCTCCGGCGATATTAGAAATTATCCCGCCTAAAGGTCCGGAAATACCTTTGCCCAAAGCATTGACGCACTGAATTTTTAATACCAGTTTAATTCTGTCTTCGAAAGGAGCCATAAGCTTGCCGATTCTGCCACCGACAGCTTCTGAAGATCCCTCAACTCTGGCGCACAAACGGTTGACAAGTCCGACAAGCTGCTTTTCATCTCCGGTTCCGTTTGTTTCAACCATATCCGCAAAAGGCTGCCAGTCCTCCTTCGGATTTGCCATATAAGTCTGTGAAGCTTTATTCTGAACAAAGGAATGATTAATCTGAGCTGAAGTCTGTCCCCCGATTGTATTCATAAAAAATCTCCGATACAAAAATTTCATGCTTAATGTTATTATAATAAACATGAATATAATTTACAACTAAAGAATGTAAACAGAATGTTAATATTCCGGTGTTATTATCCTATTTCACGAATACGGCACATTAAAACCTGGTTATTTTTTTGACAATTATTTTGGTGTATCCTTCTGCAAATGAGAGAAATCAATGTACAAAATTAATTACGAAAAATCATTTTTTTGCTTGCTCAAAGAAAAAAGCCTGAAATGACAGTCAGCACCAATAGTTCCAAAACCTGAATTACTGCGGAAAACCAACAAAAACACATAAAACAATAACCGCTATACTGCCAAAAACCGGCACACAACCTGCCTGAAACAGAAATTCAGGTCGATTGCCGGTTCCATTGCATTATTATATCAGAGAATTGGCATTATAGCGGTTATTCTGGAAATTCTTTACTGTTTCTACTCTGTTTTTTCCATAGGAGGAAGGATAAATATCGGTCTTTCCCTCAATGACGACTTAATATCAAGCAGTTTTTCAAGATAATGAATAATAACTTCCTGTCTGTTAAGAATATGAGGAGGAATGAATTTCTTTATTATCGGATTAAATTCAAAAATCGGCTTCATTAGCTCCAAATCTTCAGCAAATTCCGATTTAACATTTTCATCCAGATAATTTATGGTAATTTCAAGAGCTGAATGGAGTACATAAGCATTATCAAGCAACCCGACCATACTTGGAACATTTTTTCTGAGGAAGTTATCAGGCTCGAGAATATATGCGATTACAAGAGAGAAATAAGATCTTATCTCTTCCCTTGCTGCGGTATCCAGAACAAGCTTTGAAAATATACTCAAAGCTTTTGGGATAGCACGGATGTATTTATCATGAATTTCCACACCCAAATCCAGATTTTCAGGTTTAACCACTGTGGCTATGAATCCCCTGACTTCATCCTTCTGCTCAACCAGTTTGGTTTCTATATACTCCTTAAAAATTGCAGGCATTCTTGCTTCCTCCTTAAAAAACAATTATCACTGTAAGGTTTACCGGCAATCCCCATGAATTAAGACATGAATTTGTCTGATCGCTCACGAGGGTTGTGTCGGTTTGCCCAGCTCCCGGAGAAAACTTTTTGAAAAAAGTTTCCTCCGGACCTCCATCCCAAAACTTTTGAATTGGGGGACCGACCATGGGGATTTGGACCGACCGGGGGGATGAGACATTATCTGTCCCATCCCTCGCCTACTACGTGAAGAATTGTTTTGCCTATTTCAATAGGGTTTTCCGTACTTTCAAACTTCACCGCATCACTTTTCCAGAATTCCACAATGTATTCCCAGAGGGGTTTGTTGTATTTCAGGGGCACATTAAGTGAAGCTCTTGTAAAGTAAGGATAATACTGGAAGTTTCTGGCTGTAATATTGCCATTTACGCTAATCATGCATCCGATGGTTCTTTCGGCATAACTCTCGATATCCTTATGCGCAACGAAGAGACCGGGTGCAAATATACATTCACCGCTGTTCTGATCTGCAGTTCCGATTTTGATGGATTCGCCGTAAACCAGAACGCCTGATGTTTCGTGAATCAGATTGTCGGGTTTTTCTTTTGAAAGAATATCAGAAAGCTCCGACATTTTGGTTTTCATATAGATATTGAAAGCAATACCGAGTTTCATAACTGCGGCAGCCGGGTTGCACTCCTGCTGTTCTTCCATATACTTATCGATTTTGCCGCCGCTGAACAGTTCTTCCGCAAACCATTCGCTAATCCACTCGAATCCTCTTTCACCAAGGTCTTTAAGGAATTCAGTACCTTCAAAAACTTCTTCAAAAAGTTTCACCAGAACTTCTTCAAAGACTTTGGCTATAGTCTTTTCCAGCAGTTTTTCACTGATAGTAATACACAGACAGTTATGGGCATGCTGTTCGTATTTCTTCATATCCGGAAGGTCGAAGTCTTTTGTTTTGAAAACATTGGCAAGGTCTTCAAGAGACTTCCTGCTGCCGAATTTTGGCACCATTGGCACACCGCCGTAAGCTTCTTCAGATTCCTTGGAATAGAAGTATTCCTCAACATCTTCCTTTTTGGGCGTCTTGCTTTCCGAGTAGAGTTCATCTTCACGCAGCAAAGCCCACCATCTTGTATCGGTATAGAGGTTTTCACCGAGAACACCGTTGAGCACTATGGTATAAAGAAGACCGAGACCTTTGAAAATTCCAATGTTTTCATTGGTTCTGGTAGAGAAAAATGTGGGGAATGGTATTGCCACAGGGAGACCAAAATCCGTAAGGTTAAGAATAGTAACAGGGTCGGGATACTGTGCAAAGCAGCAAAGTCTGGTTTCAATAGGTCCGATAACCTTACCTACCTGCGACGGCACCACTTCGATATCACGAAGGAATGTATTCCACTCCTTCAGCCCGTTTTTCTCAAGATATGCACCAAGATTATTGGGAGAAATTCCGGGAAGAATTGAGTAAGGGATAATTACATCACCTTTGCAGATGATGGAAGAGGTAACATAGTTTACACTTTCAAGAGGTGAATCAATAAGTATGGAACCTTTTTCAGGGGTTCCCATACAGAACAGTTTTCCACCTACCAGCAGGTTTGCTCCTTTACCGAGGAAGATTCTGCCGGTTGGTTTGAAATATTCTTTCTTACCTTTATTCATCTCCTTAATCTGAGCATTGGCAAAAATAACTTCCGGTTTTTCAGTGGTTGAAGTCGTTTTACTGTCACTATTTGAAGATGAACTGCTGCCTGAGCTGCTGCTGAGCATATTTATAAGGCTTGAGCTGCCGCTCTTCATCTGGCTCTTCAGATAACTGGATGAAGACTTATTTCCTGAAGCTTCCTTGAGCTTATCCGGATTACAAACCATGAGGTCGCCTTTTATGCAGAGAGTGGCTCCGTCCTGAATCCAAATATCTCCTACAACTCCAAGGTTGCATTCGAGTTTAAGGGTTCTTCCTCTTGGCACGGTCCAGTCGCTTACAATGGTAACCGAGCTGTCGTCAGTGGTCATGTCAGCTTTTTTGCCCCTGAAATGAACAAGGCGCCGCTGTTCTTCGAACATTTGTTCAAAGCCTTCGAAGAATTTCATCGGATCTCCGTCGGTTATAGCATCACCAAAGTCGTCAAAAGCTTTAAACAGGCCCCTGAAGAAATGGAAGAACAGTTTTCCGTAGTTGCAGCCGCGTATGCCAAACTTATCATAAGGCTCATCACCGTGATAAGGCACATACTTTCTTTCCGTAAGAAGGCTCATTTCGTCATATCTGCTGTCATCAGGTTTATCCGGAAAATCCTCATCCTCGGCATAACCCTGAACATCAAGAAGGAAACCGTATTTAACATAAAATTCCCTGTCGAAAAGAGTATTGTTGTCAGGATCGAACCACTGGTTTTTCTTTCTGGCGTCATTGTTCAAATGACCCCATGCCTCATCAAGGGCGGTTTTGCCGGGCCAGATGTCTTTTTTATGATGATCATAACAATCATCATTGTAAAGCTCCTCTTTCTTAATGGAAGGCTGGCCGCTGTATTCGGCTACGGGAGTGGTGATGGTAACATCATCAGTATCACCGGGATCATCTATGTCGGACGCCTTTCTGCCTGTATCCTTTTCATATTGAGCCTTTGCATCATCAGTGGCATCTTTACCCCTTGATAACGCTTCCTTTTTCATCTTGGAGTTAAGATCTTTCTGGCTTAAATCATCAACATCATTCCAACTGACTCTGACCTCTATATTGTTAATAGGATAAATGTAGTCTTCTTTGTGTTTTTTATCATTGCTGTCTTTATAGGTAACTTTGTATTTGGATGTTGAATCACTCCTGTAAACAACAACCATGTTCTTGTCTTTAAGAAAACCCTGAATATCCTTTAGGTCATCTCTTGTCCAGTTATGTCTTTTTATTGCAAATCCCTCGAGATGGCTTTCGTATTTGGAATCATGGCCTTTATCGATAAGGACTTTAAGAATTTGCTCATTAAGACCATCCTCACGGGCCATAAACTCGGCATCACCGTAAGCGCTCCCGGGAGGACAAACCTGATCAAGTTTGAGATATCTCTTCTGCCAGTCATCTTCCTCGGTAGGATCAATACCAGGGTTGCACCAGCAATAGTCAAGGGCGGCGGCTCCGTTCATAAGAAGCTGAACCTGTTCGTATTTTGCCATTTCTTTTGCATATTCGTCACTTTCGGGATCAGGCATGATTCTGTCAACGGTATCAGGATAGTTGCAGAACATCTGCCAGATCATTCCGCCAAAGCGCTCTTTGATGGAGAATATGACCAGAAATGGGAAATCCTGAGCCTGCTCAAGGGACATGATACTTGCAAACTGAGAACTTTTAGGGTCAACAATTGTTGAAACCGTAGAATAAATAATGCCCACAAACAAACCGTATTCAAGGGGAACGCCTTTTAAATAGTGGGTTTTATTCATTGTGACGCCGGCTATTTTGTCATAGGCATTTAAAATGTCCTGTTCGAAACGCAGGGAATAATCACGCTTCAAATCCCCAAGTTTTAAACCAATAGCACCGTTTTTCTGGTTAATGGTAATTTTGCCATTTCTTGTATAGGCATAACCATGGGGATAATCATCAACGGTAATATCGTCGTGGGCAATAATGTTAACAGGAAGTCCGGCACGGTTAAGGTCTTCAGCCCATCCGCCTTCCTTTGCGCTATCCACCATAGGGTTTGTAAAACTTCTGGCGGAGCTTAAATCAACGCTTCCGTTAGGAGCATAAATACCATAAGGGAAAGCGGCGCTGTACATCGCAAGATGTCTTTTCTTCTTCGTTGACTCAAGGGCTATATAACAGTGCCACGGGGGAACCCAGGTATTTTTATATCCGATTTCCTCAGCATCATTAGTCTTATAAAAACCGATAGACGGCACTTTATCAGCATTTTTGCCGGGAGTATCGGGGAACGGACGATTATACGACTCATTCTTGGAGAATCTGGCTTTCATCTTGAATGAAGTATCAAGCATTGGATTTACAGTGTATTCACTCTTTGGCCAGGGATTCTGCTGAGTATAAGTTCCGTTGTCAATTTCATCCTGCCAGTGGACATGAGATTCTGAAATTGCCTGTTCCTCTTCATTGGCTATCTGTGCCTCAAGCACATATTTTCTTGCACCCTGACCCGAAACAACAAGAACACTGGTCAGTATCACAAGCAAAAACAGCAATGACAGAACAGCTATTATCAAAAATCCATATTTTCCTCGTAAAGGTAAACCTCTCATTTTTTACCCCCTGAAAACAAATCAACTAATTTCTCGGATGTACCCGGAATGAAAAGCCCAGAATATTCTGTTTACCGGTAGTACCCGATACTTGAAGAACAGTTATATGAACATTAAGCAATTTGGTATTATCAGTCATTTTATCGCTCATCGCAGGATTGACCTTTGAAAAGCTGTCTTTTCCCGCCTGATCCCTTCTTATGAAAGACACATCAAACCCTTTGTAATCACGATCAATTTTGCCGTTGTAGTCAAGATCCTGACCATCGAGGACAATATCTCTCAATACGACACGGCGGGACTTAAGATGCGAAGGCATATCGGGCATGTTAGCTGCACCTTTGAGGGCTAGCGCCAGCGGATAGGGAGAAAGACCTTCCTCCCCACTCACTTCATATCTGACCAGGCTTGCAACTTTCATATTATATCGGCGTGACTGAGCATCATCAGGCACAAGAGTATAAATTACATATTTCTGCCACAGTGGTGTTCCGTAACTTGAAAACTCAATGCTGTTTGTCCCAATTTTCGAAGCAGCTTCGAATGTCACAATCGGCGACTCTTTTGTGGGAGAAAAATCATACACCCTCACAGTAGTAAGGCTTGTTTCTTTCAGGTCTCTCATAATGGTATTAAGAGAAACAAAAGTCTCCCGGCTCAGCATATAGGAAAATTCCGAATAATCAGTTACCCGGTTGGCAAGGATAAAACACATATAAATAACAGAAAAAAGAATCAGCGCAATAAAACTTGCGATCATAATTTCGGTAAAAGTATAACCTTTTCTCAGAGACGGATTTCTTCTTTTCATCATCATAACTTTGTCCTCCTGACTCTGAGTTTCTCAGCAAAGTTTTTAACTACACCCTTTGCATGAGGACCCGTTCCTTCAACCCAGCGTATTGTAACTGTAACTTCATCGGTATCATCATCTTTTTTTCCAATAAAGCTGCCATTTTTATACTCGATCTTTTTTTCAAAGCTTATCTGAATTTTTCTCCCCTGAAACACCGTTAAAACCTGTTCAGGTTCAGTCCAGTAAGCGGGAGCAGGATCACCATAAGTATGCGCTCTCATTTCCTCCATCAGGCTATCTGCTATCATCTGGGCAATAACAAGATGTCGGCTTTGGGTTGCGTGTAGGGCGGACAGTTTAAAAACAGTGATCATTATGAAAAAACCGATAAAGATGATAAAAGTTGCAATTACAACCTCTGTCATCGTAAACCCATCGCGTTTTTTTATGTTCATCTCCAATCATTCCATTCCTAAAATTTAACCCATAGTTCTGCTAAATAGTAAACAGACAAAAGTAAAGTTACATAGAAATATCCATTTTGCAGACTCTCATCACTTCATCTGCTGAAGTAACTCCCTGAGCTGCTTTACGGACTCCGTCCTCCATAAGGGTAACCATACCTTTCTCCCTGGCTTTTTTCGATATTTCACAAGCCAGCGAATCTGCTTCGATCATACTCTGGAGGTCTTCATCAAGTACAAGCATTTCATAAAGACCGATTCGTCCCCTGTAACCGCTTCTGCGGCATCTTTCACAACCTTTTGCCTTAAAGAAGGTACGGTCAATAATGTTATGTTTTTCCATAATGCTTATCAATTCGGAGGGAACCTCGTCAGGCTCCTTGCATTCGGGGCACAAACGGCGAACAAGACGCTGGGCGACGCCGCCGATAAACGAAGAAGAAATCAGATATGGAATTACGCCCATATCCTTCAGTCGGTTGATAATACCTACAGAGTCGTTGGTATGAATAGTGGAAAAAACAAGATGGCCTGTAAGTGCAGCCTTCACGGAAATTGCTGCTGTCTCCTCGTCACGGATTTCACCCACAAGAATAACATCAGGGTCCTGCCGCAGAAATTCTCTGAGCGCTTTTGCAAATGTAACTTTTCTTTCTTCTTCCTTTGGCGCCAGATTAACCTGCACCTGCATAATTCCGGGCATCTGATATTCGATAGGGTCTTCCACAGTCAGGATTTTACGGTCGGGTCTGTTGATTTCTTTAAGACTGGCAAACAAAGTCGTCGATTTTCCGGATCCTGTTGGTCCGGAAACAAGAATAATTCCGTAAGGTCTGGCAACCATTTTACGCCAGATTTTCAGCAGTTTTGCATCAAAACCAAGGTTTTCAAGTGAAATATTAAATGCACTCTTACTAAGAAGACGCATAACAATACCTTCGCCCGCCTGAACAGGGATAATACTTACGCGAAGGTCAAAAGCACGATCGGAAACCCTGACGCTGATACGGCCACCCTGAGTTATGCGTTCCTGTGCAATATCAATATCTGCCATGATTTTGAAGCGTTTTATCAATGCTCCAATCATCTCTTTGTCAGTAATTACATCAGATACATTCAGAACGCCGTCAATACGGTATCTGACAAGGAGTCTGTCTTCAAAGGGTTCAAGATGGATATCACTGGCTCCCACAGAAATAGCTTCAACAATAATTCTGTTGGCTTTATCAACAATAGTACCTGTAATCTCTTCCTTTTCTCCGGAAAGGGTTTCAGCCTTTTTCTTTACTTCAAGCTGCTTTCCCTCAAATCTCTTTTTTTCAAGCCATTCTTTCCACGGGACATCCTGAATGAGTTCGGAAAAAGTGTAAATATATTCAAGGGCAAGATCAACCATAACAGAATCTGCTGCCACAAGAGTTATTCTGAATTTGCTGTGAGTAACATAGGCAACCGAATCATGTATATAAATCTGAGTAGGATCTTTTACCGCAATAACAAGTGTATGATCATCAGGCTTACCAATAACTATGCCCTCGATTTTTTTGGATATTGCCTCATCAAGCAGCTTAGCAAGACCCCGATCCAAATCAAGGGTACCCAGATCGATTTTCGGGTATTGTTCGAGAGCAGTATCTTCTCCATGTTCCCTGACTGCTCTGGCGGCATCCCCTTTGTCCGTTTCGTCTTTTTTCTTCCAGCCAAAAACCATAAAGGATAACCTCCACCTTCTAATTTTTTACGGACTTTACTATTTTCCGTAAGCTTGTGAGATTCCCATGATTGGCATGAAAATACCGAGAACCATAAAGAGAACCATTATGCCAACGAAAATCATCATTGCCGGTTCGATAAGCGATGTAAGAGCTGCAAGAGCGCTATCCAGTTCCTGCCTGTAGTATTCGGATGTTCTTTCAAACATTTCCGAAAGATTTCCGGTATCCTCACCTACAGAAACCATCTGAACCAGCATCTGGGAAAATGTCCCGTTTTCAATCAAAGCAGTCGAAAGCTTTGAGCCTTTTTTAATTCTTTCCGAGGTGTCAAGCAGTGCATTTTTAATAACCATATTACCTGCTGAAACCGCTGTAAGTTCAAGACTATCCACCAGCACCATGCCGCTCTTCAAAAGAGATGACATCAAATCAGCTACCTGAGCGAACTGCTGCATCTGCACAAAAGACTGGAAGAATGGAGCATAGAATAAAAGTCTGTCGAATATCAATCTGCCTTTTGGGTTGTTTAATATTACTTTAAAAACAAGCCATATCACTATAAGTGCACCAAAAAATGCGGGAAGCACCCATTTCTGGGATGCAAAATTACTAACATCAATCAGAAACTGTGTAATGGGGTAATCATTTTTAATATCAAGACCGGAATCATCAAATAGCGGTGTAAATGTTGGAAGCAGAAAAGTAACCATTGCATAAACCAGAGCAGAACAAAAAGCAATGATGAAAAGAGGATACGACAGAGCGGATTTTATTTTCTGCTTTATCTGATGCTGGTTTTCAAGGGAAGTAGCAAGGTTTCCGACAGACTTTGAAAGATCACCGGTGGATTCCCCCACCCTGACCATACTCACAAACATATCATTAAACGGCGGATTATGAGGCTGCATTGAGTTGGAGAAACTTTTTCCCTGCTGCATTGATCCGGAAATCTCTTTGATTACTTTCTTAAGCTTGCGGCTTACCGTCTGTTCATGCAGCATATCCAGACAACGCAGAATCGGAATGCCGGCTCTTAAAAGAGAAGCAAGCTGTCTGGTGAAAAACATCAGCTGTTTGTTTGAAATACTCATCTCAAAGCCGATTTCGATTCCTTTTGACTTAGCCTGATGTTTTTCCTTAACAATTTCGTTAAGATCAAGTAGCGACAATCCCTGTTCTTTGATCATCTGGATCATATCCGACCTGGTCTTCGCCTCGCTCTTACCGGAAACAACTTTTCCGTCGGCAGCTATTGCCTTATATTCAAATTCCATAACATCACCCTTTCCCCTGATTTCTTTTTTCAGCAGAAAAACATACAAATAGTACACAAATACTTCTTTTTTCCCGAAAAAAAACCTTTTTAGTATAATTTTTTATTGATAATCAGTATAATCAAAAGCAAGACTTCAGGATATAGTTCGTATGATACAAGGTAAAGGATTATAAAAAAACAGAAAGAAAAAATAGGCTTACAGGATTCTTCACACAGAACTATCCGGATTCTTTACAGGCATTGTGTTCAAAAAAATCCCATGCATTAACAAAACAGGTACAGTTTATGCCTTGACTTATTTAGGTTTCACTGAAACGATTATTTTCAGCGATTTGTTGAAATATGTGTTTTTTGTGAAAGAAAAATATATTATTAATTTGTCCCGAAAAACAAGAACCCAATGAAACTTCAATTTCACTGGGTCTTTTTGAAGCGGAAGACGAGGCTCGAACTCGCGACCCTCACCTTGGCAAGGTGATGCTCTACCACTGAGCTACTTCCGCGTTTTCTACGATCCGGATTTTACTACGAGTTTTTGAATTTGTCAAGAGGTTTCGAAAACTTTTTTTTACCCGTCACCCTCAACCTTTCAAACCTCCGTTGCCGGGGCTGGTCAGTCTTATGGGCGAGAAGGGACTCGAACCCCCATGGTCTCCCACTGGATCCTAAGTCCAGCGCGTCTACCAATTCCGCCACTCGCCCGGTTTACTTCTGATGGGCTAAGAGGGAATCGAACCCCCGACCCGATGATTAAGAGTCATCTGCTCTACCAGCTGAGCTATTAGCCCACATTAACCGAGAAAGAAAACTGGTAGGCCGTGATGGTATCGAACCATCGACACCCTGATTAAAAGTCAGGTGCTCTACCACTGAGCTAACGGCCCCCGTTCGCAAGAGGAATAATACTACTTTTTAAAACTTTTGTCAACACAAGTTTACAGTTTTTTTTGTTTTTTTTGAAATTTTCTTCTACTCGCTGAAAACAAAGGCTTCCCGGAGACTATTTTTTCCTTTGAAACTGTTTCTGAAGAGTAAATTGGGATTTTTGTCTCAGGTTTTTTTACAAAAATTTATAAATTCACGCTTCATTTCTCCTTAAACCAGGCTCGGAAATTTTCTGAAAAACCTCTCCAATATTCTTTTTTTTCATGAAGGGAATCAGATGATTTTCCCAAAGGATCCTTTCCGGTGAAAAACACCGGGTAATTTTTAACTATAATGTCCAGCTTCCGAAAGGAGTCTTTTTATGAAACCCAATATTTTCGAAAATCCGCTTCAGCCAAAGGAAGTTATCGTAAACCCTTCCTTTGGGGAAATCAGAAACATGGTTAAGGAAAGAGAGCGGACAACCGAGTTTGGCAGCGCTTCATACACCTCAAAGATCAGAAACCGTTCAGCCAAATTCACGGATATAATCTATCAGGACACCACAGAAGAACAGGAAAACATGCTCAGGGAAGTTCAGGAATACATCAAAGGACAGACCCTTGTCAGACTCGACCGCAGAATGTGCAAAAATCCGGATTTCAACCTCCACTGCCGTTACTTTGTAACAAAAGAGTTTGCGCATATTGCCTTCGCCTGGGGACAGACTCTGTTTGACGAGGAAAATCCCGATGGAACCCCGGATATTGTTGTGGTTGACATTCCGGAATGGAAAGAACGCAAAGTTCTGGTTGATCCCAAATCAAAAACAACTTATCTTCTGGGCACTGATTATATAGGGGAAGTAAAAAAAGCAAATCTGCGCATGGCCATGTATCACGCAAAACTGAAAGGCATGCTTGGACTCCACGCAGGAAGCAAAGAAATATACTTTAGAAAAGACGGCGAAATGGTAAGAAAAGGCGCCATTTTCTTCGGACTTTCGGGCACAGGCAAAACCACCCTCACCTGCCACCACCACAGATTTACAGGTGATGACGGCGTAGTTATCAGACAGGACGATGTCATTATGCTCAGAGATGATTCATACTGCATCGGCACTGAAGATAACTTCTATATCAAAACCGAAGGCCTCGAACCTGCCGGCCAGCCACTCCTTTATAAAGCTTCAACAAGCCCCGGAGCCGTTCTGGAAAACATCTGGGTGGATGAAAACGGCAAAGTGGACTTCAACAACGATCAATACACCTCAAACGGCAGAGCAGTGGTTCACAGAAGAGATATGGACTACACCGACGACAACATAGATCTCAACCATGCCGACATAATCATCTTCATCACCAGAAGAAACGATGTGGTTCCCGCCGTGGCAAGGCTTACCCCTGAACAGGGTGCAGCTATGTTTATGCTTGGCGAATCCATCGAAACATCCGCAGGCGACCCCACAAAGGCGGGACAGGCTATCAGAGTGGTGGGAACCAACCCCTTCATTATCGGACCCCACGGCGAAGAGGGAAATATCTTTATGAACATCCTGAAGAAGAACCCTCACGCTCAGGTATTCCTTATGAACACCGGCTACATCGGTGGCGAAAAAGGCGAAAAGGTTTCAATCTACCATTCGACCGAAATCATCAAACAGATCGCCCTCGACGGAATCACCTGGGAAAAGGATCCTGTATGGGGTTATGAAGTCCCCACCAAAATCGGAGATATGGATATCACCAGACTGGATCCCCGCTGGCACTATTCGAGAATCGATTATCTCAAACTGACCAACAAGCTGAAAGAAGAAAGAATTCAGTGGCTTTCAAAATTCCCCGAACTGGACCCTGCCGTAATGAATTCACTTAATCTCAAGCTGGATGAAATACCGGAATAACCCCAGTAGCGCAAGCTTCACAGACTGCGCCAGAATTCCGGTTTTAAATAGCTGACATTGAGTCTGTGGTAAATACCGCTAAGTTTTTCCAATTTGAGGAGCAAGACAGGAATATTTCCAGCATGGTTCTGGTGGACTGCAAGCCTGCAACCACAAAGCCCAAACTGTTTTAACAGTTTACCGGAAAACGCCATTGTGGAAATCGGGAAAACCATTAAAATGGTGTAAAGCCCGTGGTTATTGGGTTCTGGCTACCACCGGGTTAAAACCCGGTGCTGGTTCCAGTAGCTTCGGGATCACTGAAAGCTGAAACCGAAAATCAAAAGCCTGTGGCAAATTCATGCAACAGGCTTTTTTATATATTTTGGAAGATGAAGATTGTCTGCCGGATTGGGAAAAACCGACAGCATGGGTGAAGTTTTGCTTCACGGGGTTAATAATTAATCTTCATTGCCTCTTTGACTTCTTTCAGAGTCTGTCTTACGGTTGCTCTGGCTCTTTCTCCGCCTTTTTCCAGAAGATCTGCCACGATTTTGGGGTTTTCTTCCAGTTCTTTGCGTTTTTCATAAACAGGTTTCATATACTCAAGAAGTTTTTCATAAAGCTCTTTTTTATCAGCAGCGCAGCCGAGTGAACCTGACTGGCATTCGCCCTCGATCTGGCAGCATCTTTCCTTTGTGTTGAAGAGTTTATGATAATAGAAAATATTGCAGACTTCCGGTCTTCCCGGATCTCCCTTATAAATCTTCTGAGGATCTGTCACGGTGTGTTTCAGTTTTTTCCATACTGTATCAGGATCATCGGACATAAGGATTGCATTATTATAGCTCTTTGACATTTTTCTGCCGTCTGTTCCGGGAACCATAGGGAATTCCGTCAGTTTTGACTGAGGTTCGGGGAAAACATCGCCGTAAAGTCTGTTGAAACGGCGGACAATTTCTCTTGCCAGTTCAAGATGAGGAAGCTGATCCTGTCCCACAGGCACAACCTCTCCCTTTACACAGATTATGTCGCTGGTCTGAAGAATGGGGTATCCGAGGAATCCGTATGTGGCAATGTCCTGCCCAAGAGCCTGCACCTGATCTTTATAGGTGGGGCATCTTTCAGCCCAGGCTACAGGGGTCATCATGGAAAGGAGAAGATGGAGTTCAGCTATTTCAGGCACATGGCTCTGAACATAGAATGTGCATTCGTTGGGATCAATGCCACCGCTGATATAGTCTGCCACAACCTCGAAAATATCCTGTTTAATATTGGACGGATCCATATATCTTGTCGAAAGGGCATGCCAGTCGGCAACCATAAAATAGCAGTCATATTCTTTCTGAAGCTTTGCCCAGTTGTGGATCGCTCCGAATAAATGCCCTATATGGAGTCTGCCGGTTGGTCTCATACCGCTGAGGATTCTTTTTTTCATTTTGTTCACCTACATAAAAAACTAAGAATATATTCAATTAAACCTGATATTTCCTGCTAATGCAAGTTTTTTTACCGAACAGGTGAAAAATCGGCTCTAATTTGAGAATTTTACCGTGTAGTTGGAATTACCATCCGAATGGAGTAATTCTATAGGATAAGGCTTTAAGAATATTGAAAAAAGTATCATAGCAAATAGCAAAGGCGAAAGGTATACCAGTGCACAAATAGCAACAATCAGAAACAAAACTCCAATAATCATACAACCTAAACTAATTTTTTTATCCTGCGGCATCTCATAAAACCCCTCAAACCGTCTTTTCCTGAAACCTTCAGACCTGTTGTAAGCTTTTCTTATTTGCTTAAAATCCCTGAAAGGCCCGCAGCCTTTTTCCGTTTCCACATAACTTTCATATAAATCCGCCCCGCTTTTGAGTATAAGCAGAAGCCTTTGCCATAAGTCCCAGGATGTTCGGGATTCAGCAAAGCAGGGCCGCTCTTTGGAACTTAAAATCAGTTCACTGGTTAAAACTTTTAATGTTCTGCTATCTGCGAAATCTTCTTCGAAATCATAAATTTTCACAAAAAAACCATCTGCATCTGTCTTACCATCCATATATTCTTCGAGAATACCTATGAGCATTTGCCTGTTATCATAATAAATCATAGCTTTTCCTTTCAGATAGTATTGGTTTTAAAAACTGCAATATAGTTGGAATTGCCAAATTTGTCGGTTATTTCTGTCTTATTATACGGATCCTTTTCTGCCAGAAACAAAATCAGAATCATTAAAGATATGGAAAGACATTTTAAGTAACAATCAGCAAATAAAATCATTCCGGCAAGAATCGCAATAATAACTTTCTGTTTCCTTACATCGATATACCCGCATCCTGGTTTTGGAGTATAAGGTTTCCATCCAATTTTGTGATATTTCTTTTTGCTGTAATCACCTGACATTTTTTTAGCGTTTCTGATGTCGGTGAGATTCAGAAAAGGACCATAACCTCTGGGCGTCCTTCTGAAATCTTCCGTTAATTCAGCCCCGCTTTTAAGAACAATAAGAAGCCTCTGCCATAAATCAAATTTTTCTTTTGAAGGCTGATACCGGATATGATAGGGATTAAGAAGAGAGGAGCGTATCTCACGATAGACAATCCAGGCAGTCGTATCTGATTCTCCTTCATAATACTCAAAGTCATCAAATACCTCTGCGCAATTCAATTCTGACAATAAACCATCCTCATTGAGGCTGCCCTGAAAATATGTTTCAAGCAATTCAATCAATTTAGTCCTTACAGAACTAAGAACCATTTTAGTTCCCCCATCCTGCTAATCTATATTTTGATTTTGAAATTAAATTTTATTATATACCGAAATATAAGTTAAATCAATATTGGAAATTGGAGAATAGATTTTATCCGATTCCGGCGAAAAATAATTTCAAACCACCCGAGAACTTTATATCAACAATAAAACGCCAACAACCACAATCCTTCGCCAAAACTGCCGGATCGCAGGCGTCCCGCCTGTCCCCCGGTCCAGCAACAAAACACTAACCGCCAGTAAACTCTATAGTCATACGCATTCGCCAGCGACAGCAGCAGAGGTTTTAGATTACAAAACTTCCCGCAAACCTATGCTCCAAACTCCACGCAAGCCTGGAAACCTTGTTATTTACGCCACTTTGCCATAAACAGATTTAGATTAAACACAAGGTCGGTTACGAGTGGGTTTATTGCCATTATTCATTCGATTGGCATCGTATTTCCATTTTGGAGATTGCAGGGAATTTGGGATTGTTTACCGGGGGGGCAGGCGGGGATGCCTGCGATCCGGCAGTTATTTGCCAAGCTTGTGGTTATAGGGTTTACTGGCGGTTAGAGGTTATTTTACGGGAGGTTATTTCTGAATTTAATGGGAATACTCATATCAGGTTGATTGGTTTCTGAAAAAATAATTTAACAGAAAAATTCCACAATAAATATTTCAGAAAAATCCCAATAAAAAAAGCGCCCGGAGGCGCTTTTAATTTTGACTTAACTGAGATTAGAACTCTTTGCTGACACCAATGACGGGACCTCTGAATCCGGCGCTGATTCCGGAAGCATTGTCATATCCGTCCCAGTTTTCGCCCTTGTAACCGGCAAAAACATCTACTGCATTGGGAATCTGATATTTAATTGTTGCTTCGTATTCCCATACGCGGAAGTTGGTGCTGCGGGGACCTGAGAATGTGGGATAATAGTGGACTGCGAGCAGCATCGGAACTCTGGGTCCGAGATTGAAATCTTTCTCGAGACCGAAGCCGAGTCCGTTGAATGTATTCGAGAGTCCAGCCAGTTTAAGGTTGGTGCTCTTATAATCTACTGTAAAATAGGTGTGCTGCCAGAAATCATATCCGATTCTTCCGGTAACTGAGCTGGCATCAAGTTTAATGCCGTCTTTTGTGTCGTTTCCACCAAAATACTCGATGGAACCTTTCCACTTTTTATCTTTTCCTACGAAAAGATTGCCTTCCAGCATAATGCTGTTGATGCTGTGATCGGGCATATTGGTTGCGTAGAAAGTGGCGGGATAATAACTCGCCGCTACATTTACCTTAACATCCCCGTTATTGTCTGCTGCCATTGCAGCTGCTGTAATCAGCATTCCGAATAATAATGCAAAAACCAGAACTTTTTTCACAAAAACTGCCTCCTTTTTTTATGTAGTGGATTATTTGCAATTTACCATTTATAATAATGTTACATGTCCCAAAAAAATCCTTCAGGAACTTTCATGATTGATTAATCTGTCATGAAGGGTATTTTTACATACAAAAAGAATCAGATTCCTATTAATACTGACCTTGAGGTTTTTATGGAAATTACCCGCAATATTGTAAAAGATCTTTTATTTCAGTTTGTAATTCTTGAATATAATAACAAAGTGAAATACGGCCAGCCCCCTACCCCTCTTGTGCATTTTTACAACAACTGGCTTATCAGCGCACTGATGAAGCATGGCTTTATCACAGACACTGAAGATTCTGTTCAGGCTAAAGAACTCTATGCAGACAAATTTCTTGAAATAACATGGCTTTCCGTTGAGGACCTTCTCAGAGATAGAATCATAAAGAGAAGATTGATTTCCTCCGAAGACCTGTTGCATCAGGATTTGTACGTACCTACGGAAAAAGGCCTTGAAATATGGGAAAAATACGGAAAGCTGCTGATTATTCCATCAAATCTTATCGACTCGTTAAAACAGGTTATCCCGGAAATCGACCGTGATGTAAGCATTGTTTTTGATTATCTCAATGAAGCTGTGGATTGTTATTTCCATAATCTTCAGCTTTCCTGCTGCCTCTGTATGGCTTCAGCAGCGGAAAAAGCTGTTCTGTCGTTTACTTTTTCACTTGCAAGACTTTTAAAAGACGGATTATGGGAAAAATCACTGAAAACCACTCCGGGAATACTTCCCAGAATCGACTCCCTGAAGGAAAAGCTGAAAAACCTCATCAAAACAGGAGCTTTGGCAAAAGATTATTATCTGGTTTATGCGAAGCCTGACGATTATTTCAGGGACGATCTTGAAAGCTTCCTGAGGTCCCTTGATTTAATAACCACAATCATTACACTCACAAGAAAAGAAGATGATTCTCCTTCTTCCGCAATCAGCACCATTGATGAAACCTTCAGGCAGGATCTTATTCTGGGATATCTCACAGGTTCCTACACTTTTTTCAGGCTAAACTTTGTGCTGAAAGAAATTATCGACAATATTTCCGACTTTAAAGAAAAATAAACAGGCTTCCCTGTTTATCATAAAATATTCCGCCCTGCCGCCTGACTATTCGACAGCAGGGTGGATTTTTTATTATGTGAATAGTTTAGAAATCGTCGCGAAGTATGCTGACCATCTTCTGTGCGAACTGATCTTCCTTGGAAAGCTGAAGAACTTTCTGGAAGTTCACTCTTGCTTCTTCAAACTCGCCGGTTTTGTAGCACATAAGACCCAGGTTGTAGTATGCTTCCATAAATTTCGGGTCGAACCGGATTGACTGTTTGAATTCACCTTTTGCCTGTTCAAAGAATGTTTCCTGCTCTGCCATTGACAGTCCGAGAGTGAAATGCACATCTGCCTGTTTATAATCGACTACATCTCCTCCGTCGCCATCATCCTTTTTCTTAAGAAACGGTGAAAGGAGCCTTTCCAGGAGCGATGGTTCTTTTTTGAAGGTAGGTTTGCGAGCGAAATCATTACCTGAAATATCCTGAGATCTTCTGGCGGAACCTTTCTGACGCCTTACCTGAAACTGCGGCTGCCTGTCATAATCCTTGCGTTTTGTGGGATTATTAAGTACATTGTAGGCTTCAACCAGTTCCTTCATTTTGTCTTCAGCTATGGTTTTCAGGTGAGGGTTAAGGTCAGGATGGTATTTTTTTGACAGAAGCCTGTAGGCTTTTCTTATATCATCCTGAGATGCGATGGGCGCAACGCCCAGAATTTTATAATAATCTCTGATTACTGCCATGAATCTGCTCTCTCCTTAGATAAATCTATTTCTGTCCTTCAAGTTCCCTGATTATTTCTTTTGTTTCTTCGTTATCAGGTTCGAGTTCAAGGGCTTTCTGATACTCTTCAAGAGCTTCCTGTTTTCTGTCAAGAGCCAGATAGCCGCTTGCAAGATTATGGTGTGCTCTGAAATAGTCAGGTTTAAGGTGAACAGATTCCTTAAATGCTTCAACAGCTTGTTCCATTTTGTCAAGGCTGGCATAGGCTATTCCAAGGTTGTTCAGACAGAGAGCATCATTGGGATAGGTTTTCAGTGAAAGTTCATATTCCATAATCGCCTGTTCATACTGTTCACGGGCGCTGTATGCATTGCCAAGGTTAAAATGGGCTTTGCAATATCTGTCATTAATCTTGATGGCGTTTTTGTAGCATTTGATAGCGTCTTCAAGATTGCCGGCCATTTCATAAGCAACGCCAAGATTGTTATGAACATCGGCATACCTGTGGTTAACCTTAATATTGAGAGCTGTATTGAACTCTTTTATTGCCTCTTCGGGAAGTTTCTGATCGATAAGAATTTCTCCCAGTTTTCTGTGGGCGTCGATATAATTAGGATTAATGTGAATGGCCGCCTGAAGTTCTGAAATAGCTTTTCCGACATGGCCCTCCGCTTCAAATGCATTGGCAAGTTTAAATCTGACATCGGCATAATTGGGGTTGACATCAAGAATTGCCGAATATGCTTTGATAGCCTGATCTATAAGATTCTGAATTTCGAAGCCGAATGAAAGCTCAAGCAGCTTATGAGCTTCTTCTCTGGTGAGAGTTTTATTGAGGCCATCTTTCAACGGATTCCCGCACCAGCAACAATAACGGTGTTTAGTCGGATTTTCTGTTTCACAGATACTGCATATATATTTTTCTTCCATTCCTTATCCTCCATCTTAGTGAATGCCCTTCCATCGGGAATCCTCTGTTGTTTTTTAAATTATACATCAAAGGGGTCGAATCCTTCTAAAATTATTGGCCTTTCCTCCATAATCCTAATTTGAAGGAAATACAGGGTCAGAGAAGAAAAAACCGTAGTGAGTATTTTTGATATATTAGGCTTAAACAGTCCGTTTCGCATAGATGGAAAAAGACTTTACATCAGACCGCTTAAAAGAAAAGAAGTGGAAATTATCAAAACGTGGTTTGAAGATAAAGAGCTTATTTCACATGCCTTCGGAGTGATAGCCCGTAATGATACTCTTGAGAAAATTTCAAGTGAATATATGAAAGATATCTTTCTGGTTTCAACTGAAATTCTCGGGATTTTTTTAAACAGCGGCGAACTAATCGGGTTTATCAACTATTCGATGAAGTCAGGAAGACATACAAAGCGGGCAAGACTTGGAATAGTCATTGGCAGAGAAGCTAAACGACAGCAGGGATACGGAAAAGAGAGCCTGAATCTTGCGCTTTTTTATCTTTTTAATATCCATGGCGTGGACATTGTGGAGCTTGACACTGCCAGCTTCAACCTTAGAGCACAGAACTGTTTTTTATCCTGTGGATTTCAGATTGTCAGGGAAACAACTGACATAAACCTAATCACAGGAGAATTGATTCACAAAATCGACATGATTCTCGAACGGGAAGATTTTTTTCTTGATATTGCCGAGAGATTCGAAGAATTGCCAAAAGCAGGAACCTGCCAATAAACACCGGAGAAAACAATGCATCTGACAATTAATGAAATTTCACATCTGCTTGATACATGGAACGGATGGTATCTTTTGTCTCATGACGAAAATTTTCTGTCCAGCCACAGCGATAACGAAGTTAAGATTATCATATCACCTTTTGACTCAAAAAAAATAGACGAAAAAACCAAAAATGATCTTATAGATTATACGGATTCGGTGAAATTTGAAGACGGCATCTTTGAAATCGATTTCACATTTTCCGCATACGAACATCAGACATCAGATATTCTGAAAGCCCTTAAACCCGTGATGGAAAAATCCCAGGGTTCAAAGCTGGAGATTATCAACGCCATGCGTTTTACCGAAGAGGATCTACCCGAGGAAGAAGCTCCGGAGAAACAACTTGATGATAATATGAAATCGGAAATCAAAAAATTTCTGAATAAACAAAAAAGCCCGGATGAAGAAAAGGCTGAGAAGGAAGGCAAACCTGATGTTCAGGAGGAGAAGAAAGAAAAAGAAGAGATAAACGAGTCTGAAACACAGGAAAACAAAGATGACGATGCTCCCACCGTCCCACCGCTCAATTCGATCTGCCTTCAGGGTATAATCAATACGGATTATATAGATATCAGTGAAATATTACATAATGACAAGCCTATGGAAAAACAGGAGCTTTTTCTTGAAGCTTCAAGGCTATACGAAACCATCGAACGAAGCCTGAATTCAGGAAAACCCGAAGACGGCCAATACAGATATGAGTGCCTTGATGAATCGGAAGCTGCACTGACAAGCCTTTATTTGGGAACTTCACTCGATTTCGGAAAGACCGATTATGCGGGAAAACAGATAAAATGCGTCTGTATGCCCGAGGAGATTGCAGCTGCGGTTTCATTTATCAGATACAGAAACGAATTCCAGCTTTTTAACAACCCGTTTCTGAAGAGACTGAAAGCCCGTAAGAAACGGGCAAAGGAAATCCATCGGGAGCTTCTTAAAAAATCGTGCTCCTGCTTATTATTTTCGTTCTCTATTCTATTATTTGTTTTATTATGGCTTATTATAAGCAGACCGAAACATTAGAGGAAAATATGTCCGGAATGTCGAAGTTTGCCTTTAGTACAAATACAAGGAGGATAAAGATGGGAATTACACAGTTTAGGATCGTACTGAGCAACAAACCCGGAGCGCTGGCGGAAATTGCACATCGTATCGGATATGCAGGAATAAACATCAGAGGTATTTCCCTGATGAGTGTTGATAATGAATCAATACTTCACCTCGTGGTAAATGATCCGGTGGCAACCTGGAGAGTATTTAAGGAAGCAGGAATCGATTACGAAGAAAACAGAGTAATCGCAGTTGAACTTCCTAACGTACCGGGAGCGCTTTCGGAATGTTCTAAAGTTCTATCCGAATTAGACATAAATATAGACTATTTATATCCTTTTATCGCAAGAACGCCAAATGCAATAGTGATAATTAAAACTGGTGATATGGAAAAAACTGAGGCTGCGTTGCTTAAAAGGGGCATAAATATCCTGACTGAAGAGCAGCTTTATAAATTAGAATAACGATGGAGGAAGCCAATGCAAATTACCAGGGCCGGTGACTATGGGATTCAGGGTATGCTTTACCTTGCATCCCTGCCCGAGGGGAAAGAGGCATACATCAAAGAAATTGCACAGGCAAGGGATATACCTGTCAGTTTTCTTGCGAAAATTTTCCAGAGTCTGTCAAGAGCAGGATTAGTCAGATCACAAAGAGGTGCAAAAGGTGGATTTGTACTGGCTAAACCGGCAAAAGAAATCACTCTACTCGACATTCTACAGGCAATCGAAGGCGCAATAGCGCTTAATTTGTGCATGGAAGGTGAAAATACCTGTTATAAAAGTGTTCAATGCCCTGTACACCCCGTCCTGAAAGAAGCACAGAATGAGCTGGCTAAAACTCTGGGGCGCCACAACCTGGAAGAACTGGTCAGCAAAAACGGCAATAGCGAGCATCAGAAGGATAGCGATTGAGTCTTGTTCTAAATTTATATAAGGGTTTATCCCCTCGAAATCAGATAGTAAATCAAAATAGCCAGTTCGTTGGTGAGATCGACATTCCTGATTACAATATCCTCAGGAAGAGAGAGTTTTGTGCCAGTAAAGTTAAGAATAGCTTTTATGCCGCATTTTACCATCAGCCTACTGGTTTCATCAGCTACATTGGCAGGCACAGCCAGAATTCCTATTGAAACATCAAGCATCCGCGGAAGGGATGCTATGTTTTCTATTGTCAATTCTCCCAGTTTCTGTCCCACTTTTTCAGCATCATTGTCAAAAACATTAGTAAATTTGAATCCCCAGTTAGCGAAACCCGGATAATGAAGCAGAGCTGCACCAAGATTTCCTGCTCCGAATAGTGCTGCTCTGTGTTTTTTATTTAGCTGCATAATTCCGGCGATTCTGTCAAGAAGATGGGAAACAGGATATCCAAGCCCCTGAATACCAAACTCCCCAAAATACGAAAGATCTTTTCTGAACTGCGAAGCTTTCAAACCGGTATGTACAGCTATCTCTTCCGATGAAACTATAGCAACATCGTTCTTTTTGAATTCCGACAGACATCTGAAATAAAGCGGAAGTCTTTCTATGGTTGGTTCAGGTATTTTTATCTTTTTGTTCATAAATGTTTTTTTCACCGGAAAACAATAATTTTCCTTCTTTGGAACAAGGCAAATAAGGGTAATGCATGTTAATCGGAAATGAAGTGCAGAAAAATTTCATTTCGGAAAAATACTTCCGATTTGCAACTATAAATAGGAAATTTCCTTCCGAAACGCAGGAATTATTTTCAATATTTTATTATCAAAATTGAATTTATTCCCCTGAAATCTGAGATTTCGTTAAAAATTCAAAGATTGGTAACTCGATTGCTATATATAAAGTGTAACAATGAATTCGAATTAAATCATCCCTTGCCATATATATTTTAAGTCGGGTCGGCGCTCGTCGACCCATTTTTTTTTATTTTTCACCAATTAAGCGGCAGTAAGTGTTGAAATCTTCCAGAGCCTCAACATTGAATCCAGCTTCGCGATAGGCAAGCCCCCTGTTGTTGTAAGCCCTTGAATATGCAGGATCCGCTTCAATCGCATCTGAGAAAGCTTTAATAGCTTCACCTACTCTGCCGAGCCTCAGAAAAATAGTTCCTATTTCGTTATATACCTCGGGATTTTCAGGAGTTAACAATACTAAAGTATTAAAATCTCTTAGAGCATTTTCCAAATCGGATAATAAAAGATAAACTCTCGCTCTGCTCAGATATGCTTCTTCAAAATCAGGATCTATGAAAATTGCTGCTGTGTTATCTTCAAGACTTAAATCAAGTTCGCCTCTCTCTTCATAAGCAAGCGCCCTTGTTACAAGAGCCTCTGCATTTTCAGGCTCGATTTCGAGAGAACAGGTTAAACCGCTGACCGCTTCATCAAGATTGCCTTCGATATACATACACAGTCCCATCAGGTAGTAAGCAAGACTGTTTTCGGGATCAAGTCTGATAACGGTCCTGAAATCGGAGACTGCATTTGCGAAATTTTCTGTTTCTTTATAAGCTATTCCCCGCCCCATCAATGCCTCTATATAGTTTTTATCTTTTTCAACAGCCTGTGTATAGAATTTTACAGCGTCCTGATAATGTTCCTTTTCAATAAAAATATCACCCATGCAGCAATAGACGGCAGTACATTCAGGATCAAGACTGCCTGCTTTTTTCAGATCGCATAATGCGGTTTCATAATCCCCGAGTTTTATCCGCGCCCTTGCCCTCCAGAGATAAGCTTTTGCATCTGATTGATCGACTGATACTGCATTTGTGAAAGATTTCAATGCATCTGTATAATTACCCTTATTGTATCTGGCAATCCCTTTGTTAAAAAGTATTCTTGCTGCTTCCACCGGATCTATGGGTTCTTCTTTTCCATACAAAGTCACAGAGATTCACCCCGTTTTTTATCTTATTTTACAGAGTTCTGGCATTACTAAGGATAACCCTGCCCCCAATGCCGCTGAATTAGTAAAACCAAATCCATTTTCCGGCCGAATACTCCTGTTTTTCAAGGAAGTAGGTTCGGAGGAGTCCTCGATTTTCAAAAAAAGCATGGTCTCCTCTGAGGGTCCCCAAATCCCAATGCCACTGAATTAGTAAAACTTACTCCAATTTCAGCCCAATACTCTTGTTTTTCAAGGAGGGAGGTTCGGAGGGCAACCTCGCTTTTTTAAAAAAGCGTGGTTCCCTCTGACGGTCCCCAAATCCCAATGCCACTGAATTAACAAAATTTACTCTAATCCACAGCCCAAATACTCCTGTTTTTCAAGGGAGGAGGTTCGGAGGAGACCTCGCTTTTCCAAAAAAGCGTGGCCTCCTCTGACGGTCCCCCAAACCCCGTCGGTCCTAATCCCCTGGTCGGTCCCCAATTCCAAAAGTTTTTGGGATGGCGGGTGCCTGCCCGCAGGGTGGGCGCGAGGAAACTTTTTCAAAAGTTTTCTCCTGGAGCTGGGCAAACCGTCCCAATACTCGTGATCGATCAGATAAATCCATGCCTTAATTCATGGGCATTGCCCCTGCCTCCGGGGAGGATATAAAGGGATAACATACAACAAATAGAAAGAAAACAACAGAAAATATTCAATATTCAGCGGGAGGTAAAAATGCCGGAAAAAACAGCCAATGAGACAGTAAAAGACCTTGGAAGGAAATACCTTGATTTTATACTCGAATTTTTCCCCAGCGCCGGAACAATGATGGGCCTTTATCATCTTGATGATGTACTGGATACTATAAACAGGGATAAAATCGAACAGTTAGTCAAACAGACCAAAAGCATGAAAGAAGAAGCTGAGGCTGTTGATATAAATGAACTTGGAGTTTCTGATTCAATAGACCTCAGACTGTTGAAAAGCGAACTTCACAAAACCCTCAGAAGCTTTGAGGTTGAAAAGGATTATGCCAGCGAGCCTTCTTTCTACCCGGAAGTGTGCTTTAATGCTGTTTACGGCATTCTCTTCCGTCATCAGGACAAACTGAAGGAAAAAGCCGGTGCTCTTCTTTCAAGACTCCGGGGAATACCTGAGTTTCTCAGTGAAGGTAAAAAACTTCTGGAAACCCCTCCCCGGCTTTTTGTGGAAAACGCCATCGAATCAGCGGAATCAGGAAAAGTTCTTTTTGAGGAAAGCCTTGAGGAACTGTTTTCGGGAGAACTCAGCACATATAAAAACGAATATGAAGATTTGAAGATAAAAGCCCTTGACGCCCTTGAAGACTACAAAAAATTCCTGAAAGAAGAACTTCTTGAAAAAGCTTCTCCGGATTTTGCCGTCGGCAGGGAGATGTTTGAAGACAGGCTTAAAAACGACTATTTCCTCACAGAATCCGCTGATGAGATAGAAGCTTTGGGCAAAGAGCTTTTCGAAGTAACAGAAAAGGAACTCATCAAACTTGCTGCTGAAATCGATCCATCGAAGAAATGGGTTGATCTGGTAAAGGAGAATAAGATAAAACACCCCGAACCGGACAAAATGATTGAAGCCTATAATGAAACTGTTGCAAAAATCAAACAGTTTATCATAGATAGGGATCTGGTAAGTTTTCCACCCGGCGAAAAAATGGAAATCATATTCACTCCGCCTTTCGAAAGACATCTGATTCCCTGGGCTGCTTTCTTCCCCTGCGCCCATTTTGACAAGACAAGTGCAGGCCATTTTGTCGTAACTCCGCCAAACCCGGAATTTCCCCCTGAAAAACAGGCTCTCCAGATGCAGGAGCATAATTACAACAAGATGATCCTCAATGCAGTTCACGAAGCATACCCCGGACACCACCTCCAGTTGTGCCACGCAAGGGAAAACCCCAGCATTATAAGGGGACTTGCCGGCTGCAATCTTTTTGTCGAAGGCTGGGCTTTATACACAGAGGAACTTATGCAGGAAATAGGATACCTCACAGAACCGATGCAGATTCTTTTCCAGCTCAAAGACAAAGTATGGCGCGCCTCCCGCATTATCATCGATGTAGGGCTTCATGTCAAAGGAATGCCGATGGAAGAAGCAATGAATATTCTCACCCGGACAATAGGCTACAGCGAGCATGCAGCTCTTACCGAGGTGAAGAGATACTGCAGAACTCCGACCCAGCCCCTTTCATACCTGACAGGCCTTACAAAAATTCAGCAGATGAAAAAGGCATTTATGTCAAAATATCCCGAATCCGGACTCAAACAGTTCCATGATAAAGTTCTGGCATGCGGTTCGATTCCACCCGCTCTGATTGCCGAAGAAATCGGAATTTGACAGACCCGTTTCCGGTAAAAATGTTTTTTAATTTTACATATTTTTAATAGCCATAGACTGAATAAATATGGTATTATTTTGACAATAGAATATGTAGCCATCCGTTTTCCGGAAAGGAGGAAAAGTTTTGAAAAAAACAACGGCAATCCTGCTTCTTATTGCATTTGCGGCTGGTTTAATATGCCCCGCTGCTGTATTTGCCCAGCAGTCTTCCGTAAAAGTATATGTCAACGGAATGAAACTTGATATATACCCGAGAATGGAAGAAGGAACCGCATATCTGCCTGCACAGACTTTGGCTCAGTCCCTCGGTATAACAATATCATGGGATGCAGCTACAAGAATTGTCAAAATCAACAATAATGTGGTTTCCACAACTCCTCTGATGGCAGATGGTAAACTCTACCTTCCCGTAGAGTCTATCGCTTCAGGCTCAGGCGCTTCTGTGGAATGGGACGGATCTTCCGGAGCAATCCGGATTTCAAAATCCGGCTCTTCTTCATCAGTGGCAATTCAGCCTGTGGAAACACCCTCAGCACCGGTCGCAAAATCCACACCGACAGTTAAATCGACACCTACTGTAAAAGCTTCACCAACATACAATCATGTGGCAGCTTCAGGAACCGGCAAACCTGCGGTTAAGACCCCGGATGCTCCTGTTGATCCTACCCTGATTAAGGCTCCTGATGTATCGGTAACTTATCAGCCCAGCCCTACTCTGGACAAACCTTCAACAGGCAAAAATCCCCCCAGCGGTCTTTCTCACAAACCACCGGCTTCCTATTCAGGCCAACCTTCAAAGAGTGCATATCCCGACGCCCAGAAAAACGACTCCCCCATCAGGCCCAAGGATGCACCTCCGGCAATGCCTTCTAACCTTTCGCTGCCTTCTCTTTACACAACAGGCGACATTTCATCACCCGGTCCTGCCGGTCTTGCAAGCAGTTCGCCTTTTGTGCCCAGAAGCGAATCCAATGGAGTTTTCAGAGTATCAGTCACCAATGTGGAAGTGGTGGACTCCATTAAAGACTATTACAAACCGAAGCCCGGTTACAAATTTGTCATAGTCTATCTTTCACAGCAGAATATATCAGAAGAAGTCCAGATATATACCGGAAGATTCTCAATGCTGGATCAGGACAACCGCTCATACGATTATATCGAAGGTCTTAGCAACTACTGGCTCGTTATCCTGAGACCAAGCGGAATCAACTTCGGCTATCTGGTTTTCGAAGTCCCTTCGGATGCCAAGCCTATGTCGGCAGTGCTGCACGGTTTAAACCAGTCTCCTCTGACCGTAGGTTTGAGATAAGTTTGTAAAAAGAAAAAAAGAGTACAATTCTGATGATGATAATATTAAATTCATCAGAGATCCTGTGTGAGGTGAATTGAAAATATGAAGAACAAGTTTTTCCCGTCCATAGCAACAATAGCTTTAGCTCTCTTCATGCTCGCAGGTTTTATGCCTGCGTTTGCTCAGGATAAAATTGAGCTGAAATTCTGGCATGCTATGGGCAGCCACAGGGGAAAAGTTCTGGATGAACTGATTAAAAAGTTCAACGACACACATCCCGGAATTCATGTAACAGGCGTTCAGATTGAAAGCCGGGATAAAACAATGGGTAACGATTATCATGCCCTGTATAAAGAAATCCTTGAGAATATAGCAAAAAAGACTCCCCCGGACATCGCTCAGGTTTATGAAAACTGGGCTTCCCAGTGGATCGATATAGGCGCTATAGCTCCTATTCAGGATTATATCGGAAAACCGGGCGGAATCCCCCAGTCAGAAATTGACGACATAGTTCCAGTCTTCCGCGAAGCTAACACTTACGAGGGAAAAGTCTGGACGCTCCCCTTCAACAAAAGTATCTATGTGCTTTATTACAACAAAGATGCTTTTAAGAGTGCAGGTCTTGAACCGCCCAAAACCTGGGATGAGTTTTCAAAGGCAGCGGCAAAACTCACCAAAAGAAACGGCGACAATATCACAAGATACGGTATTGCATTTATGCCTTCAGTTGACCTCTTTGGCCATTATCTCTACGCTAACGGCGGAGATTTCGTTCAGGGCAACAAAGCAGTGTTCAACAGCAACATAGGCATAAAGAACCTTGAGTTCTGGGTAAACATGGTTCATAAGGACCGCTCGGCTCTGGCTTCATTTAAAGACAGAGATGAGTTCCTTTCACAGAAGAGTGCAATGTTTATCGATACAACATCCCGTATGCCCAACTTCATCGAAAAGGCGAAGTTCAACTGGGGCGTAGCCCTTCTTCCCAAAGGAACCACAAGAAGATACCAGTTTGCAGGAACCAACCTTGCAATCTTCTCCCATCTTTCAGGAGAGAAGAGAAAAGCAGCGGCGGAATTTGTCCGTTTCCTCTGCAGCAAGGAAGCAACAACCACCTGGGCGCTTAAAACCGGTTATCTTCCCGTCAGAACTTCAGTTATCAACGGAGCCGAATATCAGGCTCAGATCAAAAAAGACAGCCGCTATCAGGTCGGTATCGATGCACTGAAATACGCTGTGGTTCAGCCCAAAGTGGCAGCCTGGGAAATGATAAGAGGAATCATCGACGATGCAATGTTCGAAGCTATCTCACTGAGAAAAACCCCTCAGAAAGCACTGGACAGAGCCGTAGAACTGGCAAACCACCTTATCAGAAATATTTCAGGTATGCTCCCCTAAACAGGCTTATTACAAAAATAAAGAGCGGATCTCACGACCCGCTCTTTTTGATTTCGGGATTAAGTTCAATATAAGAAAAATAAAACAGCCTCTCCCCATACGAGAAAAGGCTGCTTTCAGCTTTATTAATTATTAAAACCGACAGATGCAGGAAATCCTACTTTCCGACGGCTACAGTGCTTTCCACTACTTCCTTGGCTTCTCTGGCAATCATAAGTTCCTCATCAGTGGGGATGATCCATACTCTTACCTTTGAATCGGGAGTTGAAATGGTTCTTTCGGTTTTTCTCAGCTCGTTGTTTTCCAGATCGATTGAAATGCCGAGGAATTCCATATTCGAGCAGACTTTGCGTCTGACGATGGGGTCGTTTTCACCAATGCCGGCTGTGAAGATAATGTCGGTCAGACCGCCCATTGCTGCAGCGTAGGCTCCGACATACTTTTTAATACGATAGCAGAATACATCCAGTGCGAGGTTGGCTCTTTCGTGTCCTTTTTCAGCTTCATCCTCAACATCTCTGATGTCGTTTGAAATTCCGGATATTCCCAGAAGTCCGCTCTGTTTGTTGATAACCTTATCAACATCATCAATTGATTTGCCTTCTGTATCCATGATGTATTTAATGATGGCGGGATCGAAATCGCCTGAACGGGTTCCCATTACAACGCCTTCGAGGGGGGTCATACCCATCGAAGTATCGATTGATTTGCCGTCTTTTACAGCAGCAAGGCTTGAACCATTGCCGAGGTGGCAGGTTACAACCTTGAGCCCCTCAGGACCCTGTCCGAGGATTTCACAAAGGCGCTGTGAGACAAATTTGTGGGATGTTCCGTGGAAACCATATCTGCGAACGCTGTATTTTTCATAATAGCTATAGGGAAGTGCGTAGAGATATGATTCTCTTTCCATTGTTGAATGGAAAGCTGTGTCAAATACCGCCACATGAGGTACGCCGTCAGCCATAACTTCTTTGGCGGCGGTGATGCCCATAAGGTTGGGGGGATTATGGAGAGGTGCAAGGGGAATACACTCTTTAAGCTGTTCGATAACATCATCATTGATAATTGTTGTTTTCAGGAATTTTTCAGCTCCGTGAACAACTCTGTGGCCTACGATTTTAATATCGGATACATCTTTAATAAGTCCGCATTCGGGGCTTAGCAGCTCATTGATAACTACCTGAAAAGCTGCCTTATGATCTGCGGCTTCGATATTTGTTTTTTTAACGGTTCCATTCCATTCCATTTTGAAATCCGATTTGGCTTCTCCGATTCTCTCTACCAGGCCATTGGCTCTGAGCTTGAGATCGTCATAATTGAAAAGCCGGAATTTCAGCGAGGAACTTCCGGTGTTGATAACGAGAATATTCATGTTTAACCTCTTTCTTTATTGATTTGAATCATTTCATTTTTGTTATTATTGTGAAATCCTTCCCAAACAAAAAAAACAATGGGTAAATTTTCCGACACAAAAAAGACGCCTGATGGATACTCATCGGCGTCTTTAAAATCTAACGATATTATCAGGTTACTCTTTCAAACCACCCGTCTGCAGATTGAAATAGGGCATATCTGCAGGAAGTCCAAGATCAGCGTGGTTGTGTCCCTTACACATAAGGGTATAATTTTTCCTGTCAGAACTTACCTCATAACCCGTTGTGTAAGTGTCTCTCTTGGCATCGGGACAGATAGGTACGGACTGAATAAAACGGGGACAAATGGCAACCAGGGTATCAGGATATTTTCCTTCGTGGTCTTCGTTTTTATACTGCTCGAGACTTGTCGCCATATTTCTGATGTTGCTGATGCAACCGGTATATTTTGCCTTGCTTACTGCTCTCTGAATATTTGGAATAATCATTGAAGCAATACCGGCGATTATGAATACGACCGTCATCATTTCAACAACGGTTGAACCGCGTAACTTCTTAAAAAACCTTAGCTTCATAAGATCCACCTCTGTTATTATTCTATCCCCTGCAATTACCGTTTTCCCCAATTCCGACCGCCAACCGGCAGATGAACGATTAATAAAATACAACCGGTTGACATTTTATTATAAAAATCAAACCATAAAGTCTATTCCGTTTTTGATTCCTCAGGCATTTCAGTGTTCTGTTCATTAAGGAAACCTGATTCTTCACGAACAATACGCATAAGCTCAGCACGTTCTTCTCTGGTCACTTTTGTTTCATCGTGCATAACTGCCTTAGCTCCATTTTCCTCGCCGCCCATATCAATTTTGAGAATTCTGAAAATTTCAGCTCTCTCTTTATCGGTAAGGGTGTCTTTAAGAGCTTTAAGAACATCGTTTTTGGTAAGTTTGGAACCTTTGTAGTCTTCAGCTTTTTCAAGCTTTGCAATCTGTGAAACCATAGTTTCAAGAATAGCTGTAGTATCAATTTCAACAAAGCTGCCGGTTGAATCGATAGCCTGAACTTCCTCGCCTCTTTCGATGGCTGCTTTTCTTTCGTCCATCATGCGGCGTCTTTCCTGACGGTTTTTGATGGAATGGATTTTCTCCTGGGCAAGGGCTTTCAGAATCTCATTGTCAACTCTCTTGATATACTCTTCGTAAAGCTTCTGGGCTTTATCCTCATTGTTGATGGTGTAGTAGAGATCTCCGAGGAAGATGTAAGGTTCGCTGAAGTCGGGTTTTGCCTGAATCGCCTTATTCAGATTTTCCTCGGCGTTTTTAAACTGTCTGTCACGAAGATAGCAGACTCCCTGCAGGAAAAATACAGTATAAAATCCACCCTTCATTTTAATGACTTCATTATATTGGGCTATTGCATCCTTATAAGATGCTTTTTCTTTCATGGCAAAAGCTCTGCCCATCATCGCCTTCAGACTTTTAGGGTTGTACAAAAGAACTTTGTCATACAGGTTGATTGCGTTATTCCATTCGCTTTTCTGAACTTCTTCCTCTGCTTTGCTGAGGCTTTCCATTTCTTCAATCTTCATATCCTTTTTACGGTCGTTGAAGTTGATATAGACAAAAGCTACACAGCCAAGCCCAAGTATCAGAAATGTGGGAAAGTTAATAGTTTTCTGCACAAAATAGAAAAATATGGCGCCAAACAGCATTGCCACAAGAATGACGACATATGCCAAAAACTTTATCCCGAATTTTTTCATTGTCAGCATAGCTTTGCTCCTTGAATTACATCGATTAAACTATCGGAGGCATCGAATTGCGCCTGCCGGATAATTGACATGCTATATTCTTTTCTATTATAATTTTTCCCTGCATACATAAAAAAAGACAAAAATCACAAAAAAATTTACCAAATAAACAGTTAACAGGTGTATCAATGAAAAAGAAAAAGAAAAACAATGGCGACATAGATGACGGAATAGTCGATACTATTCTTGCAATGCTTGAAACAGGCCCATTGTCTCCAGTTGAAATATCACAGATGCTTGATCAGCCTCTTGATGAAGTATTACCGATAATGGAAACCTTTGTGCGACACGGAATGGTATATGAAGCGCCGGACAGAATTGATAATGTCTATTACTTAAATCTGGAAGAGGAAAAAGACTTATGATATGCACAAGGCTAATCAATGCTTCACGCACCCGGATGAAAGATATTAAGGTTGAAAAACTGATCGTAGGGTTAGGCTACATCAGTTTAAAAAATTCCGCAGGAGGCGCCGGTTTATCTTATGTACTCAGAAACAGACTCCACGGAGGATGCAGCCATCTGGAGGATGCAGGTAATTTCGAAGGAAAACCACTGGAAGAGATCGCTGAGCTGTTTATGGACCACCACAGCCCCCTGAAAGCTTCTCTGGGCCTCGCAGCCATCAATTCAACCGCTCCCCACGATTCTAACACATATTCTGAAACAGACATCATAGATCTCCTTAATATCCGCAATGGGGAAAAAGTGGGAATGGTCGGCAGGTTTGAACCTCTGGTTAAAAAGATTCTTACTCTTACCCCAAATCTTGTAGTTCTCGAAGAACCTTCCCATTTTCACAACCAGCAGGATGATAAACACAGCAATGATGAACTTAAAGACTGCAGGATAGTCATTATCACAGCCACAACCCTCCTCAACAAGACATTCGAACCTATTCTTGAAGCATCGGCAAATGCAGACAGAAAAGTGCTTCTCGGAGCTTCCACACCCCTTTACCCGGAATTTTACGAAGGAACCGGCATTAATTTTGCTTCAGGAGTGATAGTTGAGGACGCCGACAGAGTTGCAGCCATTGCTGCGCAGGGCGGCGGAGTCAGGAATTTCAGGGGTTTAACCCGTAAAGTAACTCTTCTGATAAACTCCGAAAAAAATCACAAAAAAATCTAAAAAAAGGGTTGCATTATTTTTTACCCCCTGCTATAATACAACCTGCAACCGGGGTGTAGCTCAGCTTGGTTAGAGCGCTAGCATGGGGGGCTAGAGGTCCGCAGTTCAAGTCTGCGCACTCCGATAAAAGAAGAGCCGGAAACGGCTCTTTTTACTTTCGGAAATAAATCAAATTCAATCAGCACATAAAAAAGGCTGTTTCGAAAGTTGCCGGCAGATCCTTCAGTTATTCTGAAAAACGGAGCTTTGGAAAAAGCCTCTTTATATATTTTCCGGTTGTTTACCGGTTAATTCTCTCTTTTGATACTGTCCAGATCAAATGTTCCGTGCATTCCTTTATTTAAACCCTTTAATGCGGCATCAAGGAGAACTTTCTCATCGGTGTTGAAAGACTCGTAATTAAGCTCATCCTTGAAAAGGAAGCCATACTGGAAGGCAGAGGGAACCTGGAAGCATATATGTTCGTAATCGCCGTTCATAGCAAGGACGCAATGGGCTATACCAGGAGAAATCACAGCCATATCGCCCTGCTTCATAAATGTAAGAGTAGGCTGTCCATCGCGGATAGTCAGAAGCGCTGCTTCACCGCTTGTTACCAGATAAGATTCGGTCTGTTTTTTACCATCTCTAACCGGGTGGCGGTGAATTTTTTCACTTGGTCTGATATCGTGGAAAGGCGCAGGTTCACTGTATATTCTGGTCGATTTTACTTCTGAAGCTCCAACCGTAAACGGTTCATTTTTTCCTGCATATTCGGTGGAATTTACTATCCACTCAGTATTCTGTTCATTCCAGATATTCTGTTTTTCTCTGAGAAGATAAGCAACAACCTTGCCTTTATCCCAGGTCAGACCCGTGTTGTCGTATCCCGAGCGGTTAGTCTTCTTCCATACATCAACAACAGAATCGGCTTCCTGTCCGTGAATTCCCGCTTCGTCAAGTTTGCCTCTCAAGCCCTGTTCGTTGGTGTACTGAGTCCAGTAAACATTAATTTTATCAATAGTATTAGGTTTAACAATCTTTGCATCTATCAGCTTCTGAAGCTGATCTTCGCTGAAACTGCTCTTATGTGCATGACCGCTGGAAGTGGCATAGAGTTTTCTCTTAATGGTGTTGTACCATATTTTACTGTTTTTCTCGACAGCTTCGCCGCTCATACCGGCTGCGATAAGCCTTGATTCAAGTTTTTCGGAACTGGTAATGGATGAATCCCATTTAACCGAGTCGGGGTATTTATCATCCTGAGAAATAACACCCACTGACATCATTGTGTTCAAATCTTCCGGCGAGAACCTGCTCTTTGCTGCTGCACAGGAAAAAAGCCGCTGATTTCTGTCAACAATGCGATCAAATTCAGCTTTCATTTCGCCTTCAGGTTTAACTTTCTGATACCAGGAGGGCGCTCTGTCAATCTGTGTTACAAGAACATTGCCTTCATGCACTTTTACTTTTGCATCCGAACCGGCACCGATCATTATAGCTCCCGGTTCCGCCACCGACAGACATTCCCTCTCGTGGGTCGTATCAACTGTAGTACCAGTGGGAATAATAACTTCAGTCTCTTTATCAAAATGAGTGGTATTCTTCAGAAACTGTTTGGCATTTTCGCCGACAAAAGCTTTGGCTCCGGTTTCCTCATCTATGAGATAACTGCCATCTGCCTGCTTTTCCATAGGTTTTACACCGTCTTCGGTGATTCTGAAAACTCTGCCTTCCGTCTGGGGCTTGGCATCTGTATTCTGAATTGCTTCTATTTCTCCAAGCAAATCTGCCTTAGAACCTTTAAGAAACGAATTCAGGCCATAAATCACAGCACTGTTTGTCTTATCGACAACAAAGGTATCTCCGGTTCTATTGCCTGTTTCAGTAACAGCAGCAGGGTTGCTTATCGGGGAAGATGTAAAATAATTCGAACTGACGCTGCCAATTTTCATAAAAAAACCACACAAATTTCATGATACTTCACAATTATTATACAATCATGCTTATACATGGTCAACGAGTAGATTGTTAACAAATTGTTATCAAAATAAAAATTCAGTTTTCCTGATATACCATATCAATACTTCCTGTATCCTTATTTATCGTCATATATCCTTTAGTCTTGCAGCCGCTGCTGATCAGGTAGATGTTAAGGGTTGTATCAACAGTTCCATTAGCTTTGAACTCGAAATAATTTGTCAGGGGAATTCCTGAAGCTGTTACATTATCAGGAAAACTAATTTTTCTGATAACAGTTCCATCAGGCTTTTTAATCTGAAAATATGCATAACCTATTGGATAACTGTTTTTTGTGAGATCATCCTGCCTTCTCACAAAATCCACCCTTGATCCCTCCATCGATCGAGCCGTTTCCTTTGCAAGCTTAATCGCATGGGTAAAGTCGTCGCAGAAACCTTTCAAAGCAGTGGTCGAACGGTATTTAACATAATTGGGCCAGATTATTGCAAACAAGATCGCAAGAATAACCAGGCCAATTATAACTTCAGTAAGGGTTACCCCTTTAATTCGCCCATTTTTTAGATTATTCATTAATTACCTCCAAGAGAACCTTTGTCTCTGAGAAATGCCTTAACGACTATTTTTCCCGTTGTGGGGTAATTTGGCGGTTTCATAAAAGCAAGGCGTTTGTCATATACATAATCCTTTTTGCTGTAGCCGGTGTTAGATCTTCCTCCGAAAGTCCCTACGGCACCTCTGTTTTTCTGCGTAAGGGATCCGAATATACTGATTGTTCCCCTGTCAACACCACTATCATAATTCTGAACATAGAAAGATCCTTCAACAGCCATAAATGAGGCATGAAAAACGATATCACTGCTGACATTTGATGATGTGTTCACAATAATGTCGCTTTGAGCAACAACCCCAAGCAAATCCGTTTCTGTATTGCTGTAAACTATATTATTGCTCAGTTTAACATCACCGCTGGATGCAACAGTAACCTGCCCTTTTATTGTGCCATACATACTGTTAACATTTCCGTTTATATAGAGTGTAGCATTGCTTGTACTCACATAAACCTTTGTGGAACCTGTAGTGTTAATTTCCGCCTGCCCTGTACTCAGGAATTTAATATAGTTGACATTTCCGTTGTATGTGTATGTAGCTTTAGCTTTGAGTTGATTGAGATTAAAAGGAAAATCAGCCTGACTGACTCCCCCGGTGAATGAATAATCGGGACTGTCGTTTTTGGCTACAGGGTAATCCTGAGTATAATTTGTATAGTATCTGAAAAATTTTGAAGGATCAGTGTAAGTTGAACCGCCCTGAGAGTAAGTCTTGTTGGTGGAATTGTATCTTGAATCCCCGTTATTTGCACTGGTTACTTTTCCGCTGAAATCAGGATGCTTATAAACACTGAAGTAACCGTTTGTATGAACGGGTCCGTCAAGTGAATCTCCATCGACAAACCAGATAGTATCACCATTCTGGCCAATTTCAGAGTTTGTCATATACATATATTTCGAAAAAGGTTCAGGTTCGAGCCAAGAATAGATAGTTCTCTTATATTCCCCTACCTGACCGACTGATGTAACAAGCCAGTAGCTGTTGCCGTTTCCGGAGTTTGTTTTCAGCTCGACAGTAACAGCATAGGAGCCTACATTAGGGTAAATATGCGTAACAGTGGATTGTCCCCAGCTTGCATTTGTTTTGAGTTCCGCCCTTGCTCTGATAACTCCGCTTCTGGCAAGATTGAAAGCTTTTTTGGCATAAAAATGACTGAGAGATATCTGGTTATCAGTCATAGCCATTGATGATAGAGTCATAGTTACAATCAATAGTATCATCATCACAAACAGAACAAGCACCAGAGCAATACCTCTGGTATCAGACATCTTCATCCTTCTCATAAAGCACTTCCTTCCTGACCCAAATCAAGATCCTGTTTTGACATTGGTTTTTATAGTATATGAAAATTTACTGAGTTTTGCGGTCATTTCAATTTCATAATATGTCGGCGAAAGACATGTTGTTTTAAGTGAAAGACTGCCGTCCTGAAGTGTTACAACATTATCTTCTGTCTGGCTTGACTGGGCGCCTGATGAATTGAATTTTGTAACCCGCCTCTTCAAAACTCCGCCGCTTACAAAATATCTTACTTTCTGATAGTTTGTGGGCAGTTCCGGCGTCCACCCTGTGTTGCTTGGAATATATGCAGCTTCCAGCGGTTCGTTGAATTCCACATAATCTCCGCTCACAGTATTTTCATTGGGAAAAAGCACACCGGTTGGATCCACGGCAGGTGACAAAGAAAGGTATCCTGTGGGAGTATTTGTTCCAACCCCCGGGTCCGGATTAGGCAAAGCCTGCCTCATTTCAGTAGTCATAGTATCAAGACATTCGCGCAAAGACTCCTGCGCTCTGAGTCTCAGTCTGCCGTCACTCCAGTATCTGAGTCCGGCAATCATTGCGGAAAAGAGTGTGCCGATAAATACAAGCAGCATTGCAAGCATTATTATAAGTTCAACGAGACTCAACCCTTTTGTTTTTTTATATTCTGATGTACAGCAAAACAAATTGCCTCACCACCAATCATAATAATTCCACTATGGAGCTACAAGCCCCTGAACTTCAACATCCCTTGTAACGCCTTTTTCTTTCCACTGAACCTTGACTTTAATAACCTGAACTCCGGCATTTCCAAAAGGATCTACAACACCCCACCAGGAACGTGTGCAGCTTTCAAGACTGGATGGATTATCATTATGGGAAACAGTGTCGATAAAGATGTTCTTTTCAGTTATCTCATCCAGTTTTTCCTGTGCAAGAAAGGAAGCCCTCGACATATTCCAGGCTTTCTGATTCAACCTGTATATACTGGGCACAATATTAAAAGTAACAGTAACAGCAACAAGAAGAATTGCAGTAGCGATGATGATTTCGAGAATATTAAACCCGGGTCCGTTTTTTTTCATATGAAGACCCTCCCTAAAAAAAAGCAAATAGAAACAAACATAGGTAGCGTTCTTACTTCTCTTCAGTCTATTTTTTTATACAATTCATATAAGGTAAGTGCTTATATCTCTCCCATTTTAATTATAAATATATTTTTCTGAAAGATCAAGGTTGAATAAAAAATTTTACGATATTGATTGGAAAGTTTTTGTATGTTATAATTTTTAAAACACCTTTGCATTGTGGGGGTTTAATGAAAATCTTTGGCAAATCAATAAAATCAACAGGGTTTACACTTATTGAACTTATCGTTGTATTCGCTATAATTGCTCTTATCTTCACTTTCGGTGTTGCGTACTGGAAAAATTACCAGATACAGAAAAGATTTCTCACCGATTTTGATAGTCTTGTGACAAAAATCAGCGAAGCCCAGCAAGCTGCAAAAGCTTACGGAAAAGATCCCACCGGATATTCAACCACAGGTACCATCAGAAATGGCCAGACAAGGGATAAATATGTATGCAGACTCGCAAGAAAAGGCATGAATGCCACTGATACTATCGATACATACACTGGTCTGACAATAACCACTACTGCAGCAGTCAATCCAATGACTCAGTCGGAACTCAACACCAAATTCAATGGTGTTGCGCTGAATTTCGGATACAAAGCAAGCAGCGCCGCAGATGATTATGTTTACGATTTCTGCTTCCTCTTCGAATCAGACGGAACCCTTTATTTCCCCTCTCCCGGTTATGCATACGAAGATGTCAGAATCGATGTGGCGGGCAACAGCGGCAAACTTATGAAGAGAATTTATATCAACCAGCTTACAGGTAATATCAGAACCGAAGATGTCAAATAAATAAAGTTCATGGGGCAGGGGTGTTACTCCTGAAGTTGGAATAAAAAAAATACCTTACTAAGGGGCAGTCAGGTGACTGCCCCTTTTCTGTTCCGCAATAATCTCATTAATGAGTGTGCTTTTCATCCTTAAAATATAGCTTTTCAAAGTCGTCCACCTGTTTTTTCAGCTTCTCAACATTTGAAAGATCAGTTGTCTGCTTACATTTCATAGCTGTTATAAGCATTTGGTGGAGAAGGGTGATTTTGCTTATATAATCCTTATATTCTGCACTATCCGCAGGTTCTACAGGCTTTATTCTCTGGGTCATAAAATACTGAGATACTATTTCCTGAATATAGTCTGCATGATTATCCTTGTTCTGAACCCATCTGACTATCTGATTGTAGTTTTTGTCCCCTTCTTTAGACAATTTTGTTATTTCATTCATTGATTTTTCAATTGTATCGATGTGTTCCCTAATCAAATCAACCCGTGTTTTATCATGATAAATACCACAGGGCACTTCACAATGAGCAAACACAGCCGTTCTAAAAACAAACGATACAAGAAGAACTGCAAAAGCAGCTAAAAAGAGTTTTTTCTTCATTTTGATACCTCCGTTTTTATTTTCATTACATATAATGCACAATATGGCAGAAATAGTTCCCGGAAATAAAACAGAGCCTCATGAAAATCTGATTATACTCCCGGAGGCTCTGTTATCTCATATCTGTTGATTATTCAGTTTATTACTCGGTGCAGCCGCTTTTCTTCAGAAGATCCACAGCTTCCTGATTTTTTGACATAGTGGCATAAACAAGGGCTGATTTACCGGTGAGATCCTTCTTTTTCAAATCAGCTCCGTTCTTAATTAGAACTTCAATCGCCTTGGTTCCCGGAGCGCTCTGAGCAGCCATCATCAGAGGAGTTAACCCCTGATCATTAGCCGAGTTAATTTTCAATCCCCTTTTCAGGAGATCTTCTATTACTTCGGGTCTGTCAGTGGCAGCGGCAATATGAAGGGGTGTATTGCCCGTATTGTCCTTTATATTGACATTTGCTCCCTTTTCAACGAGAAGATCGAGAATCTCAGGAGTAGCTGCAACATGTGCAGGTTTCACTCCCATATCCGATTCGGCGTTAATATCAGCACCCTTATCGATAAACAGCTTCACCAGATCGATTCTACCGAGGAATGAGGCGATTAAAAGCGGAGTATCGTTATTGAGATTTCCGATTCTGACATCAGCGCCTTTATCAAGGAGATACTGGATTTCTTCTGTTTTCAGGCCATAGATTACCGCATAATTAAGGGGTGTTTGCCCGTCTTTATCCCTGATATTGAGATTGGCGCCATTTTCGATGAGAATTACCGCAAAAGCTTTAGTTTCTATAAAACTCAGAGGCGACAATCCCTTTGCATCCTTTACATTAACATCAGCTTTATTTTTCAGGAGAAGTCCGACGCATTCAAGTTTTTTACCTGCAAGTGGTGAATCTGGTTTTTCCATTTTCACTGCTTCAAACAGTGGAGTCTGGCCTCCGTTGTCTTTCATGTTCACTTCTGCACCTGCATTTATAAGCATTTCTGCGCATACAGGCTGCCCCATAAAACAAGCATAAGCCAGTGGTGCTGAACCATTGACATCCTTATTATTCACCTTTGCCCCATTATCTATGAGAAGTTTTACAAGCTTATGATTACCTCTTGCGGAAGCAATCATAAGCGGCGTTCTTCCGTCTGCATCAGGTTCATCTATTGATTTCGAACCTTTTTCTGCAAGAAGTGCGGGAGTTTCATAATTATCACCCCAGCAACAGGCAAAAAGCAGAGGAGTCAGCCCTTTTTCCGTTTTTGCCTGAATGTTGGCTCCCCTTTCGATAAGAAACTTTGCAACATCAGGGTTTTTGAGGGCTGAAGCCAGATGAAGGGGAGTTTCACCATTCTTGTTCTTCTCTTCCATCTTAGCGCCTGCATCAAGAAGAAGCTTTGCCACAGCAGGATTTGAAGCGTAGTGAAGAGCTGTATTGCCCATATTGTCTTTTGAGGAAAGATCCGCTTTTCTCTTAATCAGGATATCAACCAGCTTTTCATGACCAGTCATGGCAGCAAGCTGAAGAGGCGTGTCGCCGACTTTATTCCTTGCATTTATCTTTGCCTTGTTATCGAGGAGGAACACAATTACTTCAGCCGGTGCTCCTGCAAGAGTCACCAGATGAAGTGGAGTCTGGCCGTCCTCATCTCTTGCGTTTATATCAGCTCCCTTTGAAAGATAATATTTCGCTATTTCGGGACCTGATGAAAAGAATATGGGAGTCATACCGTTATTTGCCTGAACATCCAGTTTAGCTCCCTTTTCAACCAGAATTTTTGCCATTTTGACATCCTGCGCATAAAACACCGGTGTTCTGCCGGTTTCATCCTTTTCATTTATCAGCGCAGGTTTTTTGATTATAATCGATTCTGCTTTATTAAAATCCCCTGCCTTAACCGCATTTGTCAGTTCATTGGAAAATGCCGGTAAAAGCAAGCCGAAGCAGAACGCTGTTATCAGAATAACTATGATTCTTATTTTCATATTTGCCTCCATTTTGTTTTAACCAAGCCGTCTGCTATCGGTTATCAGAACGGATCAACAATCTTACCCTGTGAAACAGTAAAGCTTTTCTGCTCCTGAGTATAATTCATATCAGCGGTGAGAGTTATCAGAGCTGTTACTACAAAAGTTGTTCCGCTTACATTCTTAACATCCTGAATTTTCCACTGATAGATTTTACCAAGCCTCTGCCCGATGTAACCGCTGGAATTTCCACCTGCGCTTCTTGCCTGCATGGAAACGGGAACAATACTGTTGGCTTTAGAAATATCATTGTATTTTAGAGCTGCCATAAACTGATTAATAGTATCCGCAGCCTGTGTTTTGGGATCCGGAGGTTTTGGAGGAGTTGACGGTGGATCCACTCTTACCGGGTTAGTATCAAAAGTAGGGAAATTAGAAGTATTGCTTGTACCTACTCCAAGGGGAATCCAGTAGTTATAGTAGGAGTTGGGACCGTAATAGGGACCATTTGGTCCATAAGGTCCGGGAGCCGGTCCTCCGGGAGGTGTAACATACCTTACAGGAACAGGATTTGACCATCCGTAGGAAGTGGGCCTCATCCCCCCTGCCTGCTGAGCGGTAATAATCTCCTCAGGATCCTGTGCAATGACAAAAGCCATTACAGGCAATGCAGCAAACAAAATAAATGCTGCTACTGCAAGATAGACTGGAATCTTTCTCATAAAAATCCCCTTTCCGCATTAAGACTCATCCCATTGTTTAAAAGAAACCGGCGTGACCCTGTCAATGGTCCATACGCCGTTAACCTTCTTTACTTCCATCTTCAGATAACCCGATGCACCTTCATAAAACCAGAAAGTATTAACCAGTAAAAGCACTTCTCCCGAATTATGACCGATGATCTTCAGTGCAAATGTGGGAGCACTCTCAGCGCTTTCCTTGAATTTTATCTTTTTCATTCCCCTGTTGTATGAATCAAAAGACTGATCTTTTTGCCATCCTGGGCTTAACATTTTGTAAGCTTCAGTAAACTCTCCTCTGGCAGCTTTTATATAATAGCTGCGAACCATTTCATCGGCAGCTTTTACTGCAGGATCATATTTACCAGTAAACTCGATGGAATCAATTACTTTTCTGCCGCCAGCTTCAGTGTGATACTTAACATTCCAGATCGAACCGTATTTGTATCCTTCCTGATGCTCAAATCCATATTCTTTATATTTTGTATAATGCAGTTTAAGAAGCTGCCTGCCTGTGTAAACATGACAAATGCCCGCTCCTGTTCCACCTTCGATAAAATAGAGAATCCCTTTTGCCTGCTCAGCCCACCCAAAGGAAAATGAGAAAATAAAGATTGCGAGGATGATGATAAATTGCCGTATAAGCTTCATTTGTGAAACCTCCCTGTTTGATATGTGTTAAACCGCGGTTGTTCATTAAAGCCAAACAGTTTTTTATAATGGAAGGTTGCATGATACTTCCGCAAAAAGAAAATATATCCTTTGCAGGTTTGATTTTGTCCAACAAAAGGTTTGGAGGACCCCCCCCGCTTTTTCCAAAAAAGCGTGATTTCTTCTGAGGGGTTGCAGACCCATCGTATAAAGGTGATGTATTCCCGTTGTTATATTAGGTAGTTAACCGGAATACGATTAAATGGAAGTAATAAGTTAAATACGGCAAATATCAGGACAAAATTTTACCATATTTCGTTTGTTTAAAGCGGCATAATGTCAGTTTATTACAGAAAAATAACAAATAACCGTTTCACATTGCTTTCAGCGCTTCTAATCTTTAGATACCAATACTTTCAGGATTTTTATTGAATATTATTCACCGCCTGTTAACAATCTGTTAACAGCATGTTTACAAACTGTCAATATCAGTTACTATTAGTTTACATATAGTTAATTGACGAAAAACCATGATTTTGTGATAATGCACATAGAGAGAGCTAATAAGAGGTGAATGAAATGTCTGACAATTATTCCATAGGAGCAATAAGAGGTTCCAGCTTAAAAAGGAACGAACAGGTTCAGGCTTCTTCCATGGAAGGAATCAAGCCGGGTTTTCAAACCCAGCAGAATTCACAGGCATCACCCGTTCAGGCACAGCGGGGGGATTCCATCAGTTTTTCTGATGAGGTGAAAGAACCGGGCAACAACGAAGGTGTTAACCTTGATGCTCTCAAGGGCGAGATCGCAGGCATTAAGAACCAGCTCAATGTTCAGCCTTCAGGCAACGACGCATCAGGAGGACTTGTTAATGATGCTATGTCTGTGCAGATGGAAAGAAACGGACTCGGCGCTGTGAACAAACCTCAGGAGCAGACACTTGGATTTACTCCGGGAATGCAGGGCGGCGGAGCTATAGGAGCCGAGGGAATCCAGTCGGGTTTCGAGTCCGGAATGAAAGCCGGCGGAGCATTCTCATCCCGTCAGACTTCAGAAGTAGGACACGAAGCTGGCGGTGGTCTTACAACCCCCAAAATGGCAAAACTCCAGACAAACTATGCAGACGCTCTCAAGTCAGGACATTCGGTTAATTCCGGCGCAGAAAATATGGTGCTGAACACGTTTGCCGACTCAGGCAAAAACGCAGACCCGATTAAGGCAATGCTCGGAATGGAAAAAGCAGCAGCTTAATATTTAACATAAATGAAAAGGGGCTGTCCCGAAGGTTTAAACTTTCAGGACAGCCCCTTTTATATTTGCAATTTATTATTTATACAGTTTTTTCAGAAATCCCTTAATTACCTATTTCTGAGGGTCAATCTGGCCAATTGCATTAAACAGTGAAGCTTCCGCATTCTTTCTCGAATACAGAGCCGACAGATAATGTTTGCGCGCCTGATTCAGATAATCTCTTGCATAGTTAAGCTCGATAATGGTTGAAACACCCATCTTGTATCTCTTATACGCAAGTTTATAGTTGAGAAGAGCTGTTTTAACTTCCCTGTCAGCTATTCTTTCACGGTTTCTGGAGAAGAACATATCAGTATAAGCAGAATCAATCTGATCCAGATACTTGAGGATTGTGGACTTCATCTGGCCCTTATACTGTTCTGCAATAGCCCTCTGCTCATCAGCTTTGGGGTAAACAACGCTTTCCCTGAAAATCGGGAAGCTGAGGGTTACATTAACCTGCCAGGTGTCGCCAAAGGGCATATTAGGCATATCGAGCTGTGTGTTTTTCTCAAGACCATAATAAGCCTGCCCTGCGAGGGTGGGATGTCTCTGGTATTCATAAGCTTTGGCAAATGAAAGGCTGCTTCTGATAAAAGCCATATAGTTGATGACTGCAGGATGAGTCTTTTCCATAATTCTGACTGCATCATCCCTCTGGGGTATGGTGGAATTAACGAGCAGGAGATTTCTGGTGACCCGGTTTTCAACCATTGATTTATCCATACCGGTTGCCTTTGCAAGTCCGTAAACCGAATCCCTGTAGTTATTTTCCGCATTTTCCAGATCTATCTGTGACTGGTTAAGTTCGATTTCAGCCTGAGTAACATCGATTTTGGATTTAGCTCCGGATCTGTAGAAACCTTTACTGACATCAAGGTTGTTCTGGGCTTTATCCACATCGTCCTTTTCAATGGCTACCAGCCACTGGTAATATATAAGGTCGTAATACGCTTTTGTAATGCTAAATGCCGTATCAATCCATGCTGCATTGAGCTGAAGAGTTACTGCCTCAAGACTCTCTTTTGTAGCTACATACTGCTGCCGTCTCTGATCCCAGTCATAAAGAGTCTGGCTGATATTAAACAGTGACTGAGTTGAGCCTGCAGGTTTGTAGGGAGTGGTTCTGTTCATGCTGTTAGTCTGGCTCAATTCCAGCGAAAGAGTAGGATCATACTGCGACAAAACCTGCCGGAGTTTGGTTTCCTGCTGTGCCACAACAGCTCTTTTTGTGAGAATGTCCGGGTTATGATCAAATGCAAATTTCAGACATTCATCCAGAGTTATCACTTTTTCTTCTGAAAGAGGGAATCCCGGTATGAACTTTTCATACTGTGTTGACTGTCCCGAAGAAACTTCACCGGCATTAACAATAATCGGGTCGTCGGGAAGCGCCATATCCTTTTTGTTAAGCACTTCATCAGCTATAACATCAGGTTTTTTCGAATGCTCAACCTGAGTTTCAGGAATCTGCTTAACAGGCTTCACACCAGCTTCCTGTTCAAATTGCTTAACTCTTTTATTGATGACTTCCTGCATCATTTTATTTGAAGCAGTAACCCATTTGACGGGCTTGTCTTCAGCGGAACACAAGCCCACCGACATTGCTATCATAAGGCATAAGCCTAAAATTGTTTTTCCAAGATGGGAGTTCATAGCTTAATTCCTCCCCTCTTTACCATTTTTATCATCAGTTGCGGAAGGTTTGCCGCCATTCTTAACATCAGGAGCAGGAGCTTCAGGTTTTCCCTTAGCTTCTTCCTTACCCGCAGCTTTATTTCCGGCAGGTTTGTTTTCATCTTTCTTAGCCTCACCGGGTTTTCCGGCTTGTCCGATTCTGTATTTATCAAAAAGCTTATGCTTTTCGGGCTTTACAGCATCTTTTACAGGCTGTTCAGGCACCGTTCCGGCATCAGTCTTTTTAGGTTCAGGCTTTTTCTCTTCAAGAGATACTGTGTCATGAGCTTTTTTGGGTTGTTCAGGTTCAACAGGCTTTTCGGCCTTTGGCTCGGGTTTAGTCTCGGGTTTGGATTCCTTCTTTTCAGCTTTATCAGCCTTTGCCGGTTTTTCCGCAGGAACTTCAGCAGGAGCTTTCTTTACATCAGCTTCTTTTGCAGCCTGATCTTTCTTAGTCTCATCAGGAACTACTTCAGCCTGTTCTTCCGATTCGCCTTCCTCTTCCCCTTCTTTATGAGGTTTGAGCTTAATACCCAACAGCTTCCAAATCTTCCATTCCCTGAAACGCTCCAGATCGTACACATACGAAAGCAGAACAGGCACGAGAAGCAGTGTCAGTATAAGGCAGAGGCTCTGTCCACCCACTACGACAACCGCCATAGGTGCACGGGTTGCGCCGGTAGGTCCGGAAAGTGCCACAGGAAGCATACCCACCACAAGGGTAAGAGTAGTCATAAGAATGGGACGCACCCTTTCACGGTTGGCTTTGAGAATAGCCTCCCTGTCGGTATATCCCATTTTTCGTAGATTGTTTGTATGGTCAACCTGAAGGATACCGTTCTTTTTAACGATACCAAACAACAGGAAGAGTCCCAGTGCAGAGAACATATTCAGGGTCATATTGCACTCTTTCAGCGAGAGAATGGCAAAGGGAATTGATAGAGGCAGTGTCAGCAGAATGATAAGCGGGTCAAGGAGGTTTTCAAACTGACTTGCAAGCACCATATACATGAATATGATAGCAAGCACGAACGCCTGTGCGAATGCTGCCGCCGTTTCACTAACATACTGGGAGTTGCCCTGGAAGTAAATTGAGTATCCCGGAGGCAGATTCAGATCTTTTACAAACTGAACCGCATCATTCATAGCCTGAACCTGAGGATATCCCTCAAGGTTAGCCTGAAGAGTAATGGATCTCGCTCTGTTCACATGGTTAATCTGTGATGGTCCCAGACCCGGCGAAATATCCGCAACTCCTGACAGATAGCACAGATTTCCGGTTTTAGTGGGAATATAAAGTCTTCTGACTTTATCTATATTATCTCTGTCTTTCTGATCAAGACGGATACGGACATCATACAGCCACTTGCCTTCCTGATAGTTGGAGATTTTGGCTCCGCCCACCAGAAGCATAAGCTCGTTGCTGAGCTGGTTCATATCAACGCCCACTGCATAGGCTTTAGGTCTGTCAACGGTAATATGAACTTCAGGGGCATTGAAGTTGACATCGGTGTCAATTTCCACATAACCCTTGATTTTTCTCATTCTTGCCTGTAGATTATCCGATGATTTTTTGAGCACCTCAAGATCATCACCCATCAAACTGTATGAAAAGTCGGGACCGCCGCTTCCACCGCTGGAGGATGACGCCATCTGTACAGAGGGCCTGAAATACTGATAATGATCGAGCATTCTTCTTGTCTGGCGCATTGCGTCAAACTGAGTGAAGGGCTTACGCTCGTCGTAGTCAACCATTCGAACATAAATGTTACAAACAGTAATATCCGAAGCTTCGTCGTCAGTGGCGCCGGAAGTCTGGGTACCAATCTGGGTAAGAACAAACTTGACGCCTTTCTGTTTTCTGAGCCAGTCTTCGATAGGAATCAGCGCATTGGCGCTTCTGTCCATAGACCAGCCGTTGGGGAGCTTCAGAACAATATTATATTCTCCGCCGTCCTGATTGGTGATGAACTCCTGTCCGATTTCCTTGGACAGTTTTCCACCCCACCAGAAACAGGCGACGCAAAGAATCACAATTATAAAACGGATTTTCAACGCAATTTTCAGAATAAATTCGTATGAATCCTGAATCATCTTGGTAATTGCCGATACTTCAGCTTCCTTCTTCTGATGCACAACACCGTGGACATCGGTAAATTCAACGATTTTAACCCGGCGTTCCTCACCCTTCTTAGGCTTTGGTTTTTTCAGAAGTTTGGAACAGAGCATCGGTGTAAGAACAAATGACACTACCATCGAAATAAAGATTGATACTGCCATCGTAATACCGTAAGACTGGAAATATCTGCCCACGATACCAGGCATAAATGCCACAGGCACAAACAGCACAATCAGCGACAATGTTGTGGCAAGCACTGCGGGACCAATTTCCTTGGTTCCCTCAATAGCCGCCTCAAAAGGCTTCATTTCCTCTTCTTCAATCAATCGCCAGACATTTTCCAGAACCACAATTGCGTCGTCGATTACGATACCTACCACAAGCGCAAGTGCAAGAAGAGTAACCTGATTAAGAGTGTACTGCAGGGCAAGCATAACAGTGAATGACGAAACCACTGATGCTGGAATGGCGATAGCAGCGATAAATGTGCTGCGAAGGCTTCCCATAAACATAAACACCATCAGACAGGCAAGACCGCCGCCGAGGTAAAGGTGCACGAGAATATCGTTTACCGATTCTTCAATGGCAATTGACGAGTCTTTAACTATTTCAAGACTGACATCTGAAGGAAGAGCTTTCTGGATGGTGCTGATTCGGGTTTTTACATCCTTAATAACTTCCACAGTATTAGCATCTGTGGTTTTAATAACCTGAAGAACAAGCGCAGCTTCACCATTGAGGCGCGCCATTGTTCTCGGTTCTTTCGTGGTGTCTATTGCATAACCCACGTCTTTAAGCTTGATGGGAGTGCCCTGTTTATCCTTAACGATAATATCGCTGAAGGATTCCACATTGGACAGTCGCCCGTATGTTCGAAGAATGGATTCCTCGTTTTTGGAAGTAACACGGCCTCCGGGAACTTCCGTATTCTGGGAAACAATACTTTTCTGAACCGAGGTCATAGACAGACCGAATTTTGTGAGTTTGTCCGCATAACAGACCACATCCACGATTCTGTATCTGGCACCGATCATATTTACCTGACCTACGCCGTCAACAGATTCGATAGTGTCTTTGATCTGGTTTTTTGTAATTTCCGTAATTTCCTTGGCATCTCTTTTTCCATGAACCGCAAGAATCAGAATAGGGCTGGAGTTGGGGTCCGCTTTGTCGATAACAGGTTGAAAGGTTCCATCGGGGAACTGGTTGATGATGGCGGTAACCTTATCTCTGACCTGCTGCACAGCGATATCACTATTGATTTCAAGCTGGAAAAGAATATTAACCGACGAAACACCGTTCTGCGACTGAGACGATATCATACGAATACCGCCGATAACAGCCACCGCGTCCTCAATCGGTTTTGTAACTTCAGTTTCAATTTCCTCAGGGCTGGCACCGGGGAGCTGGGTTACAACATACACAAGGGGAAAGTCAACTTTAGGCATTGAGTCAACGCCAAGCTGTGTATATGAAAAAGCTCCCAGAACAACCATGCTGAGAATGATCATAGTAGCCAGAATCGGCCTTCTGATAAATACGGTCAAGGAATCCATTTTTATTACTCTCTGTCAACACATGAAGCAAAAAATGAGCTTCAAAAATTTCTGATGTTTACTTTTCGATTGTTACCTTAGCGCCGTCAACAAGGGTGGCCAGCGAAGAAGTAGCAACCATATCGCCGTCTTTTATGTCGCCTTTAACCTGAACATAATCGCCAAGTTCCTGTTTTCTGGTGACTTTTCTCACTGATACCTTGTAAGAATCTTTATCCTTGTTTATCACATAAACTTTGGTTTCGCCCATTTCCTGAATAATGGCGGAAACAGGGACGACCACAGCTTCATTGTCATATCCGGTGATAAGGGAAACATTGCTGTACATACCGGGTTTAAGAATGTTTTCAGGATTCTGGATTGTCGCCCTTACAAGAATTGTTCTTACATCAGGATCAACAGCAGGGCTTATGTCAGTTATTCTTCCCTTGAATACTTTGCCGGGGATGGCGTCAGTTTTCAGATCGATGTTTTTGCCTTTGTTAATTTTGCTGATGAAATTCTGGGGGATATTTACACTCAGATAAATCGGGTCATTCTGAACAAGTGTGAGAACTGATGCATTAGGAGTTGCATAATCACCTTTCTCAACATTCTTGGTTTTTACATAACCGTTTATAGGAGATTTAATTCTGGTATATTGAAGTTTCTGCTCTGAGATATTAAGGGAAGCAGCTTTTGAATCGATTGAAGCTTCTGTCTGGCTAACATTATCAAGGGCAGCTTCAAAATCTGCCTTTGATGTCAGATAATCTCTGAGAGAATCTTCCACATCCTTGTCGCTGATGAGTTCTTCTTTTCTCATCTTGACATTTCTCTCCCAGTTGATTCTGGCATTAACCATAACAGCTTTTGTCTTTTTTACATCAGGAGCGTCTTCAGGACTGCGGAGCTTCTGGCTTGTTGATTTCAAACCCAGCTTTGCAAGTTCTTCCTGAAGGTTGGCAGCGTCAAGGTCTGTCTGAAGCTTATAATCAATAGGATCCAGGGTAACAAGAATCTCGCCCTTACGGACTTTGGATCCTATCTCTACAGCAACATTGATAACTTTGGCTGAAATCTGCGGAGTAAGTGTAACTTCAGCCCAGGCGTCAAACGAACCTGTTATGTCGAGTTTCTCCTCAACAGGTTTTCTGACGGCTTTACCAGCCTTAACCGGCACTACCATTTCGATTTTTTCGATTTTGGACTCTTTTTTGTCATGTCCGCCAAGGTGCTGCCAGGGCTTATTTTCAATAGCCCAGTAGATACCATAACCTAATGCAGCCACCAGAACTAAGATGATGACAATCAGCAGGGTTTTACCTTGTGTGTTTTTTACTCTCTTTGACATACAATTCTCTTCGCCTGTTCAGTTATTATCCTTCAACCGCTTAGTTGTTGCGGTCAACATACTCGCCCCATACATCCCTGAGGGCGTTGGAAATTTCGCCTACCGTAAGGCCCGCTTTGACAGCTTCAACGAAAACAGGCAGCATATTATTGTCTGTCTTCGCAACTTCTCTTATTTTTTCAAGATGGAGAGCTACAGTCTGAGGGTCCCGTTTCTCCTTGAATGCTTTCAGTTTTTCAACCTGTTTGAGTTCCAGTGACGGATCAATTTTAAGAACTTCAAATCTCTCTTTTTCCCCGGTGGCAAACTTATTGACACCGACGACCACTTTATCTCCGGATTCCATATCCTGCTGGTATTTGTATGCGCTTTTATGAATTTCTCTCTGAATGTGGCCCTCTTCGATAGCCTTAACGGAACCGCCTTTTTTCTCTACTTCGTCCATAATGGCCAGAGCTGCTTTTTCCAGATCGTTGGTCATACTTTCCACAAAATATGAGCCTGCAAGAGGATCAATGGTATCAGCCACACCTGATTCGTATCCAACTATCTGCTGGGTTCTGAGGGCTACTGTTACTGCGTCCTCAGTGGGCAGACAGAGAGCTTCATCATAAGAATTGGTGTGGAGGGACTGGGTTCCGCCCATCACTGCCGCCAGAGCCTGTACCGTAACTCTTACGATATTATTCAGAGGCTGTTTTGATGTTAGGGTTACGCCGCCGGTCTGAGTGTGAAAACGCAGACACATGGACTTTGAACTTTTTGCGCTGAATTCTTCCTTCATCATTCTTGCCCAGATTCTGCGGGCAGCCCTGAATTTTGCCACTTCTTCAAGCAGGTTGTTGTGAGCGGCAAAGAAGAACGACAGGCGGGGAGCAAAATCATCCACATCCATACCTCTTGCAAGGACGGACTTCACATAAGATCTTGCATTGGCGAGGGTGAATGCGATTTCCTGAGCTGCGCTGCTGCCGGCTTCCCTGATGTGGTATCCGCTGATGGAAATGGGATTCCAGTGGGGAACAAATTTTGATGTGTATTCGATGAGATCGCCGGTAAGCCTCATGCTGGGGACGGCGGGATAGATGTAGGTTCCGCGGGCGGCGTATTCTTTGAGAATATCGTTCTGAACCGTTCCCTGAAGCTTATCCTGGGTAACATTCTGTTTTTCTGCCACAGCGATATACATAGCAAGGAGAATGCCCGCAGTGGCGTTGATGGTCATAGATGTGCTGACCTTATCAAGCGGGATCTGATTGAACAGAGTTTCCATATCTTCTATGGAATCGATAGCAACGCCGACTTTTCCAACTTCTCCCAGTGACCGGGGATCGTCAGAATCGAGGCCAAGCTGTGTAGGCAGGTCGAAAGCGACGGAAAGACCGGTCTGACCTTTTTCCAGAAGGAAAAGATATCTCTTATTGGTCATCTCGGCGTCTGCCATACCCGCATACTGGCGCATGGTCCAGAGTCTTCCTCTGTACATTGTGGGCTGAACTCCCCGGGTAAAAGGATATTCTCCGGGAAATCCCAGTTCCCGCAAATAATCAAAACCTTCCAGATCATCGGGAGTGTATATCCAGTCTATATCAATATCAGAAGTCGTTTTTGCATCTTTAAGCCGGGGAGGAAATTTATCAACAACTTTTTTAAGTTTTGTTTCCTTCCATTGATTTTTCAGATTGCCTGAACCTGTATCCATAAAACCCTCCGGTTAATCATAATCATTCAAAGTGTTTTTTTTGTATAAATCAAAGTTTTCCTTCTTTAACACTATAGTATCTCCAAATCAGAGGAAAAAACCGTTTTCCAGTGAATTTTCCGATTATACCAAAACGAGGGGGAATATAAAATGTCAGAATCCAAATTTTATTCAACAGACCAGTTCCTTTTTATCAGACCAGGCAAAAAAAATGTTAAAGTACTAATCGGGGAAACAGAAAACAAAGAAGAAATAATAGTAAGTGAACCATCAATTTTCTCTAAGCTTAACAGAACACTTCAGCTTGAAGAAGGGGATCTTTTCAGATCTTCATATTCTATCCCCCTTCTGCAAACCGGCGTATGCGTTACAGATCGAAAAGTTTATAAACCCGGCGACGATGTTACTGTCTTTGCGTTTTTTCCCAATCCCTCATCTCAGGAAGCAACCCTCAGCATCAACAAAAACGGCAGACTTTTTTCCTCGGAGAAAATTCAGCTTTGCACCAAAGGCACATACTCGGATGTTTTCAAAGCAATGCCCGAAGGTTCTTATGAATTCGAAATTGAAAACAGCGAAGGATTTTCCCACACCTGCAGCTTCACTGTGGCGGAATACACCCTTTCTTTTATGAGAGCTACTCTTCTTTCTCATAAATATGATGCAGGTTCGGACCTTTCTTACAAAATCAGCATTATACTCGGTGATGTTCCCTGCACTGAGAAAGTCAAAGTGGGCTTGTATTGCGGATATTGCGAAGTTGTGGTTGACGATCAGGAAGTTAATTGCTCGAAAGAAGGAATTGCAGAAGGCAAATTCACCCTGTCGGGACACACCGGACCTTTCAGTTTCCATATAACTACTCCCGCAGGGGAATCTGCGACAATTTTCCTTCCCGGTTCCACAGCAGGCACAAGGGAGCAGATAGAAATTTCTAATCTCGGTGAAACCATTATGGGCGGCATTATGCCGGACGATTCAAGACCGGAAAGAGTCAGAGGCTTATATATCGGCTCCACAGGCTCCAAATCATCACCGGTAGTAATAGAAAACATTGTAACCGACAAGGCAATTCTCACTTTTACAGAAGACCTTGAAGCAGCGGCTGTTGATGTACTCAATCCCGTTGACGGCACAGTTGTTCAGATTAACAGGACAAAAATAAAACGGGGGGAAAAACTGGAAATCAACACCCCCTACCCCTTTGGATTCATCTTTGCAGGCACAATGGGAAAAGACTGTTATCAGGGCTTCAGTCTTTTAATCAAGCCCCCTGAGATGGATCTGGAAATAGAAATGCCCGAAAAAGCAAAACCCGGCGAAGAGATCGAAATAACAGTCACTTCAAACAGAAAAGGCAGGCTGATGCTTATAGCTGCCGACAGCAGGCTGCAGAGTGATGATCCTTATGATATTTTCGCAGAACAGCATTTCAGCGCGCTGAAAAACGGAATTCAATACGCATTCTCAGGTTTCGTAAACGAATATGCCCCTTACAAAACTCTGAAAAGAATGGGATCAAGGGGATTTGCGGATGCCGAGATGCTAATGGCACCGCCTCCCCCGCCGATGCAGTTTCCTTCTCCGGGCGGAATGATGATGGCGGCTCTTCCGATGGAGCCTGTACCTTCAATGGATACTGAAATGGAAGTGACATCGCTTGGTGAACGCAATCCGAATATAGCGAAAATTCTGATGGGTTATAAACCAGAAGTGGAAGAAGACAATGAAAGTCAAGTTGCACCTGCCACAACACGGCTCGATTTCCCCCATCTTATTTTTGCAAAGCTTATCGATTTCGACTCAACACATACTGAAAAAGTAAAACTCGGCGATCAAATCGGCGCTTTTAAGGTATTTGCATTTATAATAGACGGATTTGATTTCATCTCTGCATCAAAGCAGGTGGAAACCACCCAGGAAGTCTATCTCGAACTTGATGTACCCGCACTGATGGCTCCCGGAGATGAGATTATCGGAAAAGTATATGCAAAATGCCCCGACAACGGAAAACTCACCGTAACCGCAGCTCTTACCAGGCTTGAAAAATCCGTAAAGGGAAGTCAGAATTTTGAGATAAAACTCAAATCCGCAGGCGAAGTCTTCGGAGAACTGGATTCGCCATCGGGTAAAGATGTAACCGGCAAAACCATAAAAACTCCGGGAAAAGAAACAATTACCCGTTCTAAAATAATCTGGCTCAACCCCGGAGAAAAACTCAAAGCCGATAAAATAATAGTGTATCCCAATGTGGGACATCTTCTCAACGATTCTGCAAAAGCTCTGGTTCAGTATCCCTTCGGATGTGCAGAACAAACCAGCGCCAAAATGTTCGGTCTCGCTCTGGTTTATCGTGCAATGAAAAAGGGAATAATCAGCAACGGTTTTCAGGATGTGGAAAGAAAACTTATGCAGGGTGCAGACAGAATGAAACTTTTCTTCCGGGACGACAGTTTCAGCCTGTGGGAAAACGGAACCCCTTCAGATTATGTAACTGTTCAGGTTCTTTCAAACCTCAGGCCCCTGTGGCAGATTAATTTCGGAGATACCGGCAAAATGACCGAACTTGCCGCTGCAAATCTCATTAAAAAGAAATACAAAGACAACAGGCTTGTGGAATACAACAAAGCTTTCGCCGGGGAAATGAAAACCGTCAGAGATGCAGTTTCCTTCTACAAACGGGGTCTTGAAAAGGAAAAAGCGGTTCAGCTTCTGAGAGAAAAGGCGGAAGTGAGCACTTCCACCGCAATATGGAAAGACGAAACCTGCTGGGCGGGACCTGCGGAAGCTACTTGCCTTGCTCTTCAGGTTATGCAGCACGAAGACAGCGAACTTTTCAACAAAGGCTTCAGTTTTGTATCATCAGGACTGCAGGAAGGCAGACTCTATTCAACCACCGACACGGCAGCTTTCCTCGAACTTCTTTCCAATATGGAAGGCAAAAACACAGGAAGCGCCATTATCGACGGAAAACAGATTAATCTTGCTTCTCCCGTAATCTGCACAGAAGTGGAAGCAATGGAAAAAACATTAATCAGGGTTGATGAGGAAACGGAAGTTGATTATCTGACACCATCTTCTAATTTTAAAGGTGAAATCAGTATAGAAAGGACTTCCTTCAAAACCGGAGAAAAAGTAAACCTTGTCATCAAGCCCCTGGAAGATTCTCTTGCACCACTTGCAAGGATTTATCTTCCGGGCAATACTGCATGTCTTGAATCAGGCGCAGGTATTCAGAAAATGTATGTGCCCATAAAATCTGACACTCTGAAGCTTGAACTATACGGTATCAGAAAAGGCCGGGGAAAACTTCAGGTCGCACTTATGGATATGTACGATTCTGAAAAAACCGGGGTTCTGCCGGGCTTGACACTGACTGTATCATAATATGGTGAAACTCTGCGTGGTTTTTGTGATTTTATCATAATGGATCATAGCAGCTATTTAAAATAACTTGGAGGTGTAAACAAATGGCCGAACAGGAAGGCTCCGATTATCGTTCAATGGAAGCCGACCAGGCGTCAGGTAAAAAAGGCGGTGGGTCAGGGGCAATTATTGCAGTAGTTATAATTCTTATAATTGTAGCAGCCCTGGGATACTTCTTGCTTACGAAAAAACCTGGCGGCGGCGGTGCTCCTGAAATGGGAACATCAATGGAAATTCTACCCGAGAAATGCGTAATGCTTCTTCAGGTAGATACCCGCAAAATGGCAGAAAAAGCCAAAAGGGAAGAGATTCTCAGCAAGCTGAAAGAATCAGCAGCTTACAAAGAAATGACCGAGAAACTCCAGAAAGAGAATAATATCAATTTCGAACAGGATATTATGTCTTGGTTAGGCGAACAGGTCGTAATTTCGTTCTTCGAAGTTCCCCCGCCGCCGGAAAACCCCGGTCAGAAACCGGACACAAGCAAATACAACTTTGTAGTTGTTCTTGATGTAAAAGACCTCAACGCAGCTCAGGCAAAAGTAAAAGAACTTCTTGCCAAGGAATCAAGCAAATACAAAGAAGACAAATACGAAAACGTAACAATCTGGGTACCCTCAACACCCAACACACCCACCCTTTCATTCATAAAGGGACTCTTCGTGATGGGCAACACAACCGATGATGTAAAGAAATGTATCGATGCATCACTGAAAAAGGGACCCACACTCAAGGATAACGCCAACTTCAAGTCAATCGTATCCAAACTCCCCGGAGATGCAATGGGCATATTCTACATGGATATGCAGGCAGTTATCGCCAGCGGCGAAAAAATGGCTCCTATGGGTAAAACCGCAGGAACAAATCCTGAAGAGGACAAACTCAAAAAAGCATTTACCGGTTTTGGATTCGGCCTGTCATATAAAGACGGCGACTTCATAGGCCAGGGCCTTCTTGGTATCAACAAGAGTTCAGACAGCGCTTTCGTAAAAGCACTTTATGAAACAAAACCCACAATGGGCGCACCCGCTTCACTGAAACTCTTCCCCGCCGACACATCAATGTATAACGCTGTTGATGCAAAACTGCTCTACACCGTTCTTACAAAGTATGCTGCAACAATGCCCGGCGGAGCTGAAAATCTCGAAGAATCAAAAAAGAAAATCCAGGACAACATGGGAGTTGATCTCGATAAGGACATTATCGGAAACCTCTCAGGCGAACTGGCATACGGTATTGATCTTCAGCAGTTCCTTCAGTCGGTAATGATGAGCCGTCAGGGACAGAAATCCCCTTATCCGATGGTTCTTTCAGCAAAAGTTACCGACAAAAAGGCATTCGAAGAAGTAATCGGCAAAATAGTTGCCAAAATGCCCATTAAACTCGCAAAGGAAGATGCTGACGGAGCTTCTTTCTACAAAATCCCCAACACAGGCAGACTGGGAGTTTACAACGACTTCTTCATTCTGGCTACCGGACAGGGTGACGCAGCCCTCACAACCATTCTTGAAAACAAGATGGACGAAGCAAAATCACTGGCAACCGATCCCGGTTACAAGAAAATTGCTTCAAAAATCGGACCCAACACATTCAGCGTTTCAGGCGTGAAACTCGATAAAATTCTCCCGATGATAAAGATGGTTGTTGGCTTTGCCGCAGCAAAAGATCCCAAACAGGCTCAGCAGGCTCAGGATTTTATCACCGAGATGGAAAAATACGATTCAGTATGGTCATATACCGAAATCGTGGACAATGGTTTCAAATTTGAGTTCGTAGTCTCCAAAAAGGCAGACAACGCAGGAAAAACTGAAACCAAGTAGTAAATTCAAGGCGGGGCTATCCGGACAGTCTCAGGATTGTCATAAAGACTGATGGAAAAACAGTGTAAATGATGTATCAGGCAACAGACAAGACTTTCCGGACAGCCCCGCCTTTTAAATTTTCAAACAAAGAACACTTATTATGAAACTTGACTGGAAAACAAAGAAGAAACTGAAACAGATGGGATTATCCTATCTCTTTCTCGCACCTGCCATAGTGCTTCTGCTTATCTTCACATTCTACCCCATTGCATACGGGGTAATACTTGGGTTTTATGACTTTAACATGCTAAGACATGATACCGATGGCCATCCGGCTCCGCCTAAATGGGTCGGGCTGGACAACTTCCACCGCATACTTAAAGATCCGTATTTTTATATTTCTCTGAAAAATTCGCTTCTGTATCTCATCGTAGTGCCTATAATCCAACTGGCAGCTATTCTGATGGCAATTCTTGTCAACAGAAACATGAAAGGCGTTACCTGGTTCAGAACCGCTTATTATATACCTGTGGTTACTTCCATAGTCATTGTGGGCATAGCATGGAAATGGGTTCTCGGCTCAGATGGAATTCTGAATTTCTTTCTTGTAAAAAAATTCCACATCTTCGCAAAAGCTATCCCCTGGCTTACCGACAGCAGCCTTGCCCTGTTTTCAGTAATGTTTGTAACATTATGGCAGGGTATCGGATATTATATGGTCCTCTACCTTGCAGGCCTGCAAACCATCCCCCCGGAATTTGAGGAAGCCGCTAAACTTGACGGCGCATCTCCTTTTACAGTATTCAAGGATATTATACTGCCTCTGTTGAAACCAACAGTAGCTTTATGTACAATAATATCATGCATATCCGCTCTGAAAGTTTTCGGAGAAATATTTGTTATGACCGGCGGAGGTCCTGAAAACGGAACTCTGACTATGGTATATTATATTTACAATAAAGCTTTCAATGAGTTTGATATGGGTTATGCGGCAGCTCTGGCGCTTGTTCTGGCGCTGTTTGTAGGAGCCATTTCGTTTATCAACATTGCCTTTTTCAAGAAGGGAGGTCTTCAATATTACTGAGTCAGGAATAGATTCAAGCGGCCTTTTTACTGTTTATAAATACCTGTTTATGATTGCTCTGCTGCTCATAGGCGGTATATCAGTATTCGTAGTTCTGGGCATTAAAAAAGCACAGGATGAGAATAAGGAAATCGCCCGCATACAGCAGGCGACACTTGATGCAATCAAAGAATGCGTTACGGTGATGAAAGAAGTAAGGGATAAAATCGACGCCCTGAAAAAATAATTTCCAAAACGGGAGCAAAATCTCTCCCGATTTGATTTATTAATTAAGCACCCAAGCAAGGAACAGGAAGTGAGTGTATTGAATCCAACCGAAAAACCGGCTGAATTTGACATGCCGGAAAATTTTGAGCGCGCCCTCGCAAGACTCGAAGAGATTTTGCGTGTTCTGGAAAAAGGCGAGCTTGGGCTTGAAGAATCAATTTCCCGGTTCAGGGAAGGTTCAGCCCTTTATAAATACTGTCAGGAAAAGCTGAAATCGGCGGAAGGCGAAATACGCCTTCTGGTGGAAAACCTTGACGGCACTGTGGAAACAAAACCATTTGAAGAAAGCAGGACTTGATTTTGATGGGTTTAAAAGAAGTCAATCTTGATGTCTATCTGAAGGAAAAGCGTCAAATAGTGGATGCAGCAATGAAAGAATATCTGAATCGGGAACCTGCACATCCCCTGTCAGAAATATTCGAATATTGTCTGACCGGCGGAAAAAGATTCAGACCCATACTGGTTATGGCAGCGGCGGAAGCCTGCGGCGCAGACGGATCCAAAGTAATGCCCGCTGCACTGGCAATGGAGATGATACATAATTTTTCTCTGGTTCATGATGATCTTCCCTGCATGGATAACGATGATTACCGCAGAGGCATTGAAACCTGCCATAAAAAATTCGGAGAAACCGATGCTCTTCTCGCAGGGGATGCCATACTGATTTCAGCTTTTGAAATGCTTGCCGGAAATGCGGAAATCGACGGTATTTCACCCGGTTCAGTTGTAAAGGTGGTAAAACTGTATGCAGGATGCGCAGCACAGCAGGGCATGACCGGTGGTCAGGTTCTGGATATGCATGCTGCTAAAAACCTTATCACCCCCGATAAAGAAATTCTATCTGAAATTCATAATAAAAAAACAGGAGCGCTGATTACAGCTTCTGTCATGGCAGGGGGCATTCTCGGAGGAGCTTCGGAAGATCAGTTATCTTCCCTCGAAACCTATGGCAAAAACATAGGCCTCACATATCAGATTATTGATGATATTCTTGATATGGAAACAGATCCTGAGAAGAATGCAATTAGTTTTCCGGCTATTTACGGTTACGAAGAATCACGCCAGATGGCATTTGATGCAACGGATAAAGCGGTAAAATCTCTCGAAACATTCGGAGAGGAAGCTGAACCTTTGCGGAAACTTGCATTATATCTGCGTGATAGAAAACAGTGAGAAGTATGACAAGTATTTTTGAACAGATAAATTGTCCTGATGATATAAAACGGATGAATGACAGCCAGCTTGATGAACTGGCAGCCTATCTGAGGGAAACCATAGTCAACACCATCAGCAAAACCGGCGGCCATCTTGCTTCCAGTCTTGGAGTGGTGGAACTGACAATCGCCATTCACAGTGTTTTTGATTCACCCAGAGATAAAATCATTTTTGATGTGGGCCATCAGTGCTATACCCATAAACTGCTTACCGGCAGAATGGAACAGTTCTGTACAATCCGCCAGTACGGCGGAATCAGCGGCTTCACCAAAACCTGTGAATCCTGCTATGATCCATTCGGAGCAGGACATTCCAGCACTTCCATATCCGCAGCTCTCGGTTTTTGTGCCGCAAGAGATCAGCTTGGGGAAAATTACAAGGTAATCTCGGTAATCGGCGACGGCGCAATGACAGGCGGCATGGCTTTTGAAGCAATGAACAACGCCGGCCACCTTAATACCGATCTTATTGTTGTGCTTAATGACAATGAAATGTCCATTTCCAAAAATGTGGGCGGATTAGCCCAGCATCTCAGTCATCTCCGTATGGAACCAAGATATATCAAATTAAGGGATGAACTCAGAACTCTGGTCAAAAATATCCCCCGTTTCGGAAAAAGAATTCTCCAGATCGCAGAAGGCATCGAAGAACATCTTACTTACCTTGTAATTCACGGAGTGGTTTTCGAAGCTCTGGGATTTTCATATTTCGGTCCCTTCGACGGACACAATGTCACTCAGTTGAGACAGACCCTGAAAATGGCAAAAAGGCTGAAGGGTCCCAAACTTATTCATATTGTTACCCAGAAAGGCAGAGGCTATCTCCCTGCAGAGAAAGATTCAACTTCATGGCATGGTGCTGTTCCCTTTAATATTGAAACCGGAAATGGCATTTCAAAATCCCCGCCGTCGGAAATCCCCCAGTATTCAGCTGTATTCTGCAACACACTTATGAAAATGGCTGAAAAGGATAAAAGAATAGTTGCAATAACCGCAGCAATGCCTGACGGCACTGGACTGAAACCTTTCGAGGATAAATACCCCAACAGAATTTATGATGTGGGAATTGCGGAACAACACGCAATCACATTTGCGGCAGGTATGGCGGCAGGGGGTATGAAACCTGTGGCTGCCATCTATTCCACATTTATGCAGAGAGCATATGATCAGATTATTCATGATGTATGTCTTCAGAAGCTCCCGGTTGTGTTTGCCCTCGACCGTGGAGGCATAGTAGGCGAAGACGGTCCGACTCACCATGGTGTGTTCGATCTTTCATTTTTGAGAACCATCCCGGACCTTACCATTATGGCGCCTAAAGATGAAGATGAACTCCAGCATATGATAAAATCGGCTTTTGAGTATAACAGCCCTGTGGCTATAAGATACCCGAGAGGAACCGGTGTTGGAGTTAAAATGGCCGGAGAGAACCAATGGGAAGTTCTTAAACCCGGCAAGGGTGAAATTCTTATGGAAGGCAAGGACCTTGCTATTCTTGCCATCGGCAGTATGGTCTATCCGGCCGTTCTCGCCGCAGAAAAACTGAACACTTACGGAATAAGCGCCTATGTGGTTAACATGCGATTTGTCAAACCACTCGACAGGGAGCTGATAGTAAAAATGGCAAGAGCAACAGGCCATATCATTACTGTTGAAGAGAATACCATTGTCGGCGGTTTCGGTTCAGGAGTTCAGGAAATAATACACGAAGAAGGCATAAGAGACTGCCAGGTTCAGTTGCTGGGCATCCCGGATCATTTCGTGGAGCAGGGCAACATGAACATAATAAGGGAAAAATACGGTCTCTCATCGGAAGGCATAGTGAATGCAGTACGAAGCGCCCTTCAAATGAAGAAATAACGGAGGTTTTTTAATAAATGCAGTTTTCGGAAAGAATTGAAAAGATCCCCCCTTATCTTTTTGCAGAGCTTGATCGCCTGAAACAGGAAAAGATCGCTCAGGGTGTGGATGTTATAAGTCTGGGAATCGGCGATCCCGATACTCCCACAGCTCCCTTTATTGTGGAAGCAATGAAAAAAGCAGTTGAAAAATCAGAACATCATGTTTATCCTCCCTATGAGGGAATAAAAGAATTCAGACAGGCAGTAGCCGATTTTTATGAAAGACGCTACAATGTGCCGGATCTCAACCCTAAAGACGAAATTATCGCCCTTCTCGGTTCAAAGGAAGGCATAGCCCATATTTCCCTGGCAGTTCTGGATCCCGGCGACCTCCTTCTGGTTCCCGATCCGGGCTATCCCGTTTATTCAACCGGTGCTGTTTTTGCAGGCGCTGAGTCATACATTATGCCTCTTCTTCCTGAAAACAGATTCCTCCCTGATTTTGGCAAAATCCCTTCTGAAGTTGCCGACAGGGCAAAAATGATGTTCCTCAATTACCCTAACAACCCAACAGCAGCAGTGGCGAGCATGGATTTCCTGAAAGAAGCTGTAGCTTTTGCAAAAAAACATAATATAATCATCTGCTCAGACAATTCATATTCTGAGATTTTCTTCGACGGATACAGACCGCCGTCCATTCTGGAAGTTGAAGGCGCAAAGGATGTTGCAGTAGAGTTCTTCTCACTGTCCAAACCCTACAACATGACAGGCTGGCGGATTGCTTCCCTGGTTGGAAACAAAGATGTGGTAAATGCGCTGCTCACAATCAAGAAAAACCTTGATTCAGGCACATTCACCGCAGTTCAGGAAGCTGCTGCAGTTGCTCTCAACCACGGAGATTCATTTATTGAGGATATGAGAAAAATCTACGACAGAAGAATGAACAAAATGATCCCCACCCTTCAGGAGATGGGAATCAAAGTTGAAAAACCCAAAGGAAGCTTCTATATCTGGGCTCCCGTACCGAACGGAATGACATCGATCCAGTTCACAAGAGATCTTCTCGAACGCACCGGAGTTATTGTAACCCCCGGAACAGGATTTGGCACCCACGGTGAAGGATTCTTCAGAATTTCACTCACCCAGCCGGATCACAGAATCGATGAAGCGGTGGAAAGACTTGCAAAGACTCAGGTTTATGCATAACTGATTCCTCCCGGTTCATTTTCAATAAGGTTTCAGACCCATCTGCACGGGAATTATCAGGTGCAGATGGGTATTATAATGTTTATGGCAAAATAAAATATAAGGAGAACCACTATGCCCGCAACAGCATCACTTGAAGAGCTTCAGGCTGCTTATACCGACCTGACGGCTATTATGGACACCCATCCCGAAGCATACAGGGAGTTCGTCAGTATTTTTAAAAAGCACAGAAAAATCGGATATAAGAATATCTGTAAAATGATGATGGGAGAAGCAACTCCTGAAAAGCTGAAAGAGGAAAAGTAAGCTTTAAGGTTTTCACAATCAGACGATTTTAGCTGAATCCGCCTGGTTTTCCGTTTTTATGAGAGAGAGCCGGAGGAATAAATACTTTTTAAAAAAAAGCGGTTCCCTCTGACGGTCCCCAAATCCCACGGTCCCTGGTCGGTCCCCCGATTCCAAAAGTTTTGGGATGGCGGGTGCCCGCCCGCAGGGTGGGCGCGAGGAAACTTTTTCCAAAAAAGTTTTCTCCGGGAACTTGGCATGCGGTTACAATCCTTATGAGCATTCAGATAAATCCATGCCTTAATTCATGGGCATTCCCCCTTTTGGGAGTAAAGAAGGCAGATAAAGCTAATATCTTTAGTATATAATCTTTTCAGGATAATTAAAATGGACTTTTCACTGATTTATATATTCACAATAGCGGTCATTCTTGGAATTGACGCATTTTCTGTTGCATTGTCGGTAGGTGTTTTCTCATGCCTTCCTGCACAGGTATTCAGAATATCCGCATCTTTCGGATTTTTCCAGTTCTTCATGCCAATCATCGGTTATTACCTTGGTTCCCGCATTGTGGGATATATCAGGGATTTTGACCACTGGATCGCCTTTGGCATACTTTTTGCAATCGGCGTAAAAATGCTTGTGGAAGCTTTCGCCAAAGAAGAGGAAGAAAAGATAAAATGCGACCGCACCATCGGCTGGACCCTTATAGGCCTCTCCATAGCAACAAGCATCGACGCCCTTGCAGTGGGAATCACACTCGGCATTATGGGAACAAAAATTTTTGTCCCCTGTGTAATTATCGGAATTGTAGCCGGGCTGATGACAATGACCGGTATGCTTATAGGCAACAAATGCTCTCAGGTTTTCGGTAAAAGAATGGAAGCTGTGGGAGCAATCGTCCTTATTCTTCTGTCTTTTAAAATGCTTTCAATATAGAGAAAAGTAAATGATACGAATCGGAACCTGCGGTTTTTCATTCAAAGACTGGAAAGGACCCGTATATCCGCCGTCAATAAAAGATTCGGATATGCTTATGTATTACAACAAAAATCTTGGCTTCGACACAGTTGAAATTGATGTTTCCTATTATACCCCTGTTTCCGCCAATGCAGTAAAATCCTGGGTAAAAAAGACAACCGACGGATTCGGGTTTGCAGTGAAATGCCATAAGGATATGACTCTCAACGAATACCGGGGAAGCGTTCTGCCTGAAATCGACAGTATGCCCATATTTGACGGTTTTCTCCGTACATTTGAACCAATGGAAAAATCGGGAAAGCTTATCACATATTTAGCCCAGATGGGTCCTGTGTTCTCAAAAAATGTAAAATCAAAGGATTATCTTAAAAAATTCAGGGAAAAATTCGGAAAATCGCCACTGACAGTTGAATTCCGGCACAAATCATGGCTTTCGGAAAAAGAGCAGGATGATACCTTTGGTTTTCTCAGAGATAACAATCTGGGATACGCCATTGTTGACGAACCGTCCCTGCGCTCACTGGCGCCTTTTGTTCCCAAAGCTACTGATGATACAGGATATTTCAGATTTCACGGAAGAAACAAAAAATGGTTCGAAGGGAACAGAGAAACAAGATACGATTATCTTTACAACGATGATGAATTGAAAAATTTTCTTTCGCCTATAAATTTTATTGCAGAACAAACAAAGGTAACAACAATTTATTTTAACAACTGCCACGCCGGAGCAGCCTATGTCAACGCCATAAGGCTTATAAAAATGCTCGGCATGGAAATAAACCGGTATGACGAACCAACCGGACAGCTTGAGCTACCCTTTTAATCGGAATCACTAAGGATTATTTCCCCTGAATTATCAGAAACTTCCTCACCGTCAATAATCTTTATTCCGTCGCTCTTCCTGCGGTCTTTCACAAACACGCTGCCTTCAAAGGATTTTGCGTATTTTTTAAGTTCAGCGGCAATCTGCGCCACTTTTGCATGGTGTGTGATTTCCCTGTGTTCGTTGGTAACAATGGAAATGGAAATACTCATAAGCGGGAATTTCTGGAGGTTTCCGAGCCGGTCAAAACTCTGGATATAACCCTTTTCCCTGTCCCTGGGTCTGTAGAATCCCGGGACTTCCGCATCAAACTTATCAATAACAAGCATACAGAGTTTTTCCGATAATTCCGGGGTTGTAATAGACAGGAAGTCGTCGCCGCCGACATGACCTACAAAATCCTCTTCACCGCCATAGGTTCTGAAAACCGAGGTTATAATTTCAGCTGTTGATTTAATAATCTGGTCACCTGCAGAATGGCCGTATCTGTCGTTATATGCTTTGAAATTGTCCAAATCCATATAACAAACGGCAAAAAGTTCTGCGGATTTTATCCTTCTGTCGATTTCCCTCTGAATAGCTATATTTCCCGGCAGTCCCGTAAGAGGGTTCGCTTCAAGAGAAAGCTTCGTCCTGCGAAGAATCATTTCGACTCTTGCCGCTAGCTCTCTCATATCAAAAGGCTTCACCAGATAATCATCTGCTCCGATGGACAGACCATGAACCTTATCTTCCACCTGTCCCCTTGCAGTAAGCAGAATTATGGGAATCTGGCTGGTAAAGAAGTTTTCTTTTGCCCTGCGGCACACTTCAAGCCCGTCTATTTTGGGCATCATAACATCAAGCACAACAAGATCGGGATTTTCCGACGAAATTTTGACAAGAGCCTCTTCGCCGTTGGTAGCTGTAATTACATCGTAACTTCTGAATTCAAGTCCGATCTTTATGATTTCCAGCGTGTCCGGATCATCATCCACGACTAATATTTTAGCTTCTGATTCATCGGTGAACAAATCTATTTCACTCCTGCAGAGTTATTCCTGATATTGTTTTCTATCCAACAAATTTACGGACAGTATCAACAATTTCTTCAGGTTTGCATGGTTTGGGTATTACACCGTCAAAACCTTCCCGTTTCAACATCTCCATATCATCAATACTGCTCATCGCAGTATATGCCAGTACAGGCACAGTTGAGAAAACCACATTTTTTCTGAGTTGCAGCATTAGCTGAATTCCACCGCCGGGAGTAAGGGAAAGATCAAGGATAACAATATCCGGATTCACTTCCATACTTTTATGCAAAAGCGAAACTCCGTCAACTGCCTCGATGACTTCATATCCATAGAGTTCAAGAATAACTCTGGCTATTTCTCTGGCATCTTCATCGTCTTCTGCCAGTAATACAGTTTTTTTAATAGAGTATTCCAATTTTATTCCGCTTTCTCCGCAGCAGCTTCCGAATATAATCCGGAAGGACACCACATTCTTTCAAATACCGACCTGAGCTTTGGCATTAATTCTTCTCTTGTGATTCCTGACTTTCTTATGACAGATACAACTTTTCCGGTTAACAGATTCTCTTCTTCCCTGGTAACTTCCTTTGCTGAGAAAATAATAACCGGAATTTTATCAGTCAGATCTTCCTTCTCCATAGCTTCCAGCACATCAAACCCGGAGAATTTTGGCATCATAAGATCCAGAATCAGAAGATCAGGTTTTTCCGCCTTCATTTTCCGGACGCCTTCCATACCATTATCACATGATGAAATCTGGAAACCATGCTCACGCACCACAAGATAGAAATTTTCTATAAAACCATGATCATCATCAATGATCATTATCTTCTTCCCTTTCAGACATTTCAGAACTGAAAGCCTGTTGAGGAAAATATTTCTGTCCAGGGGTTTAACAAAATATTCCGTAGCACCGCAGGCAAAACCTTTCGCCCGTTCATCGGCTATGCTCATCACAAAAACCGGAATATCAAGGGTTACGGGATCCTTCTTCAGCTCCCTGAGAACATCCCAGCCGGTTTTATCAGGTATGAAAACATCGGTAACTATCAGATAGGGCCTGATTTTTCTTGCAAGCTCAAGCCCCTCTCTGGCAGTGCCCGCTCCAACAACCCTGAAATCGGTTCTTCTGACCGTATCCCTCATCATAACAAGGGCATCGGGGTCATCATCTATTACAAGAATAATCTTCTTGGTAATATCATCTTCGTCCGATATGTCAGAAGCAACCTCCGGTTCGGTAATCGTCTGTATGGTTCTGATGGAATCAGCCATAGGCTGCTCCCTGAGTTCACGCAGCGGGAGGAAAAGGTTAAATATGGAACCTTCCCCGACTTTGCTTTTTACCGTAATTTTTGCATTGAGCATATTCAGGATCTTTTTAACTATTGAAAGGCCCAGTCCGGTTCCGCCGTATTCACGGGTAAATGAACCGTCAAGCTGCCTGAACTCTTCGAAGATTCTGTCGAGACTGTCTGATTCTATACCGATTCCCGTATCAATAACAGAAATCCTTAGATAATCTTCCATCTCTGTTTTTTCCGTTGAAACCGTAATTGTCCCATTCTGTGTAAATTTAACAGCATTGCTTATAAGATGGTCGAGGACCTGTTTTACTTTCGAACGGTCTGTTTCAATTTCCGGATCATGTATGAGATTTATTATCAGTTTCAGATTCTTTTCAGCTATTCTGGGCTGATAATACTGTTCTATTTCACTGACAACCTGGGATATGGTAAATCTTTCCTTGAAAAGTGGCATTTTTCCCGCATCAATCTTTGACAAATCAAGAATATCATCGATAAGATGGGACAGATTGCGGGCGTTCTGGTATATCTTCTTCAGGCTGCTCTCCTGTTTTGACGAAAGCTCGCCATAAATACCGTCAATCATAATTGAAGTGTAACCTATGATTGTATTCATAGGCGTACGGAGTTCGTGGGACATATTTGCAAGAAATTCCGACTTCAGTCTTGATGCTTCCTGAAGATGAAGGTTGGTAATTTCCAGTTCTTTCTTTTTGGCTTTCAGCTCCTCCATAACCCGGTTGACTTCGTCGCTATGCTGGGAGAGGGATTGGGTCATTCTGTCAAAAGCTTCCGCCAAATCCTGAACTTCATCCCCTGTTTTCAAATCGAGCCTGTATTCAAGGTTTCCTCCGGTGATAGCTTCAACACCTTCAAATAACCTGTCGTAGGGAGAAAGCATATTTTTGATAAATCTGTATGAAATCAGAACGAATATGAGGAGAATCACCATTGATACAGCAAGGGAAATCCAGAAAAATTTCATTATTTCCGAGAAAACCTCTATATGCTGTCTTTCGAGAACCAAACCCCATCCGGTACCGGGAATGATGGCTCCGATACCAATGACGCTAATCCCCTCGGAGTTTATGTATGAAAGCAGCTTATAATCTTCAATACTCCAGTTTTTTTCAATCATTGCCTTAACAGGAGGCACTGCGGACCATTCGTAGTCTTTTCTGAGCCTTGTGCTTCCGGGATGAAGAATCAGCTTGCCTTCGGAGTCCACGATAAAAGCATAGGAATGTTTGTCTGTATAAAGCCCCCTGACCTGTTTGCGAATCTGCTCCAGTTCAAGCTTACCGCTGAGGAATCCTGATATTTCACCATTTTCGCCTTTGGCTGCGATAACCACATCCACCATTGGCCTGCCGGTATGGTCATAATAAACGCTGCTTACTGTTTTCCCCTTTTTCACTGCCTCAGCCTGCATCTTCTGATCAAGGGCAGCTCTGCCTGCTATGGGTATAACTTCTACGCTGCCGGTTTCATCGGCTTTCTTAACACTTACTTTCAGAACACCGTTTTTATCATAGTATTCCACTTCCGTAAAGAAAGGGAATCTCCGGGGGATCATCTGAATGTTGTATTTTATCTTTTCCGGGTCCTGCTGGCGGAATTCGTAGCTTTCCGTTTTTGTGGCAAGTATATCTTCGGCGCCTTTAAGGAAAAAGCCTATTCTGTCTGCGACCTGCCTTGCGGTATCGCTTTGCTCTTTATAAAGGACTTCCCTGAAATAACCATAAAACATGTTTTCATTTATCAGGAAAAAAGTAAAAATTGGAACCGCTGCTGCAATAACAACAATCCAGATTATTTTTTTTCTGATTGAACTTTTTCTCTTCATATCAGCATTTTCCCGATAAATCTCAATTCCTCACCTGTTCATTATTGATTTCCACAAAAAATGACAATTACCTTCAAACTAAGGTAAAGGAACAAACCGTCATTTATAGAAGTTTTTAATTGTAAATGGTTATTTTTGAAGAAATCGAGGATACATCCTATGACATCCCTGACATTTCTCGGAGCAGCTAAGACCGTTACAGGTTCCAAATATCTGCTGGTTCACAACAACACAAGCGTTCTTATAGATTGCGGCTTATTTCAGGGTCTGAAGGAACTCAGACGCCTCAACTGGGAGCAGTTCCTCAAGGTTGATGAGGATGTGCTAATGACTCCCGCCGATATCGACTATCTTATACTAACCCATGCACACATAGATCATTCAGGATATACACCTAAATTTATAAACCAGGGGTTCAGGGGACAGATACTTACAACGGAAATAACCAAAGATCTGTGCGAAATTCTTCTGAAAGACAGCGCAAAACTACAAGAGGAAGAAGCCCGCTACGCCAACAAGAAAGGCTATTCAAAGCATGATCCCGCCCGCCCCCTCTATACGGTGGAAGATGCGGAAAAGGCGATGCAGTATTTCAAGGTTGTTGATAGAAACGAATTTATCAGCTTATCTCCCGACATGAAATTCAGATTCAGAAATGCAGGTCATATTCTTGGCTCATCATTTGTTGAAGTCTGGATTAATCAGGGCAAGGAAACAATAAAGCTCGTATTTTCCGGGGATTTGGGCAGACTGAAGACCCCAATCCTTCAGGACCCTGATTATGCAAGGGAAGCTGATTATCTTATCATGGAATCCACATACGGAAACCGTCTGCACCCTGCATACGAACCGGAAAAGGATCTCATTCCCGTTATCAATGAAATCTACAAAAACAAAAGCGTTCTGCTTATGCCCGCTTTTGCCGTGGAAAGAACCCAGGAAATTATTTATCAGCTCAAAAAGCTCAGCGATGCAGGGGTAATCCCCAATATTCCCATATATATCGACAGCCCAATGGCTTCAAGCGTCACCCAGCTCTTCGAATCACATAAGGAGATTTACGATACGGAAGCAAAGGCTATGCTGGATAAAGACGGCAAATCAATATTCAAATCGCCAAATATTCACTTTACCACCAGTCAGGAAGAATCAAAAGCCCTCAATGACAAGCGGGGACCAATGATTATCATCTCCGCCAGCGGTATGGCTACCGGAGGCCGTATTCTCCACCATCTCACCGCAAGACTTCCTGATCCCAAAAATATCATCCTTATGGTAGGTTATCAGGCGGTGGGAACCAGAGGAAGAGCATTGATGGACGGGGCAAAATCCCTCAAAATCCATGGCCTGCAGGTTCCGGTCAATGCAAAAATCGTATCAATGAGTTCTTTCTCCGCCCATGCCGATTACAGCGAAATCCTGAAATGGCTCAAAGGCTTAAAGAAACCGCCAAAGCTCATTTTCCTGGTTCATGGCGAAGAAGATTCCCTCATGGCTCTTTCATACAAAATCAAAGAGGAATACAAGTGGGAAACATACATTCCCGAATATCTCGAATGTGTAAAACTCGGCAGAGAAGTGCCGCCCCCGGTGGAAACAAACCGGTATATTCTGTAAAATATCGCGGAGGATTATCTAATGGCGACAATGACAAAAAAAGAGAGAATAAATGCAGTAATCACGGGACAACCGGTTGACAGAATACCGATTAGTTTCTGGAGGCATTTCTACGAAAAGGAAGACACCGCAAGAGGCCTTGCGGACGCCATGCTTTCATATCAGGAAAATTACGACTGGGACTTTATGAAAGTCAATCCCAGAGCGAGTTATCACATTGAAGACTGTGGCAATTCCTTCAGATTCTTCAAAGACGGTTTTACAAAACCCGAAAGACTGGATTATTCGATAAAAAAACTCTCGGATCTTTCACGGATAAAACCCCTTGAGCCTCTGAAAGCTCCCGTTCTCAAAGAACATATAGACGCTCTCCATTATATTTCAAAAGGAATATCAAAAGATGTGCATTATGTAATGACCATCTTCACCCCCCTGTCAATTCTCGGGGATATGACTGAAACAAGAAACAAACTCCTCGAATTCATACAGGAAGATCCATCTCTGGTAAAACAGGCGATTGAAGCAATAACCCAGACTTTCGAAAAATTTACGGAACAAATCCTCAATGTGGGGATTTCAGGCCTCTATTATGCCACAACTTACTGGGGAAGCTACGACAGACTGACGGATACCCAGTTTGACGAGCTTTCAAGACCTTATGATCTCAGAATTCTCAATCTGGTTAAAGACTGCCCATTTAATGTGCTCCATGTCTGCAAAAGCAATAACATGCTGGAAAAACTTGCAGACTACCCCGTTCACCTCCTAAGCTGGGATGCAACGGATCCGGGCAATAAAAAACTCTGGGAAGGAAGGGAATTAACCGGCAAACCTGTAGCCGGAGGAATAGATCATATTAATGTCCTTCCAAAAGGAACAAAAGAAGACTGCCTGAAACAGGCGGAAGAAACAGCGAAAAAAATGGGAGCCAGAGGATGGTTGCTTGCTCCGGGATGTACATACTCACCGGAAACTCCCTCTGCAAATTTAAAAGCTCTCAGGGAATTTGCGGAAGATTTTAAGGTATAATACTAACGGAAAAGATTATTTAAAAATCATGGATAATTAATCTTGTTAGTATTTATCTAATAACCGGTGGTGTACAAATTGAATATAAAACATGCCAGAAAAAGCATCATTGCAGCTATTCTTTTAGTCTGCGCACTTACAGTACAGGCTTTTGCCTATTCTGAAAAAATACCTTACCTCTGGGGAATCACCAGAGAGTATCAGGTAAAAAACGGCGAGGATCTTTATCCTATCGCCCGCAAGTTTAATCTTGCCATTGAACACATTATGTTTGCCAACGGAATGACAGGCATAAAGACATCTCCCGGACAGAAACTTCTGATTCCAACCAGAAGAATTCCCCCTTCAAGCCAGCTTGTAAACGGCATAGTTCTCAATCTTGCGGAAAGAGGGCTTTACCTTTACGAAAAAGGCAGAATCGTCAATTTTTACCCTGTTGCCATAGGCCAGACAGGAAAATGGATGACTCCCACAGGTGATTATAAAATCATCACAAAAGTCAAAAATCCCACATGGATTCCCCCGGAATGGGCAGGACAGGATGAACCGGTCCCAGCCGGTCCCGACAACCCCCTCGGCGATCGCTGGATGGGTCTGGACAAACCGGGTTACGGCATTCATGCCACCAATGTACCGGTATCCATAGGTCTTGCAGCAAGCCACGGATGTATCAGAATGTATCCCGAACTTGCCCGCAAACTTTTCGATCAGGTTAATGTAGGAACTACCGTAAAAATCGTTTATGAACCGGTCAAAATCGGCGTAGATCCGAAAACCGGCATGGTTTATATGGAAGCTTATCCTGATGTCTATAAAAAGACAACCAGCACAATCCAGTTTGCCAAGGAAAAACTGGCAGAATACAACCTGCTTCCCCTTGTTGACGAAAAAAGAGTTGAGCAGATCTGCCAGAGACAGAGAGGCATTCCTGAAATTCTTCTCGGAGCTGATATCACGGTAAAAGTAAACGAGAAGAAGATTGATCTCTCCATGTCCCCTATTTCCAAAGACGGCAAAATATGGACAACCAGCGAGGTTCTGAAACATATCGGCGCCACCACAGTGTGGAACGGCAAGGAAAAAACCCTCGATATTTTCAGAAAGAATAAAAAAGTAACACTCTCAGTAGTAAAAATAACCGGAAGCCCGGATCCCACATCCGATGAAACTGCTTATCTCTGGGAAGGAAAAACGGTTATTCCCCTCAGCACAGTTCTCAAACAGCTCGAAGTAAACTACTACTGGCTTCCCGAATACAAAACCATTCTGGTCTATTCCGGTATGGACAAAAAGCCCCCTGTAGTGAAGAAACCGGCGGCAAAGAAACCCGCAGTAAAACCTGCTGCCACACCTTCACCCAAAACAACGCCAAAAGCGACACCGACACCGGCAGCAACATCAACACCGGTACCGGAAAAAACCGAAACCCCTTCTCCTTCACCCTCGCCTTCGGTTACAGTTCCTTCTCCTGATGTTTCACCCACACCGGCTGAAACACCGGAAGAAAAACAGACACCGGAAGCAACACCGGGCGTATCACCTTCACCGGAAACATCCCCCAAAGGCGACCCCGGAATAATAGATGTTCAGGAGAATAAAGGCAAATAAGGAGTATAATATGTCAACGGTATTGGTAGTGGACGATGAGAAAACCATGGTGGATGTTATAAAATACAGTCTGGAAAAGGCGGGATACAAAGTCCTTACAGCCTACGACGGGCAGGAAGGTCTGGATCTTGCAAAAAAACACCACCCTGATCTTATGGTTCTTGATATTATGCTCCCTGTAATAGACGGTTACGAAGTCTGCAAGGCGGTTTCAGCGGAACTTTCAATACCTATTATCATGCTGTCCGCCAAAGACGAAGAAATAGACAGGATCCTCGGGCTTGAGCTGGGTGCAGATGATTATCTGACCAAACCCTTCAGCCCGAGGGAACTGGTTGCCCGTGTAAAAGCCCACCTGAGAGCCGAAAAAAGAAGGGTGAAACCTCAAACATGTGATGAAACATGCTTCGGAGAACTCAGGATTAACTTCAACCGCAGAGAAGTGTACAGACAGGAAGAAAAGCTTGAACTGACCCCTAAGGAATACGAACTTTTCGCATGGCTTGTCAACCATAAAGACATTGCCATAAAACGGGAAACCCTTCTCGAACAGGTCTGGGGATACGACTACTACGGCGATGCCAAGATTGTCAATGTTACTGTTGCCCGGCTGAGGGAAAAGATAGAAAGGGATCCTTCCAATCCGGTCTTTGTCATCACAGTCAGAGGCGTTGGATATATGTTTCAGAATCCTTTATGAAAAAAACAAAATCGGGGGTAATTCCGCGGCCGGCGGCTTTAATAATCATTTCAGCTCTGACAGCCCTTGTTTTGATTTTCCTTTCCGAAACCCTCGTCTTTCAGAACCTTGAACTGAAAACCACCGATTTCAGATTTGCAGCCAGAGACAGACAGCTTCCTCCCTCGGACAAAATCTGCATCATCGCCATCGACAGTGATTCACTTGAAAAAATCCAAGAACCACTCTTCAGATGGCCCGTTTTCGTTACGGAAGTATGTGAAAAACTCTCTGAAAATGGTGCAAAAGTGGTAGGAATAGATACAATTCAGGAAATCCCCCTTGATGACTTTTCACCGGGACACACAAAAAGAACACAAATGCTTCTCCTCAGGAAAAAAATCGTTCTTATTTCATTTATCGAACAACAGGTGAGAGTCCGTTATCCCATCAGGCAGCTCACAGCGGCAGCAGGCCTTGATTCATTCGGTCCCGCCAACATCGAAGGCGACAGGGACGATGTAATAAGAAGGCAGCCCATCCACATAAAAGACCCTCAGGATAACAACCTCCTCACTTTCCCGTTCGTAATTCTTTCCCGTTATCTCGAAGGTGAAGTTAAGCAGGAAACTGATGAAAAATACACCATCGGCTCAAATCAGATAAAAGATGAAAATGGATTTATAAGAATTAACTATGCAGGTCCCGCCAACAGCTTCAGAACTTTTTCCTTTGTAAAAGTCCTTGAGGAAGCAAGAAAAGGAAATAATAAGTTCTTTGATGCAAATTTCAGGGACCGGATAGTCCTTATCGGCTATACAAGCCCGTCAACCAAAGACCTCTTCCCCACCCCTTTCAATGTTAATTCACCCTGGATGACTCCGGGAATAGAAATTCATGCAAACACCATAAACACGGTTCTGAGAAACAGTTATCTTTCAGGAATGGATAAGAACCTGTTTTTCATAGTGGTTTTCCTGTTCTGCACAGCCACATCATTTGTATGCTACTATTCAAAACCGTTGGTCGGTTCACTGTTTGTGGTATGCCTCACTGCCGGATATATATGGCTCAGCTTCTTTCTGTTTTCAGAATCCGGATATTTTACAAAAATGCTTATCCCATCTCTGGCAGCACCTGCGACATACGGGTTGACATTTTTCTACAGATACATCACAGTTGACCGGAGAATGAGAAAAATCCGCAACACTTTCAGCCGGCTTATTTCTCCGGCTATCGAAGAAGTTCTGTGGAAAGAACTTATAGCTGTAACTCCCGGAGTTGCAGAAGAACGGGTGGTAACAATCCTGTTTTCAGACATAAACGACTTTACACCTATCTGCACAAGAAACACCCCCGCAGATGTAATGATGATGCTCAATGAGTATTTCACAGAAATGATAGACATTATTTATAAAAACCGTGGTAATGTCAAACAGTTTGTCGGTGATGAAATTATGGTTATGTACGGAGCACCTGTCCAGGAACCCCATCAGGCTCTGCTTGCCGTAAAAACTGCAGTTGAAATGGTCAGAAGACTTAGGGAGCTGAAGGAAAAAAGCGGCAAGGAAGGATTCCACAGGGTTAAAATCGGCATTCACACAGGCAAAATGGTTCTTGGTTTTCTCGGTTCAGAATCAAGGCTTGATTATACCGCTATTGGAGAAAGTGTAAATCTTGCCTCCAGAATAGAACATTTAAACAAAATATACGACTGTGATATAATGATAAGTGAAGATACATATAACGAAATACAAAAAGAAGGCGGCGTGGAAATCAGAGGGAACATGCCCGGTGTCAGGTTTGAAAACCTCGGACCGCAGGAAATCAGGGGATTTGATAAAAAAATCAATATCTACAAAGTAATACCGGAATAAAGGGGATTTATTATGGCAGCTTCATTCGTTTCAAACTTTTCGAAAACCAGAGTCCTTTGTCTGCTCATTGCCTTAATCGCTCTGACAGCCGCAGCAGGCTATGCGGATTCCAAAGCGGCGATTCTTGTCACACAGGTTGAAGGCAAAGCTTCAAAATCCGCAGGCTCTTCGTGGGCAAACCTTAACCTCCTTGATGAACTTCCCACAGGTTCGAAAATCAGAATTCAGGATAAATCAAAAATCAAGGTTACATTCTACAGCGACACCCACGCAGAAGAAGTAGCGGGTCCCGCAGTTGTAAGAGTGGAAGCAAAATCACTGGTTCTGGAAACAGGCGGAAAAACCCAGCTTGTAGCCCATAACGCCTACAAAGGCATAAAATCAATAAATTCAATTAAAGTAGCCGGAGAAAAATACGGTGGAACCAGCATGAGAAGCGTTGCCGTTAAAATGACCGGTATCAAAATTCTCTCCCCCAGAGGCTTGATAATCGACAAAAAACCTTCCTTCACATGGGAGTCCGATTCTAAATCAGGCAAATTCACAATAACCCTCGAAGATGATTCACAAAACCAGATATTCAGACAAACAGCGGAAGGCTTGAAACTTGATTATCCATCAGACGCCGCCCCCCTCGAACCGGGAAAAATCTATATTTGGACCATAACCCCCGGTGAAGAAGTAATGGGCATTGAGAAAACAGGAGCAGCAATAAAACTGCCTGAAACTCAGACATACGAAATGCTCACCTCTTTCACAAAAGAGGCGGAAGCCAGGTTAAAAAGCAACCCGGAAGATACATCGCCCCTCGTTGAACTAATGGTGGTATATCTCGACTTTGGGCTTATAGCCGATGCCAGAAAAATATGCACAAGACTAACCAGATTAAAACCCAACGATGAAAATCTGAAAATATGGAATTCCAGACTCTCGGAGAACTAAATAAAACCGGAGGATGCCAAAATGAAAAAAGGGATTACCCTGATACTGTTTTTATTTGTGATAAATATATTTCTCACATCCGCAGCCTTCAGCCAGCAGGATCAGCAGGGGCAGTTTGACAGCAGGTTTTCAGACGCACTTGCACTCGCCGAAAAGAAGCAGTTCAACGACGCTTTTGAAGCTGGTAAGGAACTCATAGCACTGGCTGAAAAACTTTTCAATCCTCCCAATAACAAAACAGTCGGTGTAATCTTTTTCACCGCAGAAATGGCTTTGAAATCCGGACAATATGAACAGGCGGAATTCTACTACAAAAAAGCTGCTCAGACAGGTAATGAAATGAATCCCCCCAACCCCGCAGTGGAAGCTGTGGCTCTCAATTATCTTGCAAATCTCTACAACAGCACCGGAAAATACAAAGAAGCTGAAGAATGCATGAATGTACTGATTCCAATTATGGAAACAGGCCTTGGCAAAAACGACGCAAAAATAGGAATCCTCAAAGGCAACCTCGGTCAGATATGCAAATCACTGAAAAAGTATGAAAAAGCAGAAAAATGCTATAAAGAATCCATCGATATTTTCATTCAGGATCCGGAAAAAAATGCAGCGGAAATTGCAAATGCATACGGACAACTTGGGCATATTTATGAAGAATCTGACCGCTATAGGGAAGCCCTCAAATCTTTTGAGAAATCTGCGGAAATCTATACAAAACTTGACGGAGCCGACTCACCTGCAGTAAGAAGAGTAACAACTGGAAAAGCGGGCGTTCTCAAAGCACTGGGAAGATACGGCGAAGCAGAAGCTATATATAAAAAGATAATCGGTTTCTATAACGGAAAAGATGTAAAACCGGACAATGATTTTGTCATTGCCCTCAACGAACTTGCTAAACTATACCTGAAACTGAAAAAACCGGAGCAGGCTGAAGCATATATGAAAAAAGCCCTTGATCTCAATATAAGCCTGAACGGGGTAGATCATAAAGAAACAGCTCTCCTGATGAATGATCTTTCACTTATTTACCAGAGTGAAACAAAATACGATCAGGCAGAAAAACTTCTGCTCCAGTCTATGGAAATATACAAAAAGAAATCAGGGGAGGAAAGCCTTCAGGTCAGTGCTGTTTACAACAATCTCGGCACTCTGAATCAGGATCAGGGAAAATATACGGAAGCAGAAAAATATCTGAAGAAAAGCCTTGATATAGCATTGAAAACTGCAAATCCGGACAGTCTGCTGGTTGCCGGAAAATTCAACAACCTTGCTGAACTTTACAGAATCACAGGCAGATATGGCGAAGCGGAACCTCTTTACCTCAAATCAGCCTCCATATCGGAAAAAATACTCGGAGCCGATCACCCCGACTACGCAAATCTAATCAGCAATATAGCTTGTTTTTATGCAGAGTCCGATAATTACAAAGAAGCTGACAAGTATTATGACAAAGCCCTTCTGATACTTGAAAGAAACCCTTCCATGCCGCCATTTGATAAAGCCAGGCTGATAAATAACATAGCAGAATTCGATCTTTCAAGGGGAAAATACAAAGAAGCCCTTTCAGGATTTGAAAAAGCGCTGGCTATTTGCGAAAACATACTTGGCAAAGATAATCCCGACTTAGTCTCTCCCCTGAATAATATCGCCGTAACCTGCTTTGTAACCGGAAATACCAATAAAGCTATAAGCACTATAAAAAGATCGATGGAGCTGGTTGAAAAGAACCTCGGTCCCAACCACCCTTCCATTGCCACCGGAGCCTGTAACCTCGCCCTGTTTTATATTTCAGAGAAGAAATACAGGGAAGCCTCCGAACTCCTTATCAAATCCCTTGATATAAGAACAAAAGCATTAGGGAAGGAACACCCCCTTATAGCCAACAACCTGAACTCCCTCGGAGGTCTTTACCTCGAAATGGGACAGTTTAAAGATGCGGAAAACTATTTCAGAAAATCCATAGAAATGAGCGAAAAACTTTACGGACCCAACTACCCCAGCTTATCATCCTATCTGGGGAATATAGCCATAGCTTATGCAGGGGAGAAAAAGATTCCCGAAGCGTTTTCCAGCGTGAAAAGAGCCATGGAAATAGACAACCGGACTATCGGACAGATTTTTGCCATTTCATCGGAACAGGAAAAATTCAGCTTCCTCAACACAGTCAATTCCAATTACAACCGCTTTCTGTCCCTTGTTACGGGAAATCTGTCAAAGGATAAATCCGCCCTTACTCAGGGCCTGAACGCAGTGCTGAGAAGAAAGGGAATCGTGCTCGACGCCATGGCTTCCGAACGTAGAATTTCATATCTCCTCAACGATGATAAATCCCGTTCCTTCTACACCCGTTTAAGGGAGCTGACTTCCCTGATAGCTTCACTCACCCTTGCAGGTCCCGGAAAACTCAGCCCCGACGCCTATGCAAAAAAACTTGCGGACCTTGAAGCAGAACGCCAGAGCATCGAAAAAGAGTTAGCTTCGAAAAGCAGCAGTTACAAATCAGATGTTGAATCGAGAAATGTTGATTCAAACACCATCGCCGGACTTCTCCCCAAAGGCAGCGTCCTTGTGGAGTTTGCAGAAGTGAGAGGCACAAGGTTTCAGAACATCGGCGAACCCGACGCAAACCTCTATTATGCTTTTGTACTCGAATCCGCAAAAAACGAAGGCGCATCATCCTCCCCCACCTTAATAAACCTCGGGGATGCCCAGATGATCGACAATGTGGTTTCCGACTTCAGAAAGGAAATGGAAAAAACCCGCTGGATGCTCGAAAGCGGAGTTCTTGATGAAGCAGCGGCAGAAAAGAAGCTTGCCGAAAAAGGAAAACGAATTTACGACCTGGTAATAGCCCCCATAAAAGAAGCTGCAGGGAATAACACAACCCTGTTCATTTCGCCGGATGGAGATCTCAACCTTATCCCCTTCGGATGTATTCAGGACAATAACGGTAAATATCTCATCGAATCCTACAACATCAACTACCTTTCAAGCGGCAGGGATTTAGCCGGATTCAAAGCTGTTACGAAAAACAGTGGTATTAATATAATAGCAGCCAATCCTGATTTCAATTTCAGCAAAAACAACGAGAAGAATCAGGACAACAAAACATCAGCTTCAGGCATATCAAGAACCCTTGATAAAACCCTGAGAAACTGGTCACCCCTCGGCGGAACAGCCATAGAAGCCGACAATATAGCAAAACTTCTCCCAAAAGGTGAAACAAAGGAGTTTCAGGGAGCAGAAGCACTTGAGAGCATAGTTAAAAACGCCGACGCACCCAATATCCTCCACATAGCCACCCATGGCTTCTTCCTTGAGGATCAGGTTATGGAAACCCTCAGCGACACTGCAGCCGCCAGAGGAATTTCCCTTTCCGAACTGGGCGGAAATCTGAATAATCCCGTCCTAAGAATCGAAAATCCCCTCCTCAGATGCGGATTAATCTTTGCCGGAGCTAACAGAGGAAGCGGAAAATCAGGAAACGAAGACGGCATTCTGACTGCACTGGAAATCTCAGGCATGAACCTTGAAGGAACAAGCCTTGTGGTGCTGAGCGCCTGCGACACAGGTCTGGGCAAAACAAAACGGGGCGAAGGCGTATTCGGTTTAAGAAGAGCATTCCAGCTTGCAGGAGCCAAAACAATAGTAATGAGCCTCTGGAGCGTCCCTGACCAACAGACCCAGGAACTGATGACCGGATTCTACACATCCCTGAATAAAGGCATGAGCAAATCAAAATCCCTGAGAGAATCCCAGCTCGCAATGATAAAGGAAAGAAGGGAAAAAACCGGAGCCGCCCACCCCTACTTCTGGGGAGCATTCATCTCAGCAGGAGAACCGTAGGTTTACTGAAACCACATAATTCCGGCCATTAAACTTAACTTGAAGGATAAATAACCTGCGGGGTTAATTTTGTTTATGCTTATTATTATATGGCAGGTTTGTTATGATAATTTTTACTGATGATATAAGAAGCGTCAGCATAGAGAAGCTTGATGGTTTTTTCATCGGCTGGCCCAATCCGCCTTCGAGGGAGGTTTTTCTTAAGCTTCTCGATGGCAGTGATTATGCGGTTGTTGCCATAGATGAATCCAATGATAATGTTGTTGGTTTTATAACCTGTATCAGCGATAACATTCTCACAGCTTATATTCCCCTGCTTGAGGTTCTTCCTGAATATCAGAATCAGGGGATCGGTGCAAAACTTATGAGGATGGTATTTGAGAAATACCATCACCTTTACAAGGTGGATTTATGCTGTGATCTGGAGATGCAGGAATATTACAGTCGTTTTGAAATGATAAAAATTCACGGAATGTCAAGAATTAAATATCAGCATCAGTCAGGTTTTGAAACAATGCCACTGAAGTAGCAAAATTCACTCCAATCCCCAAGCCCAATACTTTTGTTTTTCAAGGAGGGAGGTTCGGAGGGCAACCTCGCTTTTTTAAAAAAGCGTGGTTCCCTCTGACGGTCCAAAATCCCCACGGTCCCCGGTCGGTCCCCCGATTCAAAAGTTTTGGGATGGCGGGTGCCTGCCCGCAGGGTGGGCGCGAGGAAACTTTTTTCAAAAAGTTTTCTCTGGGAGCTGGGCAAACGGCTATTATTCTCGTGAGCGATCAGGCAAATCCATGCCCTAATTCATGGGTATTGAGGTTTTGATACAGGCAATTTCTCCGGAGGTTAATACTGAATGAAACGTTTGATGAATTTTTTTGTGGCGGCTGCCATTCTGATTTGCTTTTTGTCCGGAGCGGCAGCGGCTCAGGAGAAAAGGGTTAAACGGATTATTGTAATGCCCGGCAGCGTCGATGCGGGTGTTAATGAAGTTTACCGTCAGATTCTTCCTGATCGGATGAATTTGTATATCAGCCACAGCAATAATTTTTCATGCGTTGGAACAGATGAATGGTCTTCCCTCATAAAGGGAAATTTTGATTATAAGAACCGGGGAAATGCAGCTTTTTCCAGATTCAGCGGTGTACATGCCGATTATATTCTATTTGGCGAAACAGACAGGGACAAAATAACATACCACCTTTACAACTGCAGCAGCGGAGATGTAAAAAGCAAGGAAGTGAAGACGGGTAATCCTGCGGATTTCGAAAACATAACCATTCTCATTGAATGGCTGAAAAAAGAAGTCGGCGGAGATTTTGCGGGGCTGGACGATTCACAGGCAGGCTTATCTGTAATCAGATACAAATCCGCAAACGGGTTTAATACTTACCTCAATGTTCTTTACGGCAGCAAGGGAAAAAACGATTTGGGAAAGATTCTCCGTGATGGCATCAGGCAGATGGAGCAGGTTAAGAAAGACGATCCGGGTTTTCTCAGCGGAAGGGAATTGTATGCGTCATTGCTTTTTTCATCCGGAAATATAAAAAAATCAAAAAGCGAATATGAGCAGATAATAGGTGCTAATCCCCGATTTTTACCTGCAATTATCGGAATCGCCATGATTTTTGACCACGAAAGCCAGCCTGATAAAGCGGCAGAGTTTATTTTCAGGGAGTCAGGGGGAGATATGAAACCCCTTCTTCTTTACAACTATGCTCTTTTTCTGGGAAAAGCCGGCAATATTGGAAAATCTCAGGAGACTTACCAAACCCTCCTTGCAGTGGATCCTTATAACAAAGCGGCAAGAATAAACCTTGCATCCCTTCTTTTTTCACTCAACAATTATGATGAAGCTCTTGAAATTTACGAAGGGCTGAAAAATGACTATCCCGATGAACTGATGAATGATTACACAATTTCATCAATATATATCAGAAAAGGCGAAACTGGAAAAGCACGGGGAATTCTTCTGGATTTGGCTGAAAAAGGCAAATTCAAGGAAGTTTACAACGATCTGGGTATTATTTGCCGCAGAGAGGAAGAATACGAAAGCGCCGAACTTTTTCTGAAAAAAGCCCTCGAAATTGATCCCGCATACTATCCGGCATACAATAACCTCGGAATTCTCTACTCAATACAGGACAAAAACGATCAGGCTGAAAATTGTTTCAACGAAGCTCTGAAAATCAACCCCACCAGTTCTGATGCCCTTTACAACCTTGGTATAATCAACTTTAAAAAAGGCGATCTCAACAGAGCCTGGGTTTATTTCAGCAGAGCATCCACGGTTTCCCCCGGTTTCACAAGGGCAAAAATGAATCTGGCGATCATAGAGATGAAACGGGGCAATCTGAATACCGCAGAAAAGATACTTCAGAAATGTGCTGACGAAAACGGCTCAGATGCGCTGATTCATTACAACCTTGGCGTTTTATACAGAAGCCTTGGGAAATACAGCCACGCTGTGCAGTCCTTCAGAAGAGCACTTTTTACCAGTCCTGATATGGCAGATGCAGCAAATAATATCGGAGCTATTCTCATAAGGGAAAAGAAATTTGAAGAAGCTGCGGACTGGATAGACAAAGCGCTGGCGCTTTCGCCCGAAGATCCGGTTTATCTTTTCAACCGGGGTCTTACGGAGTTTTATCGGGAAAATTATGACCGTGCAGCAGACTATTTTCTGAATGCACTCCTTAAAGACAAGGATTCCCCAAGGGTAAGCCAGTTCCTTATTTCTTCCCTCCTGGCTGACGGAAGGTATGATGAGGCAAAGAAGCACATAGATCATATGCAGAAACTAAACCCCGACAATCTCGAATTTGAGTATCAGAGAGCTGTTTTTCTTGAAAGAACGGGCAGAGACAAGCTGGCTGCGGAAACTCTCGAAAAACTCATAGAACGGGGATATATTCCCGATGCCGCAAGAAATCTGGCTATGCTTTACATCAAAATGAAAGAATTTGACAAAGCAGAAAAGATTTTCAGGGATTTGCTTGCACTGGATCCCAAAGATACCAGAACCCTTGTAGAAAAAGCCAAAGCTTATTCTGCACAGGGCAAAAACGACGAGGCGGCAAAAATACTTTTATCGGTAATTGCTATTGACTCAAAGAACAAATCTGCATATATTTACATAGGAAATATTTATATCAAAGATAATTCGATGGATAAGGCAGAAATAATCTTTGAAAAAGCTTCGGCAGCATTTCCTGATGAAACAGATTTTATATTCAACCATGCCCTGAGCCTTTTATATCAGGGTAAAACCGAAAAAGCTCTGGAGAGAATGAAAGCTGCAGTGGAGAAATCCCCTGACAAAGCAGTTTATCATTATAATCTTGCCCTTATTTACAAAAAACTCGGTGATCGGAAAAATTTGCTGAACGAATTAAAAACGACTTTCAATCTCAATCCCGCTTTTAAGAATGAGTTTATAAACGACGAAGATTTCAGGGATATGAGAAACGACAGGGATGTTTTAAAACTTTTAAGCGACTGATATTATCAACACACAGGAAAAAGGAATCATATATTGAAACCTTAATTAAACTGCCTTATACAGAAAGAAGGTGATGGCTTGGCAAAGTTCATCCGGTTCATGTTTTATTCCATACTGTCCACTTTTGGGGGACTCATGGGATACCAGGTGGCTGAATACCTGCAAAAGGTTTACGGCGGCTCAGGGAATGCGGAGTGGTCCTTCAATTCTCCGGTAAATCTCTGGCTCACCGTTCTGCTGGGCGTTCTGGTGGGTATAGCTTTAACTCCTCTCGTTTCAAATTTCTTTATGAAAGCTATCGAATTTGTCGTCCTCGGCATGAAAAAACTCTCCATGCAGGAAACAATCCTCGGCGCCATAGGCCTGATTTTTGGTCTTATCATAGCAAGCCTCATCAATATAGTTCTTGGTTTTATCCCCTTTGAAGATATTGCCGTAATCGGTAAATTTATAAAACCGTTCTTATATCTGCTTATTTCAATCTTCTGGGGATATCTGGGCGTATTTTTCGCCACCAGAATGGTTTTTGTTCAGAGCTTCGGGCAGCTTTTCAGCAACCCCGGAAGCAAATCAACCTCATATATGGCTCCCCGCAATGTCAAGCTTCTTGATACAAGCGTCATCGTTGACGGCAGAATTTACGACATCTGCAAATCCGGATTTATCGAGGGAACTCTCATTGTTCCCAAATTTGTTCTTGATGAACTCCAGACCATAGCAGATTCAGCAGATGGACTCAAACGCAACAGAGGCAGAAGAGGACTCGATGTTCTCCACAGCCTCCGCAAAGACCCGGGTATCGAAATTTCAAACAAGGATTTTGAAGAAATCGGCGTCGATGCAAAGCTGGTCAGGCTTGCTCAGGAGCTTAGCGGAGACCTGCTTACAACCGACTACAATCTTAACAAAGTAGCCCAGCTTCAGGGGCTTAAAGTGCTCAACATCAACGAACTGGCAAACGCAGTCAAACCCGTTCTCCTCCCCGGTGAAGAACTCGAAATAGTAATCAACAAGGAAGGTAAAGAATCGGGACAGGGCGTCGGATACCTTGATGACGGCACAATGGTTGTTGTGGAAGGCGGAAAACGGCATGTCGGCGAAAAAATCATTGCGGAAGTAACAAGCGTAATTCAGACAGTAGCCGGAAAAATGATATTCTCAAGGGTAAAGGGCAAACCCCAGTCACACCACAAAGGAAAAGGCGATCACAGAGAATAGAATGGAAAAAAGCAACACAAGCGGTCATACATTTACTGCGATAATTCCTGCAGCAGGAAGCAGCAGAAGAATGCAGGGGCAAAACAAACTTCTGGCGGATCTTGCAGGCAAACCGGTAATTATAAGAACTCTCGAAGCTATCCGTAAAGACCCGAGGCTTCAGAACATCATACTTGTTACATCAAGAGAAAGCATAGAATTATTCGCTGATTTAACAAAGAAATACAAAATCAGCGGGATAATGGAAATCATAGAAGGCGGCGCCCAAAGGCAGGATTCCGTATATCAGGGAATCATAAAGGCTCCGGGCAGCTATGTTGCCATACACGACGGAGCAAGACCATTCCCCACCACCGATATGCTGAAAACCCTGCTCGATGAAGCACCATATCATGATGGAGTAATTCCGGGCATTCCGGTTACTGACACTGTTAAAAAAGTTAATGCCGACGGATTTGTTGAAACCACACTTGACAGAAATCAGATTTTCCGGATACAGACACCACAGGTTTTCAGAAAGGATCTTCTTTTAAAAGCATACGAAGTTATCAGAGAATCAAACCTGATGGTAACAGACGATGCTTCCATTCTGGAACTGGCAGGTTATCGTGTAAAGATAACCAAAGGAACGGAGTTTAATATAAAAATAACAACTCCTCAGGACTTAGTAACAGCGGAAGCTATTTTTGCGAATCTGCACACAGACAAATAAGTAAGTTTTCCCCTATGAGGAGGCTAAAGTGGAGAGAGGCTACACACCGATCAACCCGGTGGTGGATAATTTCAATTCGGAATTAAGCCGGGGCGTAAATAAAGCCACACAATACGGCAAGTATATGAACACACTGGGACATGGCAAAGATCTCGTTATTTCAATTTCTGATAAAGATATGCACCCTGCCTTCGAACCCGGTGATTCAATAACAATCAAACCTGCAACCATTGATCAGATCAGAGTCGGCGATTTTGTATTTTACCGCCTTGGTTCGATGGTTGTCATAAGAAGAGTTATCAGATCGGTAATTAAACTTGGCGATACCTATCTGGTTACAAAGGCAGAAAGATCCAAAACACCTGAAAAACCGGTAAAAGCATCCCAGGTAGTAGGCAAAGTGATCAAGCTTGAAAGAAAAGGCAGAAATATGAGAGTGCCGAATTATGCATCGATTCTCAACAAACTCACCTGTTTTGGCACAGTTCCTTTTCACACAGCTCTGATAAGAAAATTTCTTTCCTTTGTTCCTTATGTCAGGGTTCAGGACGATCTGGATTAACCAGCTTACAAATCAAACCGCAGTTTAAACGAGAGCACATCATATTCTGTTCTGAACTCTCCGTATTTTGTTCTGTTGTCACGGTTCTGCTTTTTGTATGAGAGATCAAGCTCCGCACCGTCAAACAATTTCTGCTTAACACCAAGGCTGAGTGTGTTTGCATTGACATGAGAACCCGAATCGCCTCCAAGCTGAAGATAAACCTCGTCCGAAACATAAGGGCAGAAACCGCTGTTTTTAAAGGGATGCTGAAACATGAGCCTGAGCCTCATTCTGCCATGCTGCGCACCTGTCGAAAAGTATCTCTGTTCGTACATAAGCCTTGTTGAAGCTTTAAAACTGCCGGCATTCCATTTGTATGTGCCGTAAACATAAGGAGTATCAATTCTCTTCTGGGATTTTCTGCTGTTTGTCAACCCCTGCCTGAATCCTCCGCCTGCTTCCCATTTGCTATTGAATGAATTGGAAAAACCGATGTCCGCAGACTGATAAAACTGTCTTCCATCACCAAATCTAAGCTCTTTATCAAACTTCAGAGTTACTTTGTCATTTACTTTTTTATAAAAATCCACACTGTAATAGCATTCCCATTCTTTTGCAGATACAGGAGATGTGTCGGTGGAGATTACTGCAGATATTACAAAAATCAGAAATAAGAAAAACATCCTGATTGAATGTTTGCGCTCAGACTTTTTAAAAACAATAATCCCCTCCCCTCGTTTTTTTGACTGATTGATCAAAACAGAACCTGTAAATACATAGGGAACTGTGTATAATTCTGTTTTACCCTGAATCCCCAATATTAATGAATTAGTAAAAACCACTCAAATTCCAATCCCGAATACTCCTGTTTTTCAAGGAGGGAGGTTCGGAGGGTAACCTCGTTTTTCCAAAAAAGCGTGGTTCCCTCTGACGGTCCTCAAATCCCCGGTCGGTCCCCAATGCCACTGAATTAGTAAAATTCACTCAAATTCCCCAGCCCAATGCTCTTGTTTTTCAAGGAGGGAGGTTCGGAGGGTAACCTCGCTTTTCCAAAAAAGCGTGGTTCCCTCTGACGGTCCCCAACCCCCCGTCGGTCCAAATCCCTGGTCGGTCCCCAATTCAAAAGTTTTGGGATGGAGGTCCGGAGGAAACTTTTTTCAAAAAGTTTTCTCCGGGAGCTGGGCAAACCGCTTCAAAACTCGTGATTGACAAGACCAATCCATGCCTTAATCCATGGGCATTGCCATCTGACT